>NZ_JBITGZ010000007.1:0-313584 GCF_044457565.1 Kitasatospora sp. NPDC050543 | reverse complement strand
CCCGGACCGAACGGTCCAGGCCGGGGATGTCAACATATCTGGCGTTGACTTTTGGCACGCTGTTGAGTTCTCAAGGAACGGACACTTCCTTCGAGTCACTCTCGTGAACTCTCCGGGCGCTTCGTTCTTTCGCATTTCCAGCTTATCAGATGTTTTCCGCTCCGTTTCCCGGAGTTTCAATTTCCGATCCTGGCTGGCCAGGTCCGCTTTTCTGCGGCGACCTCCACATTAGCGCATTTCCGGATCTCTCCGAAATTCACCGGCCCGGACCCGACGACTACACGCAGAAGCGCACCCGTTTATGGGAGTCGAGTAAGAGCTGGAACCTGCTGAATGTGAACGGTCGCTACGGCCGGTCCGAGTAGGCCTCTCGGCCTTCCCGTACACCCGCCCGCTTCAGGCGACTCGTCCAACACTAGGCCAGTCGGCGGCCCCCGTCAAACACCGAGGGCCGGATCTGGCGAGATCCGGCCCTCAGGGTTCAAAGCAGCAGGTCAACCGCGGTCTGCTTTCAGCCGGCCGCGGTCAGCTCGACGGCGGCCAGGTTGCGCTTTCCGCGCCGCAGTACCAGCCAGCGGCCGTGCAGCAGGTCGGCCGTGGTCGGCGTCGCCTCCTCGTCCACCACCTTGGCGTTGTTGAGGTAGGCACCGCCCTCCTTCACCGTCCGGCGGGCGGCCGAGCGGCTCGGGGCCAGGCCCACGGCGACCAGCAGGTCGACGACCGGGAGCAGCTCGGTGACCTCGGCCTTGGGGACCTCGGCCAGCGCGGCGGCCAACGTCGGCGCCTCCAGGTCGGCGAGGTCGCCCTGGCCGAAGAGGGCCTTCGAGGCGGCGACGGCGCGCTCGTACTGGTCGGCGCCGTGCACCAGCGTGGTCAGCTCCTCGGCCAGCGCGCGCTGGGCGAGGCGGGCGGCGGGGCGCTCGGCGGTCTCGCGCTCCAGCTCCTCGATCTCCTCCTTGGAGCGGAAGCTGAAGATCCGCAGGAAGTTGGAGACGTCCCGGTCATCCGCGTTCAGCCAGAACTGGTAGAAGGCGTACGGGGTGGTGAGCTCGGGGTCGAGCCAGACCGTCCCGGACTCCGTCTTGCCGAACTTCGTGCCGTCCGCCTTCACGATCAGCGGGGTGGCCAGCGCGTGCACCGACTTGGCGTCCGCCTTGCGGATCAGGTCCGTGCCGGCGGTGAGGTTGCCCCACTGATCGCTGCCACCGGTCTGCAGGGTGCAGCCGTAGCGGCGGTTCAGCTCCAGGTAGTCCATGCCCTGGAGGATCTGGTAGCTGAACTCGGTGTAGCTGATGCCCGCGTCGGAGTTGAGCCGGCGGGCGACGGCCTCCTTGGCGATCATGTTGTTGACGCGGAAGTACTTGCCCACGTCGCGCAGCAGGCTGATGGCCGACATGCCGGACGTCCAGTCCAGGTTGTTGACCATCCGCGCCGCGTACTCGCCCTCGAAGTCCAGGAAGCGCGAGATCTGGGCGCGCAGGCGATCGACCCAGCCGGCCACCGTCTCGGGGTCGTTGAGGACGCGCTCGGCGGTCGGCTTGGGGTCACCGATCAGGCCGGTGGCGCCGCCGACCAGGCCCAGCGGCAGGTTCCCGGCCTGCTGGATGCGACGCATGGTGAGGATCTGGACCAGGTTGCCGAGGTGCAGGCTCGGGGCCGTCGGGTCGAAGCCGCAATAGAACGTGACCGGGCCGTCCGCGAACGCCTTGCGCAGTGCGTCCTCGTCGGTGGACAGGGCGATCAGCCCACGCCACCGCAGCTCGTCGACGATGTCCGTCACGGTCACGCTTCTCCTTCGATCGGGCGTCCGTCCCCGGGACGGGCCCTGTTCGATCGGGCCCCGGTACGGAACGGCTCCAGCGTTCTAGAGAGTACGCGCTCCGGACCACCGGGTTTTCGGCCGGGCACCGCCGGTGCCCCGTGGCAACACCGGAAATTCCGTTGTTCGACGGCCTCGGGCCCCTTCACAGTGGTCCCACCGCCGCGCGGCGGCAGTGACGTGTGTGGGGACGGTCGTGCCGCCGTGGCACGCCCAGGGAAGGGTGGCCGAGGTGCGTAACACGCTGGTGCTCAATGCGAGCTACGAGCCGCTGACGACGGTGTCGTTGCAGCGGGCCGTGGTGCTGGTACTGCAGGACAAGGCGGTGGTCGAGCAGGCCCATCCGCTCCGGACGGTGCGCGGTACGGGTGTCATCGTCCCGGTGCCGCGGGTGATCAGGCTGCAACGGTACGTAAGAGTGCCGTTCCGACAACGTGCGCCGTGGTCCCGGCGGGGGGTGTTGGTGCGTGACCAGCACCTGTGCGCCTACTGCGGGCGCCGGGCGACCACCGTCGACCACCTCCAGCCGAAGTCGCGCGGCGGCGCGGACAGCTGGCTGAACACGGTGGCCGCGTGCGCGGAGGACAACCAGCGCAAGGCCGACCGGACGCCGGAGCAGGCGGGCATGCGGCTGCTGCGCAAGCCCTTCGAGCCGACTCCGCAGGCCACGCTGATGCTGGCGCTCGGGCTGCGCGGTTCCGACGTACGGGAGCTGGCCGCCTGGCTGCCGGCCCAGGCCGGCACGGTGGCGACGGCGGCTGCCTGAGCCGTACGCCGGCAAGTCCCGTGCCGCGTCCGCCCGGGTGGGGCGGACGCGGCACGGGCACGCGACGATCGATGGCCCCCGGCGGCAGGGCCTCAGTCCTTCGCCTCGTACGCGGACGCAATCCCGAAGTTGGCCGAGTGCTCGGGCACGACGACCGTCCGGCCGCCGCCGGTCATCACCCGGCCCGAGATCAGCAGCGAGCCGGTGCCCTCGGGGAAGCTGCCGCCGACCGTCTCCTGGCCGCCGGTGAGCCCGAACCGGCTGAGGTGCGCCGGCTGGCCGACCCGCTCGTCGGCGGCGAGCACCAGCGCGCCCTTGTCCAGGCCGACCGCCCGGACCCTGCCCTTCTCGGAGGCCTTGGTCGCCCACACCTGCTTGCCGGTGTTCAGGTCGTAGGCGGCGATCGAGACGGGGCCGCCCGCGGCGGACGTCAGCATGCCGATCATGGTCCGGTCCTGGAAGAACACGCCGGGCGCGGCGGAGAAGGCGCCGCGGCCGGCGTCGAGCCTGGCCTCCTCGGCGCCGACCGGGATCTCGGCGGCCGGGTCCCCGGTCTGCCCCCAGGCGAAGACCCGGTCCTCGGCCGGCTTCTCCCCCGTGGTGAGGACGGCGGCGGGCTCGGCGGAGAGCACCGTGACCGTCTTCGGCTGGTTGTTGAGGCCGCGCCACCAGCTGACCTTGCCGTCGGCGGTGTTCAGTGCGACGGCCTGGTCGACCGGGGTGGAGTCGGCGCAGCTGCTGTGGATCACGACGGTCTTGCCCTGGGCGCCGCCGGAGAGCGTGCAGAACCTGCCCTGGCCGGTGTACTGCCAGACGTCCTTGCCGTCGGCGGCCTCCCAGGCGAGCGCCTTGTCGTCGCCGACCGCGATCACCTTGTCGTCGGTGACGGCAATCCGGGCGGTGTAGCCGTCCTTGGCATCCGAGACGGTCTTCGTCCAGGCGGTCTTGCCGGTCCTGGTGTCGACGGCGGTGACCAGGGTGCAGGGGCTCTTGGGGTCGGCGCGGGGCCGGAAGAGCGCGGCGCCGAGGCCGCCCGCGTTGACGGACGGGGCGAGGCCGCAGAGCGCGGCGCCCTGGGCGGGAGGTTCGGCGGTCCAGATGGGCTTGCCGGTGGCCAGGTCGTAGGCGTGCAGGCCGGTGCTGTCGGCCCGGACCACGGCATTGTCCAGCAGCCATCCGCCGACCAGGGTGTCGTCGGCGCCCTGCTGGGCGTCGGCCGCGGCCGCGGCCGCCCAGACCTTGGCGTGGGCGACGGTGAAGCCCTTCTCGCCGCCGGTGGCCTCGATGGAGTCGCCGCCGCGCTGCTCTCCGCTGACCACCAGGCCGGCGGTCACCAGGACGGCGAGGGCGGCTATGCCGGCGCCGGCGCGTATCGCCAGGGCCCGGGGAGCGGGCGCGTGGTCGGCGGAGATGACGGCGTCGGCGGCGGCCCTGGCCTTCGCGGCGAGCGACGAGCGGGGGGCGTCACCGCGTCGCGCCGGGCCGGGGGCGGGGTCCGGGCCGGGGGCGGACGGGCTGCCGTCGGCGGGGGCGGCGGCGTCGGTGGAGGTCGCGAAGGCGCTACCGGCCGCCGGCTCGACGGTGAGGTGGCCGCCCTGGGTGGACTCTGCACCGGAGGACGCGTAGAGCTGCTGGGCAGGCCCGTCCTGGTAGGCCCCGGGCTCGTCGTAGCCACCCGCGTGGCCCTGGCCGTGGTCGGCACTCGAACCGTGCCCGTAGAAGCCGTAGTTGCCCTGGTCGCCGGCGCCGCCGACGCTGCCGTGGCCGCCGTAGGCGGCGACCGGGTTGCCGTAGACGTCGGTTTCGTACTGCTCGGGGACGCCGTGCTGCCAGGCCTGCTGCGCCTGCTGGTCGTGCCAGACCGGCTGGGGGTCCTGGTGTCCCTGCCCGCCCTGCTCGGGGTACCAGACGTGCTGACCGGCGCCGCCGTCGTGGCCCTGCTGCTGCGGGTACCAGGACTGCTGCTGGTCGTAGCCGGCAGGGCCTTGCCCGGCCTGGTGGTCGGGGTAGTCCCGGCCGAAGGTAGGGGGAAGGTCCTGAGCCATACGTTCCGTCCGTCCCGACTGCGTGCGCTGCGGCAGTCAGCATCTCACGCCGGGTGGAGCGGCCCACTCCGCTCCACCCGTAACGGACGGTCAGGGCGGTCGGGGCCTCAGGCCTCGGCGTTCAGGGCCTTGTCGATCCGGGCGGCCAGGGTGAGGTCGAGCTCGGTGAGGCCGCCCGCGCTGTGGGTGGAGAGGGCGAAGCGAAGGGTACGCCAGCGGATGTCGATGTCGGGGTGGTGGTTCAGTGCCTCGGCGTCCTCGGCCACGGCCGCCACCACCCGGATCGCGGCCGGGAAGTCGGCGGCGTCCGCGGTGCGCACGATGGTGTCGCCCTCCCGCGACCACTGCGGCAGCCGGGCCAGGCCCGCCGTGATCTCGTCCTCGGTCAGTCGTGCTGCGCTCATCGAGCCGCTCCCCTTGGGTGGTCGTGCCTTGGGTGGTCGGGCCGTCCGGCGCGACGGCGCGAAGGGGGCGACCCCCGTGGGCGGGGGCGGCCGGCCGTCGTCGCCTCGGTGCAGTACGGACGGAAGGTGCACTCGTAGGAGCATAGGAAGGCCGGGCCCGCCGCGCGCAACACCCTCTCGCGCCGTGCACCGATCTCGGGAATCCCGAGGGCCATTCGGTCTCTCCCCGGCGGCGGGGTGGCAGGTGGAGCCGGCGGGCTACCCGGGATCAGCTGACGACCAGTTTGGTGACGGCGGCGAGGCCCACCACCACGATGACCGAGCGCAGTACGGGCGGCGGCAGCCGGCGCCCCACCTTGGCTCCGGCCAGGCCGCCGACCAGCGAGCCGACCGCGATGAGCAGTGCGGCCGTCCAGTCGACGGTGGAGGTGAACAGGAAGAACACCGCGGCGACGCCATTGACGATCATGGCCAGGGCGTTCTTCACCCCGTTGATGCGCTGCATCTCCTCCTGGAGGAGCATGCCCATCAGGGCGAGCAGCAGGACGCCCTGGGCCGCGCCGAAGTAGCCGCCGTAGATGCCGGTGAGGAAGACCCCGGCGAGGAGCAGCGCGCCGCCGTCCGGGTCCGGGCCGCCGGTGTCCCCCCGCCGGGCGGCGACGGCGCGGGCCACCCGGGGCTGGATCACCACCAGGACCAGGGCCAGCAGGATCAGCACCGGGACGATCGCGTCGAAGGCGGCGCTGGGCAGCTTCACCAGCAGCAGGGCGCCGATCAGGCCGCCGATCAGTGAGGCCGTACCGAGCCGGGCGAGGCGGCGGCCCTGTCCGGCGAGCTCCCGCCGGTAGCCGATGACGCCGCTGAGGGAGCCGGGGACCAGCCCGAAGGAGTTGGAGACGTTGGCGGTGACGGGCGGTACGCCGACCGCGAGCAGGACCGGGAAGGTGATCAGGGTGCCGGAGCCGACGATCACGTTGATCATCCCGGCGCCGACGCCCGCGAACAGGACGGCGACGGCCTCCCAGACTGTCATGCCCCACCTCTGCGCTCGGTCCTGTCACCGCTCTCCGGAGCGATCATGCCGGACGCCGCGCCGTGCGCCTAGGGCCGATCCAGCATCCGGAACGGCCGAGGGCCCGCTCCGCGCGATGCGGAGCGGGCCCTCGGCCCGGTGCGGGAACTGCTCGGGGACTGCGCGGGGACTACTCCGGGGCGTTCTTCTGGTACCCGCGGATCGGGTCGATCCGGGGGCGGGCGGCGCCCTTGGTGTCGGTGTCCACCGGACGCGGTCCGGCGGCGGGGCCGGCCGCCGGGTCCAGCGGTACCTGGGTGGCGGGCGGCGCGGGCGGGGCTGCCGGCGGGGCGACGGCCCCGCCGCCGTTGGCGCCGGCCAGGCCGGTGAAGGCGCCACCGAGGCCCTTGAGCGCGTCGCCGACCTCGCTCGGGATGATCCAGAGCTTGTTGGAGTCACCCTTGGCCAATTCGGGCAGGGTCTGCAGGTACTGGTACGCCAGCAGCTTCTGGTCGGCGTCGCCGTCGTGGATGGCCTCGAAGACCGTCCGGATGGCCGCCGCCTCACCGTCGGCGCGCAGCACCGCCGCCTGCGCCTCACCCTCGGCCTTGAGCACCTCGGCCTGCTTGTCGCCTTCGGCCCGCAGGATGGCGGCCTGCCGGGCACCCTCGGCGGTGAGGATCGCGGCGCGCTTGTCACGGTCGGCGCGCATCTGCTTCTCCATCGAGTCCTGGATGGAGGTCGGCGGCTCGATCGCCTTGAGCTCGACCCGGTTGACCCGGATGCCCCACTTGCCGGTCGCCTCGTCCAGGACGCCGCGCAGGCCGGCGTTGATGACCTCGCGGGAGGTCAGGGTGGATTCGAGGTCCATCGAGCCGATGATGTTGCGCAGCGTGGTGACGGTGAGCTGCTCGATCGCCTGGATGTAGCTGGCGACCTCGTAGGTGGCCGCCCGGGCGTCGGTGACCTGGTAGTAGATCACCGTGTCGATGTTGACCACCAGGTTGTCCTGGGTGATCACCGGCTGCGGCGGGAAGGGCACGACCTGCTCGCGCAGGTCGATGCGGTTGCGTACCCGGTCGATGAACGGGACGACGATGTTCAGGCCGGCGTTGAGCGTCCGGGTGTAGCGGCCGAAGCGCTCCACGATCGCGGCGCTGGCCTGCGGGATGACCTGGATCGTCTTGATCAGCGCGATGAATGCCACCACGACCAGGACGACCAGGACGATAAGGACGGGTTCCACGGACTCTCCCCTAGACGACCAGGGCGGTCGCGCCCTGGATTTCGACGACGTCGACCTGCTGCCCCGGCTCGTACACACTGCCGGGGTGGAGCGCACGGGCCGACCAGATCTCGCCGTTCAGCTTGATCCGGCCGCCCTCCCCGTCGACTTTCTCCGCGACGACCGCGGTGGCGCCCTGAAGCGCCTCGATGCCCATCTTGATCTGCGGGCCCCGCCTGAGCTGCCGGTAGGCGATCGGCCGGACCACGACCAGCAGCGCGACCGAGACCGCGACGAAGGTCAGGAACTGGAGCACCACCCCGCCGCCGACCGCCGCGACCACCGCGGCCACGGCGGCGCCGACCGCGAACATGGCGAACTCGGGCATCGCGGTGATCACCAGCGGTATCCCGAGGCCGACGGCGGCCAGGAGCCACCAGATCCAGCTGTCCACGTGTCCATCCTAGGGAGCGAAGGGCTTTCGGGCGGAAGGTTCCCGCAGGTGGAGGGGCGGAAACCGGTCGCACGTGCGACCGGTTCCAGTTCAGTGGAGTTCAGCACCGCGTGGCTGGTCGGAGGGCGGGTCAGGCGGGTGCCCCGCGGCGGCTCGGGCATGGCCGGGCGGTGCTCGCGGCCCGGCGGCTCAGGCAATGTGCCTCAGGCGAGCCGGCTCAGGCGGTGGCCGAGGCGAGGGGGAGGCCCTGGGCCGACCAGCGGTCGCCGTGGCGCTCCAGGGTGAGCGGCAGGCCGAAGCAGAGCGACAGGTTGCGGGCGGTCAGTTCGGTCTCGATCGGGCCCGCGGTGAGCACCTTGCCCTGGCGGATCATCAGGACGTGGGTGAAGCCGGGCGCGATCTCCTCGACGTGGTGGGTGACCATCGCCATCGCCGGGGCGAACTCGTCCTGGGCCAGCGCGCCGAGCCGGCGCACCAGGTCCTCGCGGCCGCCGAGGTCCAGGCCGGCGGCCGGCTCGTCGAGCAGCAGCAGCTCCGGGTCGGTCATCAGCGCACGGGCGATCAGGGTGCGCTTGCGCTCGCCCTCGGAGAGGGTGCCGAACTTGCGGGTGGTGTAGCCCGCCATGCCGAGCCGGTCGAGCAGCGCGAGCGCGCGCGACTCGTCGGTCTGCTCGTACGTCTCCTGCCAGGTGACGGTCATGCCGTAGGCGGCGGTGAGCACCGTCTGCAGGACTGTCTGCTCGGCCGGGAGGCGGTCCAGCAGCGAGGCACTGGCGAGGCCGATCCGGGCGCGCAGCTCGAAGACGTCCACCTCGCCGAGCTTCTCGCCGAGGACGGAGACCTTGCCCTTGGTCGGGTGGAGGTAGGTGGAGGCGATCTGCAGCAGGGTGGTCTTGCCGGCGCCGTTGGGCCCGAGGATGGCCCAACGCTCGCCCTCGGAGATCGCCCAGGAGACCTCGTCGACCAGCGCGCGCCCCTCCCGGACCACGGATACGTCCACCAGCTCCAGCACGTCGCTCATGCCTACGCCTTCCCCAATGCAGAATTCGGCCGTCCGTGGGGCCCTGCGCGTCGGGCCCCGGGGTGCGGTCCACTCGTGTCGACAGTCGGTGCGGGCGGGCAGCCTACCCCGGCGGCCGGATCGGCACGGGAGAGGTGCTCCGCTCGCAGCACAGGGCCAACCTACGCCACCCGGGTGTCGCACTTTTCCGTAGGCTGGCCGGATGCTCGTGACTCCTGCCGACAATCCGTACGAAGAGCCCCGATCGGGGCGGCTGACCGCCTGGGGCAATGCCCTGCTGGCCGGGCTGGTGCCCCCGGACAACGCCGCGGACGCGGTGCTCGGCCGGGACGAGAGCCACCGGGTGACCGGGCTGCCGGGGGACGCGCCCGGCGAGCAGCACGCCCTGACCTGGGCGCTGGGGCGGCTGCGGGTGCTGGGGGTGAGCGGGCTGCGGCTCGCGCTGCCGAGCGCCGGACACCCGCTGGGCCTGACCGGCCCGTCCGAGTTCAACGCCCGGGCGCTGGGTGCGGGCGAGGCGGTGCTGGCGGTCGGGATGCCGCTGGGGCTCGTCCCCGAGGTGGAGGTGTTCGGCCCGCCCGGGGACCGTTCGGCGACCGTGCTCTGGCGCTGCTCCGAGGTGAACGAGGCCCCGCCGGCCGACGTGCCGTCGCTGCACGAGGCCGAGCGCGAGCTGGCGGACGGGCTGCGGGAGGCGACCGTCCTGCTGACCCGGCTGGACGTGGCCGGCGCCGACCCGGGGGCGCTGCGCGCACTGGACGCGTACCGCAAGCGGGGGGACGCCGAGCTGCTCGCCCCCGGCTACCCGCCGCGCGCGGTCCGGGTACTGGAGTCGGCCCGGCAGGTGGCGGCACTGCTCTCGATCGCCTCCGGCGGGCACGGCGCGGCGGTCAGCGCCTCGGAGATGGCCGCCCGTCAGGCCGTGCTGGCGCCGCTGTCGCGAACCGCGCGCCGGGCCCAGGTCGCGGCGTACAACGCGCTGGTGGACGAGCGCGGTACGGACTGACGCGGTAGCGGCGACGCGCGCATGGACCGACGCGCGCCCCGGGGCGCGGCCACCCGGGTGCACGTGGGTGCGTCAGCCTTCGCCGGCCTGGCCGTTGCGGACCGCCCAGAGGGCGGCCTGGGTGCGGTCGGCGAGGTCGAGCTTCATCAGGATGTTGGAGACGTGGGTCTTCACGGTCTTCTCCGACAGATGCAGGCTGCGGGCGATCTCACGGTTGGAGCGGCCGTCGGCGATGTGGCCGAGCACCTCGCGCTCACGCTCCGTCAGGCTGCCGCCGCGGCCCTGCGGGGCGCGCGGCGCATCGTCGGCGAGCAGTGCCTCGGCGAGCTCGGGCTGGAGCAGCACGTGCCCGGCGTGGACGGAGCGGATCGCGCCGGCCAGGGCCTCCGGGTCGACGTCCTTGTACACGTACCCGGCCGCGCCGGCCCGCAGCGCGGGGACCATGGTGCGGTGCTCGGTGAAGCTGGTGACGATCAGGATCCTGGCCCGGCAGCCCTCGCCCTTGAGCGTGCGCAGCGCCTCGATGCCGTCCACGCCGGGCATCTTGAGGTCCATCAGGACGACGTCGGGGTCGAGCTCCTGGGCCCGGGCCACGCCCTCGGCGCCGTCGGCCGCCTCGCCGACCACCTCGATGTCGTCCTGGACCTCCAGGAAGGTGCGCAAGCCCCGGCGGACCACCTGGTGGTCGTCCACCAGCAGCACCCGGATCGGTGAGGGGTTGTCAGGCACCTGGGACCTCCAGTTCGACGGCCGTCCCCTTGCCGGGGGCCGAGTCCAGGGTGAGCCGGCCGCCGACGGCGGCGGCGCGGTCGCGCATCGAGACCAGGCCGAGGTGGCGCCCGGCTCGGCGGACGGAGTCGGGGTCGAAGCCGCGGCCGTCGTCGGTGACGCGCAGCACGGCGCCGCGGGCCGGGGTGCCGGTGAGGGTGACGCGGACGTGCTGCGCGTCGGCATGGCGCAGCGCGTTGTGCAGGGCCTCCTGGGCGACCCGGAGCACCGCCGCCTCCTGGGCCTGCGGCAGGGCGCGGACGCCGTCGGCGGCGAAGTCCACGGCGGCGGTGTGGGCCCGGTCCAGGACCTGGACCTGGGAGGCGAGGGTGGCGACCAGGCCGTCCTCCTCCAGTGCGGCGGGGCGCAGCTCGACGACGACGGCGCGCAGTTCGTCCGCGGCCTCGGCGGCGAGCCGGGCGACCTCGGCGAGTTCGGCGCGGGCCCGGGCGGGGTCGCGTTCGACCAGGGTGGCGGCGGCCTTGGCGGTCAGTCGCAGCGAGAAGAGCTTCTGGGAGACGGCGTCGTGCAGGTCGTGGGCGATCCGGGCGCGTTCGCCGGCGAGGGTGAGTTCGCGGCTGCGCTCGTAGAGCCGGGCGTTGCTGAGGGCGATGGCGGCGTGTGCGGCGAGGATCCGCAGCAGCTCCTCGTCCTGGTCGGTGAAGCCGTCGCCGGCCTCCTTGTTGGCCAGGAAGATGACGCCCATGATCTCCTGGGCGGCGCTGTCGGAGCCGTCCAGGATCGGCATGCCGAGGAAGTCCACCATGTCGGGGTGGGCGGCGGGCCAGCCGCCGAAGGCGGGGGCCTTGCGGACGTCGGCGAGCCGGGTGGGGTCGGTCCGGTGCAGCATCAGGGCGAGGACGCCGTGCTGGCGGGGCAGCGGGCCGATGGCCTGCCACTGCTCGTCGGTGATGCCGTCCACCACGAACTGGGCGAAGCCGCCGTGGTCATCGGGGACGCCGAGCGCGGCGTACTGCGCGCCGAGCAGGCTGCGGGCCGAGGCGGTGATCCGCCGCAGCACCTCGCGGACCTCCAGGTGGCGGCTCATCGCGAGGACGGCGGCGCTGACCGCCTCGATGCCGGCCAGGCTGGGCGGGCAGGCGGACGGGTCGGCGGGCTTCGCGACGTGCGGCTCGGCGGGCATGCCGGCGGGCATGCAGACGGGCCGGTCGGCGGGCTTCTCGGCGGACGGGGCGGGCATACGGCCAACCTACCGCCGGGCCAGGGCTGCCCGCGTCGGTCGTGCGACGTGCCGGGAGCAGGTCCGGAGTCCTAGGTCCGGCGGGAGGCGGGAGGCGGGAGGCGGGAGGCGGGAGGCGGGAGGCGGGAGGCGGGAGCCCAACGGCCGCGGGGTGGGCCGGGTGCCGGAACGCCGCAGGGCGGCACCCCCTATGTGGGGGCGCCGCCCTGGGCGGTACTGCCGGGCCGAGCGTGCCGCGGGGGCGGTCAGCCCTGGCGCATGACCTCCGGCTCGTGGCGCTTCTGCAGGCGCGTCACCACGAAGCCCAGCACCGCGGAGATGACGATCAGCACCAGCCAGTTGACGACCAGCTGGCCGACGTTGTGGCCCCAGAGCGGGTCGTACTGGGGGTTCTGGAAGTCCTTGTTCCAGGGGCCCATCAGCTTGGCGAGGTCGAGTGTGGTGGCCACCGCGCCGACGCCCCAGCGGGCGGGCATCAGCCAGGCGGACTGCTCCAGGCCGGGCTTGCTGAAGATCTGGAACAGGCAGCCGGTGAAGACGACCTGGACGATCGCGAACATCACCAGCAGCGGCATGGTCTTCTCGGCGGTCTTCACCAGGGCGGAGATGACCAGGCCGAACATCATCGAGGCGAAGCTGAGCAGGATCAGGCCGATGGCCATCTCCACGGCCGGCAGGTTGTGCAGGATCAGCCCGTGCTGCGGCAGCTTGCGCGGCATGAAGCCGACGGCGGACAGGATGGCGCCCTGAACGACGCTGAAGAACCCGAGCACGATGATCTTCGACATCATGTACGCCGAGCGGGAGAGCCCGGTGGCTCGTTCTCGCTCGTAGATCGCCCGTTCCTTGATCAACTCTCGGACCGAGTTGGCCGACCCGGAGAAGCACGCCCCGATCGCCAGGATCAGCAGGATCGTCGCGGCCCCGCTGTTCAGCCCGAGCTTGTTCTTGGCCGTGACGACGGAGGCCAGGCCGGATTCGTTGGGGATCAGCACGCTGACCCCGCCGACGATGGCCGGCAGCAGGATCGACAGCGCCATGAAGCCCTTGTCGGAGGCGATCACCGACAGGTAGCGGCGGATCAGCGTCCACAGCTGGGATCCCCAGCTCTGCGGCTTGGGCGGGCGCACCGCCTCCTGCACGATCTGGTCGGACTGGGCGGCCACCGAGTCCACGTCCGCCGAGTACTGCTGGTAGTGCACCGAACCCCGGTAGCGGCCGGCCCAGTCGTGCTCCGGGTAGTTCTCGAAGGCCTGGAAGACGTCGGCCCAGGTCTCGTACCCGAAGAAGTGCAGGGCCTCGTCCGGCGGACCGAAGTACGCCACCGAACCGCCCGGCGCCATCACCAGCAGCCGGTCGCAGAGCGCGAGTTCGGCGACCGAGTGGGTGACGACCAGGATGGTGCGGCCGTCGTCGGCGAGGCCGCGCAGCATCTGCATGACCTCGCGGTCCATGCCCGGGTCGAGGCCGGAGGTCGGCTCGTCCAGGAAGATCAGCGACGGCTTGGTGAGCAGCTCCAGCGCCACCGAGACGCGCTTCTGCTGGCCGCCGGAGAGCGCGGTGATGCGGTTGTCGGCGCGCTTGTCCAGGCGCAGCTCGTAGAGCACCTCGTCGATCCGGCTGTCGCGCTCGGCCGGCTCGGTGTCGCCGGGGAAGCGCAGCCGGGCCGCGTACTTCAGGCCGGTGCGGACGGTGAGTTCCTTGTGCAGGATCTCCGACTGCGGGACGAGGCCGATGCGCGAGCGCAGCTCGGCGAACTGCTTGTAGAGGTTGCGGCCGTCGTAGAGGACGTCGCCGCGGTCGGCCGGGCGGTAGCCGGTGAGGGCGCGCAGCAGGGTCGACTTGCCGGAGCCGGACGGGCCGATGACGGCGACCAGCGACTTCTCCGGGACGCCGAAGCTGACGTCGTTGAGCAGGATCTTCTTGGCGCCCTTGTGCTCGACCTCGACGGTCAGGTGGCGGGCGGAGAAGGAGACCGCGCCGGTGTCGACGAACTCCTGGAGCTGGTCGCCGACCAGGACGAAGCTGGAGTGGCCGACGGTCAGGCGGTCCTGGGGGCCCATCAGCTGACGCTGGACGGGCTGGCCGTTGAGGAAGATGCCGTTGTGGCTGCCGAGGTCGACGATCTCGTAGCGGCCGTCGGGCAGCTGGCGCAGCTCGGCGTGGTGACGCGAGACCTGGAGGTCGGACACCACGATGTCGTTGTCCAGGGCGCGACCGATGCGCACGGTGCGCATCCCGGAGGTCAGGCTGCGGATCATCGTCGGCTGCGGGCCGTTGTTGCGCGGGCCGAGGTCCGGCGGGAAGCCCTGCTGCGGGAAGCCGCCCTGCGGCGGGACGGCCTGCGGGTGGCCGCTCTGGGGGCCGGCCTGCGGGAAGCCGCCCTGCTGCTGCGGGAAGGCGGGCTGCGCGGCCGGGGCGTCCCACTGCTGGTGGACGGGCGGCTGCTGGTGCGCGGGCGGCTGCTGCTCCCACGGCTGGGCGGGCTGGGCGGCCGGGCCGCCACTGCGGCTGGTGGCGACGTCGTGCCAGGCCGGGGCGGGGGCGGCCGCGGCCTGGGCCGGGGCGGAGAAGCTCAGCCGGGGGCCGTTCTCGCCGTTGCCCAGGTGGACGACCGCGCCGGGGAAGAGCTGCGCCTGCTGGACGCGGCCGCCGCCGACATAGGTACCGTTGGTGCTGCCGTGATCCTCCAGCGACCAGCCGGCCGTGGTGAAGGTGATGGTGGCGTGGTGCCAGGAGACCCTGGCGTCGTCGAACGGGAAGTCCGACTGCGGGTTGCGCCCGATGGTGTACGGCCGCCCCGGCTCAAGAGTCCGCTGCTGCCCGTTGATCTCAAGTACGAGTTGCGGCACTGCGCGCCTGCCCCGCTCTCTCGGTCCCCCGGTTTGGCCCCCTGCGGGGGTGCGATGATCGTGACCTGACGGGGGGAATCATTCCAGCCCGCCGCCCGTTGACGAAAGTCACCCCCCGTGACTGTGACCAGGTGGCAACGATTCGCGTCCGCCCGTTCCCCGCAGTCCCGCAATGGGCACAGCGCGGCCACGCGACAGCCACAACGACCTTCCGTGGCGGGTCTGCCGGGGGCTCGCCGACCGTTCGCCGACGCCTCCCGACGGCCCGGCGGGGCGGGGGGCCGATACGGCGTCACAGGTGGTCGCGGCCGTTGTCGCAGGTTCGCCACCAGGGCGTCCACGGGGCGGACGGGTGCCGTGCGCGCGCCGCCCGCCGGGTAGGTTGGGAGGCACCATGAACGCAACGCCTCCGGCCGCTGAGCCTCTCCCCAGCCCGCAGCCCCGGACCGAGGACGGGCGCACCCTGCTCGTCAAGGTGTTCGGCAAGGACCGCCCTGGTATCACCGCCGGTCTGTTCACCACCCTCGCCGGCTTCGGCGTCGACGTGATCGACATCGAGCAGATGGTCACCCGGGGGCGGATAACTCTCTGTGTCCTGGTCACCCCGCCCGCCGGCGGCGAGCCGGGCGCCGAGGGTGCGCTGCGCGCCACCGTGCACCGCTGGGCCGAGGACCTCAAGCTCCAGGCGGAGATCATCTCCGGTACGGGCGACAACCGGCCGCGCCGGGAGGGCCGCTCGCACGTCACCGTGCTGGGCCACCCCCTCACCGCCTCCGCCGTCTCGGCCCTGACCGCCCGGATCACCTCGGCCGGCGGCAACATCGACCGGGTGTTCCGCCTCGCCAAGTACCCGGTGACGGCGGTCGAGCTGGCGGTCTCCGGGGTGGCCACCGACGAGCTGCGGGCCGAACTGGCCCTGGAGGCGGCCACCCAGCGGGTGGACATCGCCGTCGTCCAGGCGGGCCTTCAGCGCCGGGCCAAGCGCCTGGTCGTGATGGACGTGGACTCCACCCTGATCCAGGACGAGGTGATCGAGCTCTTCGCCGCCCACGCGGGCTGCGAGGAGGAGGTCGCCGCGGTGACGGCCGCCGCGATGCGCGGCGAGCTGGACTTCGCCGAGTCGCTGCGCGCCCGGGTGGCGCTGCTGGCGGGGCTCGACGCGAGCGTCACCGAGAAGGTCCGGGCCGAGGTACGGCTCACACCGGGCGCGCGCACGCTGACCCGTACGCTCCAGCGGCTGGGTTTCCAGGTGGCGATCGTCTCCGGGGGTTTCACCCAGGTCACCGACCACCTGGTGGAGCTGCTGGGGTTGGACTTCGCGGCGGCCAACACCCTGGAGGTGGTGGACGGCAAGTTCACCGGCCGGGTGACGGGCGAGATCGTGGACCGCGCCGGCAAGGCCCGCTGGCTGGCCCGGTTCGCCGAGCAGGCGAAGGTCCCGCTGGAGCAGACGGTGGCGATCGGCGACGGCGCCAACGACCTGGACATGCTGAACGCGGCCGGGCTCGGGGTGGCGTTCAACGCCAAGCCGGTGGTGCGGGAGGCCGCGCACACGGCGGTGAACTTCCCGTTCCTGGACACCGTGCTGTACCTGCTGGGCATCACCCGCGAGGAGATCGAGGCGGCCGACCTCCTGCACGGCACCCCGACGGAGTAGCGCGAGGGCAGGCGGCGCGCGCTGGGCGCGCCGGGGTAGGCGCAGCCGGCGCTCGGCTGCCCGGCGAGCACGGGTGTGAAGAAGCACAGAAAGGGGCGCGCGGAGATTCTCGCGCCCCTTTCCGCTACCCGCCGCTACTCCTGCGGCGTGTGGTACGAGACCAGCTCTGCCGCGCCCGGCTCCACGCCCTTCCACGGACCGGTGAAGGTGAGCACCGCGACCGCCGCCGTGGGGAATCCGCCCAGCCGCAGCCGCTCCAGCGCGTCCCGGTCGCCCTCGTCGCCGGCCAGGACCTGGGTGAGGCCGAGCACGCCCGGGTTGTGGCCGACCAGCACCACGTCCACGAACTCGTCCGGGGTCTCCTGGAGCACCGTGATGATCTCGCCGGGGCTGGCGTCGTACACCCGCTCGTCGTACACCGTCCGGCGCGGCCGCTTGGGCAGCTCGTGCACGGCCAGCTTCCAGGTCTCCCTGGTGCGCAGCGCCGTGGAGCAGAGTACGTAGTCGGGGTTGATGCCGGAATCGGCGAGCCAGCGGCCCGCATCCGGCGCCTGGTGACGGCCACGGTCGGCCAGCGGCCGCTCGTGATCGTCCACCTGGTTCGGCCAGTCGGCCTTGGCATGGCGAAGAACAATGATCCTGCGGGGCGTGTCGGCGCTCATACCCAGCAAGCTTGGCAGAAAACCGGCCGTCGGGCGCGGCGCTCCGGGCTCCGCCACCCGCAGGGGTGGAGGGCGGCGGCGGGTCAGCCGATGTTCTTGGCGATGGTGGCGGCGATGGCCAGCACCACGACGATGCCGGCGATCACCGCGGCGATCTGGGCCAGCTTCTTGTGGCCGTCGGTGGGGTTCGGTTCGAGAACGGGCATGACCCGAGTCTCGCATCCCGCCCGTGGGGGGCGGCCGACGGGGCCAGGCATCGGCGGGCGTGCCGCGCCCACGCCCGCCCCAGGCCTTTCCCGGGCCCGTCGCAGACCCGAACCGCGCCCTACGCCCGGACCGGGGCCGGGGCGGGGAGGACCGCCTCGTCCTCGATGTGCCGGGCGCGGGCGGCGCGCAGGCCGAACGCCATCTGCGGGATCAGCAGCAGGACGAGGAAGCCCAGCGGCAGGTACCACTGGCCGGTGGCCTGGTACAGCCGCCCGACCAGGATCGGGCCGGGGATGGAGATCAGGTAGCCGAGGCCCTGGGCGAAGGCCGAGAGCTGGGCCACCCCGCCGGGGGTCCTGGCCCGCAGGCCGATCATGGTCAGCACCAGCGGGAACGCGCAGTTGGACAGGCCGACCATCCCGGCCCACACCCAGGGCGCGCCCGCCGGGGCCAGCGCCAGGCCCGAGTACCCGACGATCCCGAAGGAGGCCAGGACGACCACGAAGAGCCGCTGGTCACCGCGGCGCGCGGCGAGGTTGGGCAGCACGAACGAGACCGGTACACCGATCACCATCGTCAGCGCCAGCAGCACGCCGGAGGTCGAGGAGGAGATCCCGGCGTCCTGGAAGATCTTCGGCATCCAGCCCATCGCCACATAGGCACCGGTCGCCTGGAGGCCGAAGAAGCAGGCCAGCGCCCAGGCGGTACGGCTGCGCAGGATCGGCAGCCGGTCCGCGACCTGCGCGACCGGCGAGCCGGCCCGCTCGCGGCCCAGCACCAGCACGGCCAGCCAGAGCACCAGGGCCAGGGCGCCGGCCACGGCCCAGATGCCGAGCCCCACCCGCCAGCTGCCGCCGAGCGCGGTGGTCAGCGGGACGGTGACGGCTGCGGCGAGCGAGGTGCCGGCGGACAGCGACATCGAGTAGAGCCCGATCATCGGGCCGACCCGGTCCGGGAAGTAGCGCTTGATCACCACCGGGATGAGCACGTTGGAGACCGCGACGCCGGCCAGGGCGACGGCGGTGAGCAGCAGGAAGAGCGCGGTGCCGTCGGCGAAGGAGCGGCTGAGGACGCCGAGGGTGACGGCGCCCATTCCGGCGGCGACCACCGCGAGCGGGCCGATCCGGCGGGCCAGCACGGGCGCGGCGAAGCCGAACAGCGCGAAGCAGACCGAGGGGACGGCGGTGAGCAGGCCGGCGACCGTGGGGTTCATGTGCAGGTCGGCGCGGACCTGGTCGAGGAGCGGCCCGAGGCTGGTGACGACGGGTCGCAGGTTGAAGGCGGCGGCGGTGATCGCGATCGCGAGCAGCACGCTGAGGTACTTGGTACGGGCGGGGGCAGGCCGCCGGACCGGCTGCCGGGCCTCTGTCTGTGGGGTGGTGGAGGTATCCGCTGCGGTGGGCATAGGAGCCATCATAGAATGATGGGATGAATTAGCGCACGCCGGTGTCCCGGTCTTGGCATGATGTCCCGAACCGACTCAGCAGCAAGGAGCCCCAGTGGCGCTGTCCTCTCCGAGGCGCACCCCGTTGTCCGACCAGGTGATCGCGCAGCTTCGCGCCCAGATCACCTCCGGCGAGTGGCCGGTGGGTTCCCGCATCCCCACCGAGGCCGCCCTGGTCGAGCAGCTGGGGGTGGCCCGCAACACCGTCCGCGAGGCCGTCCGCGCGCTCGCCCACAACGGCCTCCTGGACATCCGCCAGGGCTCGGGCACCTACGTGCTCGCCACCAGCGAACTGGCCGGGGTGATGCACCGGCGCTTCGCCGACGCCGACCAGGGCCAGGTCGCCGAGCTGCGGGCCGCCCTGGAGACCTCCGCCGCGGGCCTGGCCGCCGCCCGGCGCACCGATCGCGACCTGCACCTGCTGGAGAACGCGCTCGCCCGCCGCGACGGCGCCTGGCACTCGGGCGACGCCGAGGACTTCGTCCAGGCCGACGCCGCGTTCCACCAAGCCGTCGTCGCGGCCGCCCACAACGACGTCCTCGCCGCCGTCTACGCCGACCTCGGCGAGGTCATGCGCTCCCAGCTTCGGCACGACGTAGGGCCGGAGCTCATCCCCGAGCGCTTCCTCGGCCACGACGGCATCATCGACGCCATCCGCGACGGCGACACCCGCCGGGCCGCCCTGGAAGCCGGCCGCTCCATCGGGGCCTGCGGCCCCACCGACACCTGACCCCTGCCCCCGCGCGGCCCGGCGACCCGCCTACTGACCAACGACCCGCACGGCGGCATCGACGGCCGTCACCGGCCGGAGGCGCAGCTCGCGGTGCAGGGGGCCCTGGTAGTCGGTGGGTGCGAAGCCCACCGCGACCTCGTAGGCGCCCACGGCCTTCCCCTCGGAGACGAAGACCATGAGTTCCGCCGCAGAGCGGGTCGGATCCCGGGTCTGCCAGTGCACCTTGCCGCCGACCACCTCGGAGACCGTCCTGTCCGGCGTGTCCATGCCGAAGACGTAGACCGGGTCCCAGCCGAGCCCCTGCGGGCCCGCGAGCACCAGATCGCCGCCGTTCGCCCGGAGCGACTCCAGCCGGTCGAACTCGCGGTCCAGCCGCGGGTTGACGGTGGCGTCGAGCGTCGCCTCCCCCTCTGCCGGTCGCACTCTTCTCCCCCTACGTCGAGTGAAACGGAACGTACTGCGGGTAGGGACGATCCGGATCAGGGGGCGGTTCCCCGGGCCGGGTATGCCGCCGCCCGCCACGGCGGGTGCGGTGGCGGGCGGCGGGGTGGAGCGGGTGGAGCGTCAGGCGCCGATGGCGTGGAGGCCTCCGTCGACGTGGATGATCTCGCCGGTGGTCTTGGGGAACCAGTCGGAGAGCAGGGCGACGACGCCGCGGCCGGCCGGCTCCGGGTCGTTGAGGTCCCACTTCAGCGGGGAGCGGTGGTTCCAGGTGTCGGCCAGCTCGCCGAAGCCCGGGATGGACTTGGCGGCCATCGAACCGATCGGGCCGGCCGAGACCAGGTTGCAGCGGATGTTGCGCTCACCGAGGTCACGGGCCATGTAGCGGGAGGTGGCCTCCAGCGCGGCCTTGGCCGGGCCCATCCAGTCGTACTTCGGCCAGGCGAACTGCGCGTCGAAGGTCAGGCCGACCACCGAGCCGCCGTCCTGCATCAGCGGGAGCAGCGCCATGGTCAGCGACTTCAGCGAGAACGCGGAGACGTGCATGGCCGTGGCCACGGACTCCCACGGGGTGTTGAGGAAGTTGCCACCCAGGGCGTCCTGCGGCGCGAAGCCGATGGAGTGGACGATGCCGTCCAGGGTGGGCAGGTGCTCGCGTACCTGGTCGGCGATGCCGGCCAGCTGCTCGGGGTTGGAGACGTCGAGCTCCAGCACCTTGGCGGGGGCGGGGAGCTTGCGGGCGATCCGCTCGGTCAGGCTCGGCCGCGGGAAGGCGGTGAGGATGATCTCGGCGCCCTGCTCCTGGGCCAGCTTCGCGGTGTGGAAGGCGATGGAGGACTCCATCAGCACCCCCGTGATGAGGATGCGCTTGCCCTCAAGGATTCCACTCATGACTCAGTGACCCATGCCCAATCCGCCGTCGACAGGAATGACGGCTCCGGTGATGTACGCGGCCTCGTCGGAGGCGAGGAACCGCACGGTGGAGGCGACCTCGGCGGGTGCGGCGTACCGGCCGAGCGGCACCCCCTCGACGATCTCCTTGCGGCGCTCCTCGCTGAGCACCGCGGTCATGTCAGTGTCCACGAAGCCGGGGGCGACGACGTTGACGGTGATGTTCCGCGGCCCGAGCTCGCGCGCCAGCGAGCGGGCGAAGCCGACCAGGCCGGCCTTGGACGCCGCGTAGTTGGCCTGCCCGGGGGAGCCGGCGAGGCCCACCACCGAGGAGATCAGCAGGACGCGGCCCTTGCGCGCCCGCATCATCAGCTTCGACGCCCGCTTGACCACGCGGAAGGCGCCGGTCAGGTTGGTGTCCACGACGGAGGTGAAGTCGTCCTCCGTCATGCGCAGCAGCAGGGTGTCCTTGGTGATGCCCGCGTTGGCGACCAGGACCTCGACCGCGCCGTGCTTCGCCTCGACCTCGGTGAAGGCCGCGTCGACCTGCGCGGAGTCGTTGATGTCGCAGCGGACCGCGAGAACGTCGTACTTCGCCAGGGCCTCGGGCACCTCACCCGAGCGGCTGGTGATGGCGACCTTGTCGCCCGCCTCGGCGAAGGCCTGGGCGATCGCGAGGCCGATGCCCCGGTTTCCTCCGGTGACGAGAACCGAGCGGCTCAACGATCCACCTCTCTCCGTAGTTGTCCCTCTGCCGGCCGGGCGGCTTCGGGGGGCTCCCCCCGCCCCGGCCAGGTCAGGCGCGTACTCGGTATGCGCACGCAGTGTGACGCTATCGGTCGTGCCCGGGATGCAACGAATCGGGCGTCGACAGGTCCGTACCGGCAGAACTGTGGCGTTCTGACAATGCGCGCCCGCCGTGCGTACCGGTCACCGGCGGGAACAACGGGGACCACCGTGCCCGTTCCCCCCACTGTGCGGTGGGCTGCGGCGCGCCCTACTATCCCGCCCAGGGCCCACCCGCCCGGGACGCACGGATCGACAACTCCCAGTGAAGGCAGAGCACGGATGAGCGAGCGACAGCCCGGCAGCACCGGCCGGCGCGGACGACTGCTGGCCCTGGCGGCCCTGGCCACGGCCGCGGGGGCGGCGGCCTGGTCCCTGCGCGACCTGCCGGCCGCCTTCGGCCGGCGACCGGACGGCGAGCGCGAGGAGCGGGTGCGCAACTCCCCGCAGTACCGGGACGGCGTCTTCCACAACGCGCCCTCCACGCTGGCCCGCGCCAACGAGACCCCGGACATAGACCCGGGCACCGTCCGCCGGATGCTCTTCGAGCGCGATGGTCGCACCCCCTCCCGCCCGGTGCCGACCGTGCGCCCGGCCGGCGGTCCGCGCCCGGCCGCCGAGGGCGTGGAGATCACCTGGTACGGGCACGCCTCCGCGCTGGTGGAGATCGAGGGCACCCGGGTACTGCTCGACCCGGTCTGGAGCGACCGCTGCTCCCCCGCCGCGCACATCGGCCCCAAGCGGCTGCACCCGGTGCCGGTGGAGCTGGAGGAGCTGCCGCAGGTCGACGCGGTGCTGATCTCGCACGACCACTACGACCACCTGGACATGGCCACCGTGAAGCGGCTGGTACGCAGCCAGTCCGCGCCGTTCGCGGTGCCGCTGGGCATCGGCGGCCACCTGCGCCGCTGGGGCGTGCCCGAGCACCGGATCATCGAGCTGGACTGGAACGAGACCTGCACCCTGGGCGAGCTGGTGCTCACCCTCACCTCCGCGCACCACTTCTCCGGCCGCGGCCTGACCCGCAACACCACCCTGTGGGGCTCGTGGGTGATCGCCGGGCCCACCCGCCGGGTCTTCTACACCGGGGACTCCGGCTACTTCGAGGGCTACCGCGCCATCGGCGAGCAGCACGGCCCGTTCGACGCCGCGCTGATCCAGATCGGCGCGTACGACGCGGCCTGGGCCGACATCCACATGACGCCGGAGGACGCCGTCCTCGCCCACCGCGACCTGAAGGCCGGGCTGCTCGTCCCCGTCCACTGGTGCACCTTCAACCTGGGCCTGCACCCGTGGTCCGAGCCGATAGAGCGGCTGCTCGCCGAGGCCAAGACCCAGGCCGTCCCGCTCGCGGTGCCGCGCCCCGGCGAGCGGGTCGACGTGGACAACCCGCCCGAGCTGGACGGCTGGTGGGAGGCCGTGGCCTGAGCGGCGCCGCGCCGCCCGGGCGCAGCCTCCTAATCTGCTGGCCGAAAGCCGTTGGACGGGCGATGATTCGGTGCGGGTACCCCTGCGTGGGTATCTGACGCACCGAATCGTCCCCCGAACCAGGGAGCCCGATGCCCCCGACATCCAGCGCCGCCACCCCGCGGGGCCGCGCCGTCGACCCGCAGTTCCTCGCGTACCCGCTGCGCACCCTCGCCGATGCCGCGCTCGGCCGGGCGCGGCAGCTCGGCGCCGCCCATGCCGACTTCCGCCTGGAGCGGGTCCGCAGCGCCTCCTGGCGGCTGCGCGACGCCCGGCCGGCCGGCACCTCGGACAGTGTCCAACTCGGCTTCGCCGTCCGGGTGCTGCTCGACGGCGCCTGGGGCTTCGCCGCCGGGGTGGACCTCACCACGGACGCCGCCGCCCGGGTCGCCGAGCAGGCCGTCGCGGTGGCCAGGCTCTCCGGCGGGATCAGCCGCGCGGCGGGCAGCGCGGACGTGGTGGAGCTGGCCGAGGAGCCGGTCTACCCGGACGCCACCTGGGTGTCCGCGTACGAGATCAATCCCTTCGAGGTGCCGGACGCCGAGAAGACGGCGCTGCTCGCCGACTGGAGCAACCGGCTGCTGGGCGCCACCGGCGTCTCGCACGTCCAGGCGACGCTGCTGACGGTGCAGGAGAACAAGTTCTACGCCGACACCGCGGGCACCGTCACCACCCAGCAGCGGATCCGGCTGCACCCGGTGCTGGAGGCCACCTCGGTGGACGAGCGCACCGGCGCGTTCGACTCGATGCGCACCATCGCGCCGCCGGCCGGCCGCGGCTGGGAGTACCTGGCGGGCGGCCCCGGCTCCGGCTGGGACTGGGACGCCGAGCTGGCCGAACTGCCCGTCCTGCTCGCCGAGAAGATGCGCGCGCCGAGCGTCGAGGCCGGCCGCTACGACCTGGTGATCGACCCGTCCAACCTCTGGCTGACCATCCACGAGTCGATCGGCCACGCCACCGAGCTGGACCGCGCGCTCGGCTACGAGGCCGCGTACGCCGGCACCTCGTTCGCCACCTTCGACAAGCTCGGCAGCCTCAGGTACGGCTCCGAGCTGATGCACGTCACCGGTGACCGCACCGCCGAGCACGGCCTGGCCACTATCGGCTACGACGACGAGGGCGTGGCCACCCAGTCCTGGGACCTGGTGAAGGACGGCACCCTGGTCGGGTACCAGCTGGACCGCCGGATGGCGAAGCTCAAGGGCCTTGGCCGCTCCAACGGCTGCGCCTTCGCGGACTCCCCCGCGCACGTGCCCGTGCAGCGGATGGCCAACGTCTCGCTCCAGCCCGTGGCCGGCGGCCCCGACACCGAGGGCCTGTTCGACGGCGTGGAGAAGGGCCTGTACATCGTCGGTGACCGCTCCTGGTCGATCGACATGCAGCGCTACAACTTCCAGTTCACCGGCCAGCGCGCCTACGCCATCAGGAACGGCCGGCTGGCGGGCCAGGTCAAGGACTTCGCGTACCAGGCCACCACCACCGACTTCTGGGGCTCGATGTCCGCCGTCGGCGGCCCGCAGACCTACGTCCTGGGCGGCGCCTTCAACTGCGGCAAGGCGCAGCCGGGCCAGGTCGCGGCGGTCAGCCACGGCTGCCCGTCCGCGCTGTTCCGCAACGTCAACGTGCTCAACACGCAGCAGGAGGCCGGTCACTGATGCCCGCCGAAGACAGCACCCCCACCCGCCCGCACGAGCTGGTCGAGCGGGCGCTCGAACTCTCCCGCGCCGACGGCTGCGTGGTGATCGCCGACGAGGAGTCGACGGCCAACCTCCGCTGGGCCGGGAACGCGCTCACCACCAACGGCGTCACCCGGGGCCGCCGGCTCACCGTCATCTCGACCATCGACGGCGGCAAGGGCACCGCCTCCGGCGTGGTCTCGCGGGAGGCGGTGACGCTGGCGGAGATCGAGAGCCTGGTCCGCGCGGCCGAGGCCGCCGCGAGCGCCGCCGGGCCCGCCGAGGACGCCCAGCCGCTGGTCGCCGACCGCCCGGTCGCCCCGGACTTCACCGCGGCGCCGGCCGAGACCTCGATCGAGGTCTTCGCCGCCCTGGCGCCGGCCCTCGGCGAGGCCTTCGCCCGGGCCGGGGCCCAGGGCGAACTGCTCTACGGCTTCGCCCGGCACGAGATGACGTCCAGCTACCTGGGCAGCTCCACCGGCCTGCGGCTGCGCCACGACCAGCCGACCGGCACGGTCGAGCTGAACGCCAAGACCGCGGACCTCACCGGCTCCGCGTGGGTGGGCGCCGCCACCCGGGACTTCGCGGACGTGTCCGTCGCCGACCTGCACGCCGAGGCCACCAGGCGCCTGGCCTGGGGCGCGCGACGGATCGACCTGCCGGCCGGCCGGTACGAGACGCTGCTGCCGCCGACCGCCGTGGCCGACCTGATGGTGTACCTGAGCTGGTCCTCCGGCGGCCGGGACGCCGCCGAAGGCCGGACGGTGTTCTCCCGGGCGGGCGGCGGCACCCGGATCGGCGACCGGCTGAGCAAGCTGCCGCTGACGCTGCGCTCCGACCCGGCCGAGCCGGGGCTGGAGGCGGCGCCGTTCGTGCTGGCCCACTCCACCGGCGCGGACGTCTCCGTCTTCGACAACGGTCTGCCGCTGACCGCCACCGACTGGATCCGCGACGGCCAGCTGGTCAACCTGCTGACCACCCGGCACTCCGCCGCGCTGACCGAGCTGCCGCTCACCCCGGCGGTGGACAACCTGGTGCTGGAGACGGCCGACCAGGAGGCCGCCCCGACGCTGGAGGAGATGATCGCCCGCACCGAGCGGGGACTGCTGGTCACCTGCCTCTGGTACATCCGCGAGGTGGACCCGGCGACGCTGCTGCTCACCGGCCTCACCCGGGACGGCGTCTACCTGGTGGAGCACGGCGAGGTGGTCGGTGTGGTCAACAACTTCCGCTTCAACGAGTCCCCGGTGGACCTGCTCGGCCGGATCAGCGAGGTCGGGCGTACCGAGCGCTGCCTGCCGCGCGAGTGGGGCGACTGGTTCACCCGGGCCGCGATGCCGCCCGTCCGGGTGCCCGACTTCAACATGAGTTCCGTCAGTCAGGCCTCGTAGCGGGGCCGTGGAGAAGGACGACGAGTGGACGACAAGCGCACGGTCAAGACCTCCAAGCGGCTCTCCCGCATCCTGCGGCACGACCCGCGGTCGGTCGGGATCACCCTGGACGAGGCCGGCTGGGTGCCGGTGGCGGAGCTGCTGGCCGCGCTGGCCCGGCACGGCTCCCGGCTGACCAGGGCCGAGCTCGACCATGTGGTGGAGACCAACAACAAGCGCCGCTTCGCCTACTCGCCGGACGGCCTGCGCATCCGGGCCAGCCAGGGGCACTCGGTGGCGGTCGACCTCGGTCTGGCCGCCGCCGAGCCGCCGCCGGTGCTCTTCCACGGCACCACGACCCGGTACCTGGACGCGATCTTCCTGGAGGGCCTGCGGCCGATGTCCCGGCAGGACGTCCATCTGTCCGCGGACACCGAGACGGCCGTGCGGGTGGGATCCCGGCACGGCCGCCCGGTGGTGCTGCGGGTCGACGCCGCCGCGATGGCGGCCGCCGGCCATGAGTTCAGGCTCAGCGCGAACGGCGTCTGGCTGACGGACGCGGTGGCGCCGCAGTACCTGGCGCGGTGAGCCGGCGGGCCGCCCGGCCCGCCGACGGTCAGCGTTGCTTGCGCGCCGCCCAGAGCGGCGAGATCGTCGCGATCAGCAGGATCGCGGCGCCCAGCTGGAACAGGTGGCGCCACCAGTCGAAGCCCCTGGTGTCGGCCACCCCGAAGAGGTGCGCGAGCCCGTTGCCGACCAGTGCGCCGATCATGCCGAGCAGCATGGTCAGCCAGACCGGGATGTCCTGCTTGCCGGGGACGAGCAGTCTCGCGATCCCACCGAGGATCAGGCCCTCGATCAGCGCCGAGATGATTCCCCACATGCCAGCTCCCAGGGGCCCGGTGCCGCCGACCGCCGGCGGCGCTCCCCTTGCTGCTCACAGTCTTTGCCCCGGGCGGCCCATCCGCATTCCGGCGGGCCCGGGCGCGGCGGGGGCCGCGGCGCACCGGTGAGTCCCCCGGTAGCGCCGCCGGCGCCGGTGCGGCGTACCGTGAAGAATCCGTACGGCAAAGGCGTGCGGATCCTGACGAAGGCGGTAGGAGATGGGCAAGCGCGCCGACGGTGGGCAGGTCTTCCGGATCACGGGGGCCAGGAGCAGCCTCAGTGAGGACGTCAGTGGGCGCCAGCGCCGCTATGTGATCTCGATGCTGATCCGTACGGCCTGTGTGCTGCTGGCGGTGGTCCTGTGGGACGTCCAGCGCTATGTGGCGTTCGCCGCGCTGGGCGCCGGGGTGCTGCTGCCGTACTTCGCCGTGCTGATCGCCAATGCCGGGCGTGAGCGGGCCCCCAGCCTGCCGAGCACCTTCGCGGTGCCGTCCCAGACGCCGCTGATGCTCGGCCCCGGCGGGACGGGTGGCGGGGGCAGGCCCGGCGGTGCCGACGGCGGTGCGGGCGGCACCGGAGGCCAGGGGGCTCCGGGCTCCGGCGGGGGTTCGTTCACCGACTAATTCACCCGGCCGACTTGTCTGGATTGTCGCTGTTGGCCGTCATATGACCGCCAGAAAGCTCAGCGCAACCTCAGATTAATCATTCAAGACCTCCCCATTCGGGGTGCAAGCCGTGACATACTGCGTACGCGCTCCGCATCCCCCGTCGGAGCGACGGACCGACGCCGGGCGGCTCCCCCCGTGGCTGCCCGGCGTCGCCATGTCCAGACTGCGGACGCGTGGACGCGGGGTGCGAGACTTGGCGGTGCAGACCTCCCGCCCTCGGGCCGGAGGCGAATCAGCCCGCGAACTCCAGGACGGCCCAGCGATGACCACCCCGCAGGACCCTCAGTCGTTGCTCGGCCTGCTCGCCGGCGGCGCAGCCGCAGAGCCAAAGACACCGATCTGCTCCGGCAAGGGCTGCCGGGCGGCCGCGCAGTGGGTGCTGGTGTGGAACAACCCCAAGCTGCACACGCCCGAGCGCCGCAAGACCTGGCTGGCCTGCGAGGAGCACCGCGAGCACCTCTCGCAGTTCCTGGGCGTACGCGGCTTCCTCCGGGACACGGTCCCGTTCGCGCAGTGGACCCCGGAGCCGACCGCGGAGTCCGGCGGAGAGCAGTCCCCCGCCCGGCCGGGGCGGTAGGCGGGCCCGGCCCGGTGCACCGGGTGGGCCGACCCGCCGATCGGCACCGGGTGGGCCAACCCGCCGATCGGCACCGGGTGGGCTAACCGCCGATCGCCGACATCGGGCGCTCGGGCTGGTGGAAGTCGGGGTTGTCGATACCGGCCCCGGCCTTCTTGCCCCACATCGCGGCCCGCCACAGCTCACCGATCTCGCCGTCGCCGGCACCCGAGCGCAGGGCGGTCCGCAGATCCGTCTCACCGGTGGCGAAGAGGCAGTTGCGGACCTGGCCGTCAGCGGTCAGCCGGGTCCGGTCGCAGGCCCGGCAGAACGGGCGGGTGACGGAGGCGATCACGCCCACGCGCGCCGGGCCGCCGTCGACCAGCCAGCGCTCGGCGGGCGCGGCGGCGCGGACGACGGACGGCTCGGGGGTGAGCACGAAGCGGTCGGCGAGCCGGTCGAGGATCTCCTCGGCGGTGATCATCTGCGAGCGGTCCCAGCCGTGCTGGGCGTCCAGCGGCATCTGCTCGATGAAGCGCAGCTCGTAGCCGTACTCAAGGCACCAGGCCAGCAGGTCTGCCGCCTCGTGGTCGTTGACACCGCGCATCAGGACGGCGTTCAGCTTCACCGGGCTCAGCCCGGCGGCCTCCGCGGCGGCCAGCCCGTCCAGTACGTCCTGGTGGCGACGACGACGGGTGAGGGTGTGGAAGGTGTCCGCGTCCAGGGTGTCGAGCGAGACGTTCACCCGGTCCAGCCCGGCGGCCTTGAGCGCGCGGGCGGTGCGGGCCAGGCCGATGCCGTTGGTGGTGAGCGACAGCTCGGGGCGCGGGTCGAGCTCCGCACAGGCCGCCACGATGGCCACCAGGCCGGGGCGCAGCAGCGGCTCACCACCGGTGAAGCGGACCTCGCGGACGCCGAGATCGCGCACGGCTATGGTGACCAGCCGGACGATCTCCTCGTCGGTGAGCAGCTCGGGCTTGGCGAGCCACTGCAGGCCCTGCTCGGGCATGCAGTAGGTGCAGCGCAGGTTGCAGCGGTCGGTGAGAGAGACCCGCAGGTCGACGGCCTGGCGTCCGAAGGTGTCGAGGAGCACGGTGGCCCCCTTCCCGAGAGTGCGGCCGGCCCGGCCGCCGTCGGCGGGCCGGGCCAGCTTAGCCGGACGGCGGATCCCGGGATCCGGCCGGCGGGATTACGAGATGGTGATCAGTGCGCCCCGAGGCCGGTGAGCGAGCGGACCTCCAGTTCAGCGTACTTCGTCGGGTCGGCGTTCTCCCTGGACAGCAGGGTGCCGAGCCAGCCCAGCAGGAAGCCGACCGGGATCGAGACCAGCCCGGGGTTCTCCAGCGGGAACCAGTGGAAGTCGGAGTGCGGGAAGAGCGCGGTGGCCTTGCCGGAGACGACCGGCGAGAAGACCACCAGCAGGACCGAGCTGATGAGGCCGCCGTACACGGAGCAGACGGCGCCGGTGGTGTTGAAGCGCTTCCAGAACAGCGAGTAGAGCAGGGTGGGCAGGTTGGCCGAGGCGGCCACCGCGAACGCGAGCGCGACCAGTGCCGCGGTGTTGAGCTTCTCGGCGAAGATACTCAGCAGGATGGCGACGGCGCCGATCGCGACGGCCGCCAGCTTCGCCGAACGGACCTCCTCGCGCTCGCTGGCCTTGCCCCGCCGGATCACGTTGGCCCACAGGTCGTGGGCGAAGGAGGCGGAGGAGGCCAGGGTGAGCCCGGCGACCACGGCGAGGATGGTGGCGAAGGCCACGGCGGAGATCACCGCGAGCAGGATCGCGCCGCCGGTGGAGCCGGCCCCGCCGCCGAGGTTCTCGGCCAGCAGCGGGGCGGCGGTGTTGCCGGCCGCGTTGGACGCCTTGATCACCTTGGGGCCGACCAGCGCGGCGGCGCCGAAGCCCAGGGCCAGGGTCATCAGGTAGAAGCCGCCGATGATGCCGATCGCCCAGAGCACCGACTTCCGGGCGGCCTTGGCGGTGGGCACGGTGTAGAAGCGGACCAGGATGTGCGGCAGGCCCGCGGTGCCCAGGACGAGCGCGAGGCCGAGGCTGATGAAGTCGAGTTTGGTGGTACCGGTGACGCCGTACTTCAGCCCGGGCTCCAGGAAGGCGGAGGCCTTGCCGCTGGCGTCGGCGGCGGCGCCGAGCAGCGCGGAGACGTTGAAGTGGTACTTGGCGAGCACCAGGACGGTCATCAGGGCGGTGCCGGCGATCAGCAGTACGGCCTTGACGATCTGCACCCAGGTCGTGCCCTTCATCCCGCCGATGGCGACGTAGACGACCATCAGTGCGCCGACCGCGACGATCGTCCAGCGCTTGGCGGCGTCCCCGTTGACGCCGAGCAGCAGGGCGACCAGCGAGCCGGCCCCGACCATCTGGGCCAGCAGGTAGAAGATCGACACCACGATGGTGGAGATGCCCGCGGCGGTCCGCACCGGCCGCTGGCGCATCCGGAAGGCCAGCACGTCGGCCATGGTGTAGCGGCCGGAGTTGCGCAGCGGCTCGGCGACCAGCAGCAGCGCCACCAGCCAGGCGACCAGGAAGCCGATCGAGTAGAGGAAGCCGTCGTAGCCGAAGAGCGCGATGGCTCCGGCGATGCCGAGGAAGGAGGCGGCGGACATGTAGTCGCCGGAGATCGCCAGACCGTTCTGGAAGCCGGTGAAGCCCCGGCCGCCGGCGTAGAAGTCGGCGGCGTCCTTGGTCTGCCGGCCGGCCCAGATGGTGATGCCCAGGGTCGCGAGGACGAAGAGGCCGAACAGGCTCATCGTCAGGGCGCGGTGCTCGGTGGCGGCACTGGCCAGGGTGGTCATTCGCCGGCCCCCCGGGGCTCGTGGACGGTCACGGTGTGGTGGCGCTCGCGGATGGCGGCGGCGGGCGGGTCGAGCCGGCGGTCCGCGTAGCGGGCGTACCAGGCGGCGATCGCGAAGGTGGTGGCGAACTGGAGCAGGCCCAGCACCAGCGCCACGTTGATGTGGCCGGCCACCTTGGTCGCCATGAAGCCGGGCGCGTAGCTGGAGAGCAGCACGTAGAGCAGGTACCAGAGGATGAACCCCGCGGTGACGGGGAACGCGAAGCTGCGGAAGGAACCGCGCAGGGTGCGGAACTCCGCGCTCTCCTCGATGCGTTGGACGTCCGTCGGGGCGGTGGCGATCGGCGGCGGTGCTTCCACCAGGGGTCTCCTGACTCCTTCGTAGGGCTGGTTCGCCCAGTGGAACGACGCGGCGTGAGGGCCGTCACAGTCCGGGCGCGTGTCGCTGCATGCTAGGAGCGATCACGGGCCACGAGAAGCGATTGAGCATGATCAGCCAAGACTTCACCCCGCCGCGCTCCCGAATGGCCGAATCCGATCGGCTCCGGACACGCCGCCCACCGCGTGTCCGGGCCTGCCGGGCGCGACCGGCGGACCGTCAGAGGGCGATCCGCACCTTCAGCGCCGAGCGGTCGTGCATCGCCCGGTACCCCTGGGGCACGCCGTCCAGGTCGACGGTGCGGTCGAAGACCGGCGCGGGGTCGATCGCGCCGGAGAGCACGTCCGGCAGCAGCTGCGGGATGTACGCGCGGGCGGGGGCGACCCCACCGTTCAACGAGACGTTCCGGCCGAACATCTGGCCGATGTCCACCCCGGCGCTGCCGCCGTGCGGCACCCCGACGTACCCCACCGCGCCGCCGTCCCGGGTGATCGAGATGGCGGTACGCATCGACTCCTCCGTGCCGACGGCCTCCAGCACACAGTGCGCGCCCTGACCGCCGGTCAGCTCCCGCACCGCCTCGACGGCCGCCTCACCACGCTCGGCGACCACGTCGGTGGCGCCGAATCCGCGGGCGATGTCGGTCCGCGCGGCGTGCCGGCCGAGCGCGATGATCCGCCTCGCCCCGAGCCGCCGCGCGGCCAGCACACCGCACAGACCCACCGCGCCGTCGCCGACCACCGCCACCGTCGCCCCCGGGCGGACCCCGGCGCCGACGGCCGCGTGGTGGCCGGTGGACATCACGTCGGAGAGCGCCAGCAGGCCGGGCAGCAGCTTCTCGTCCGAGGCCGCCTCCTTCGGCAGCTTCACCAGCGTGCCGTCCGCGAAGGGCACCCGGACGGCCTCGCCCTGGCCGCCGTCGGAGCCGGCCTCGCCCCAGAAGCCGCCGTGCGGGCAGGAGGTCTGCAGGCCCTGGACGCAGTACTCGCAGGTGCCGTCGGACCAGACGAACGGCGCGACCACCAGGTCGCCGGCCCGGACGCCGCGCACCTCGGCGCCGGTCTCCTCGACCACGCCGAGGAACTCGTGACCGATCCGCTGCCCGGCCGTCCGGGCGGCGACACCCCGGTACGCCCACAGGTCGCTGCCGCAGATACAGGCGTTGAGCACCCGTACCACCGCGTCCGTCGGGCGCCGGATCGCGGCGTCGGGCACCTCCTCGATCCGGATGTCATGGGGACCGTGGATCACGGTGGCGCGCATGGGCAGATCACCCTTCGGGGAAGGTGCCGCCGGGGGGTTTCTGACGGCCTGGGAATTCGGCCGGATGTCCGACGGAATCCTCCGCCCACTCTATTGCGGCCCCGCGCGTACGACATTCGGACCGGGCGCGTCCGCGCGGCCCTTATTCTGGTTGACCATGCACGCGATCCAGTCACCGACGAACGGCGCCCCGTGGACCACCGTGGTCCCCGCACAGCGCTCCGCCGCCCCCGCCGAGGGCTTCGCGGTCGTCGACGTCGAGACCACCGGCCTCGGCCGCACGGACCGCGTCATCTCCGCGGGTGTCTACCAGCTGGACGAGGACGGTGAGGTCACCGACCACTGGTACACCCTGGTGAATCCCGAGCGCGATCCCGGCCCGGTGTGGATCCACGGCCTCACCCAGGACGTGCTCAGGGGCGCGCCGACCTTCCCCGAGATCGCCGGTGAGCTCGCCGATCGGCTGCGCGGACGGGTGATGGTCGCCCACAACGCGCTCTTCGACTGGAACATGATCTCCCGCGAGTACTCACGCGCCGGGTTGCGCGCCCCCGTGGACCAGCGCCTGTGCACCATGGTGCTCTCCCGGGACCTGCGGCTGCCGCTGCCCAACGGCAAGCTCGCCTCGCTCGCCGCCTACTTCGGCGTCCAGCAGCGCCACGCGCACAACGCACTGGACGACGCCCGGGTGCTCGCCGAGGCCTTCCGCCCCAGCCTGCACCTGGCCCGCCAGGGGGGCGTACCGCTGCCCCTGCAGGCCTGTGTGGCCGTCACCGATCTCGGCGAGGACGAGCCGGCCGCGCCGGGCCGCAGTTCCTGGAGCTCCTCCTACCGGGCCGCCAAGAAGCGCCCGCCCTGCCCGTACCCCAACCCCGGGCGGTGGCAGGACGGCAAGCCGCTGGTCCAGGGCATGCGGGTGGCGATCACCGGCGACACCGCCACCGACCGCGAGCTGCTGGAGGACCGTGCGGTGGAGGCCGGGCTGCACATCGCCACTTCTGTGAGCCGCCTCACCAGCCTGCTGGTGACCAACGAGCCGGGCAGCTGGAGCGGCAAGGCGCGCAAGGCGCGGGAGCTCGGCACGCCGGTCGTCGGCGAGGACGCCTTCCTCCAGCTGCTGCGCGAGGTCGCCCCGCACCCCGGTGTCTGAGCCCGCCACCGGGTGGGCGTACCGTGCCAATGTGTACCGATTTCTGCTCTCCCGGCGCTGGCTGATCACCCTGCTGATCGCCGTGCTGCTGATCCCCACCACGATCCGGCTGGGCTTCTGGCAGCTGCACCGGCACGAGTCGCGGGTGGCCAGGAACGAGCTGATCGCCCGGGCACTCACCGCGCAGCCCGTCGCCTTCGACTCGCTCTCCGCGCCCGGCTTCGCGGTGCCCGGCGACCTGACCTGGCGGGCGGTCACCGCCACCGGGGAGTACGACGCGGCGCACGAGTTCGTGGTCCGCAAGCGCACCGACTCCGGCGGGGACAAGATCGGGTACTTCGTCGTCACCCCGCTGAAGCTCTCCGACGGCAAGGGCGAGGTGCTGGTCAACCGGGGCTGGGTGGCCTCCGGCGAGTCCGCCGCCGCCTACCCCGCCGTCCCGGCCACGCCGGCCGGCGAGGTCACCGTCACCGGGCGGCTGCGCGCCGACGAGACCGCCGCCGGCAGCGGCATCCGGGACCGCGGCGGTCTGCCGGACCGCCAGTTCAACCTGATCAGCTCCACCCAGCAGGCCCGGGAGAGCGGGATCACCCTGCTCGGCGGCTACCTGGAGCTGACCGGCACCAGCCCGGCGCCGGCCGAGCAGCCCGAACTGCTGCCGGAGCCCAACCACTCGGACATCGGCCCGCACATGGCGTACGCCGTCCAGTGGTGGCTGTTCACCGCGATGATCCCGGTCGGCTGCTGGATCCTGATCCGCCGCGAGGCCAGGGACCGCGCCGAGGAGGCCGCCGAGGCCGGGGCCGAGGCCCCCGCCGAGCCCGTCCCCGCCGCCTGACCGCGGGCCACGCCGCCCGGCCGCCGGCCCACGCCCGCTGCCGCCCGCATTCCCCGCGCCGCTGCCGCCACCGCGTCCGTACTACCCGCGGTGGCGTCCAGCGGGCAGGATGGACCCCATGGATCTTGGACTCAAGGACAGGGTTTACCTCCTCACCGGCGCCACCCGCGGTCTGGGGTTCGCCGCCGCCCGGGAGTTGGCGGCCGACGGCGCCCGGGTGGTGGTGAGCAGCCGGAGCAAGGAGTCGCTGGACGCGGCCGTGGCCGAGCTCGGCGGCAGCGAGCGGGCGCACGGCGTGGTCGCCGACAACGGCGACCCGACGACGGCCGCGCGCCTGGTCGAGGCCGCCACCGAGCGCTTCGGCCGGCTGGACGGGGTGCTGATCAGCGTCGGCGGCCCGGCGGCCGGCCCGGTCGCCCGTACCGAGGACGACGCCTGGCGCGCCGCCTTCGAGACGGTGTACCTCGGCGCGCTGCGGATCGCCCGCGCCGCGGCCGGCGAACTCGGCAACGGCGGTGTGATCGGCTTCGTGCTCTCCGGCTCCGTCCGCGAGCCGATCCCCGGGCTCGGCATCTCCAACGGTCTGCGCCCGGGCCTCGCGATGGCCGCCAAGTCCCTCGCGGACGAACTCGGCCCGCGCGGCATCCGGGTCGTGGGGCTGCTGCCGGCGCGGATCGACACCGACCGGGTCCGCGAGCTGGACGCCCTCGGCGGCGACCCGGCCGCCGCCCGGGCCCGGGCGAGCGCCGCGATCCCGCTCGGCCGCTACGGGACGGCCGAGGAGTTCGGCAAGGTCGCGGCCTTCCTGCTCTCGCCCGCCGCGTCCTATCTGACCGGTGTGATGATCCCGGTGGACGGTGGTGCGCTGCGCGGGCTCTGACGCCCGCTCACAGCACCCTCGGCTGCTTGGCCCTGCGCCCCGCGGTGGCGACGGGCTTGCGTACCGTCACCCACAGCCGCAGTTCGGCGGGCAGCTCGGCCAGGCCCAGGCTGCTGCGGGCGTCGAGCAGCGGCCCTGCGTCGAAGCGCTCCACCACCACCGCCGGGTCACCCTCGGCCGCCAGCACCGCGGCGCCCCGCACACCGGGGCGCCGCGGGGCGCCGGTCAGCCGCACCCGCGCCCGCTCGACCTCGGGCAGCCCGGCCGTCCCGGCCTCCAGCACGTCCTCCAGGGCCCGCGCCCGCAGCTTCACGCGCAGCGTGGACCCGGCCGGTACCGGCACCCGCAACGAGCTCGGCCCGGGCCTGCGCAGCTGCGCGAGCAGCCACCACGCGGCGCCGGCCACCGCCAGCGACAGCCCGCCGATCACCGCCGGCCACCACCAGTCCTGCCCGGTCCAGCGGGTGAGCGCGGCGCGGCTGAGCAGTGGCCGGGCGGGCGAGAGCAGCGGCCACCGCCGGGGCGGGTGGATCCCCAGCCGCCGGTACAGGTCGAGGCCACCGGCCAGCACCAGCAGCCCGACGATCAGCACCACCACCCCGGCCAGCGCCAGCAGCACCCGGTTGACGGCCGTCCGGCTCATCGGGCGCTCCCCCTGCCGCGTCCGGTCATGACGTCCAGGCGCGGCGGGGCGGCCAGCGCGACCCGGTCCAGCTCGGTGCGCAGCTGCCGCTGGACGGCCGCCGGGTCGGCGGGCCCGATGATCCTGACGGCGATCCGGTGCTTCCTGATCCGGACGGTGCTGTGCTCCACACCGGGCAGTGCGCCCGCCCGCGCCACCAGCAGCACGCCGAGGCCCGCCCGGTCGATCACCGCCACGGTGCCGCCGGGCGCGCCGCGCATCGCCAGCCAGCGGTGCCGGCCGGGGGCGAGGGCGAGCCAGCAGAGCCAGCCGCCGATCAGGACGGCGGCGCCCGCGCCGATCAGCACCCAGAGGTCGTCGAGGTGGCGGGTCGCCGCCTCGGTGGCGACCCGGACCCGCCAGCGCGCGGCGACGTGTCCGGTCCTCACCGAGATGACGTCGACGAGCAGGAAGCCGCAGAGCACAAGGAGGACGGCGGCGACGAGGGCCGCAGGCACGGTGCGCGGCCTCCAAATGCGCGCCCGCGTCGTGCGCGGTGTGCCGGCGTGGCGCGTCCCGGCGTGCCGCACCGCAGGGGCCCGCCCACCGCCCGTCGTCGGCCCGGGCCGCCTGCTGCTGATCGCCGTCGCTCCCGGGGCCGCCGGCCGGCCGGGTGCCAGCCCGGCCTCCGGCCGGCTCACCTCGGCCTCGGCCGGCCCCGCCTCGGAGGGCGCCACCTCGGCCTCGGGCTCCTCGCCCTGCGGCGAGGGCGTCGGCCCGCTCACCGTCGCCACCTCCCCGGCTCCGCCGTCGCCCGCGTCCGTCCGCTCATCTCACGGCCTGCCGCCGGCCGGTACCAGCCGTTCCACGACCACGGCGACCTCTCCCACCCGGGTGCCCGTCAGGGTGGACACCCGTTCGGTGATCCGGTCGCGGACCTCCCCGGCCACGGCCGCCAGGTCGCAGGGGTACGGCAGCTCCAGCGAGACCCGGACGGTGGCCGTGCTGCCCTGCGCCGAGATCGCCACCTTGGGCGGGGCCCCGCGCCCGGCCCGGCCGGCCCAGGCGCGCGCCATGGCCTCGCGGGCGGCACGCGCGGCGATCCGCGCGAAGACCCGGTCGGCGATCCGCAGGCGCCCCCGCCCGGCGGCGGACCGGGGCGCCGCTCCCCCGGCGGTCACGGCGGCCATCAGCGCCGCCGGTCGCGGCCGCGCAGCAGGTCGCCGAGGTCGCGGAGTTCGATGTCGCCCTCCAGCAGACGGCCCAGCACGAAGCCGACCGCGCCGAGCGCGGCGACCAGCAGGAAGCCCGCGAACCCGCCGAAGTAGCCGGCGAAGCCGAGCGCCATACCCACCACCAGGCCGACGATGGCCAGGTTCATCCACTACTCCTCGCGTGCTGGGGCCCGTCCGGGCCGGCTACTGCAGTTTGGGGCGCTGGCCGGCGACGGGCTCTTCCTCCTCCTCGACGTCAGGCTCGTCGGGGAGATGGACGTCGTTCACCGCGATGTTCACCTCGACGACCTCCAGGCCGGTCATCCGCTCGACGGCGGCGATGATGTTCTCCCGCACCTGCCTGGCGAGTTCCTGGATCACCACGCCGTACTCGACCACCAGCGCGATGTCGATGGCGGTCTGCCGCTCGCCGACCTCCGCCTTGATGCCGCGCCCGACGGGCGACTTGCCGCCCGGGACGCGGTCGCGCATCGCGCCGAAGGTGCGGGACAGGCCGGAGCCGAGGGCGTGGATGCCCGGGACCTCGCGGGCCGCCATGCCGGCGATCTTCTCGACCACACCGACCGCCAGGACGGTGCGTCCGCGCTCGTCGGACGCCCTGGTACCGCCGGTGGCGGAGGTCGGCGTGGCGTTCTTGTTCATGCTGGCCGGCGTCGGGGTGTCAGGCATGGCGGGTCTCCTGTTCAAAACCAGCTATATCGCAAATCCCTCCAACTCTGACATTTCGCCACGGAATCCGCCCCCGCAAACACCCGCGGACCGCCCCCGCAGACGCCGATGGCCCGACCCTGGGCGGGTCGGGCCATCGGTTCGGCTCGCGGTCAGTCGCCGATGCCCGCGAGGTCACGCATCCGGCGGGCCTGCGCCACCCGTTCGGCCGAACGCTGCTCGTCGTACGAGCGTCCGCCGGCACCCTGGAGCAGCGCCTTGGTCTCGATCACGGCGCCACGCGGGGCGGCCAGCAGCGCGGCGGCCAGGTCGCCGGCCGCGCCGTCCAGCTCGGCACCGGGGACGGCGAGGTTGGCGAGGCCGGTGGCGACCGCCTCCTCGGCGCCGACCCAGCGGCCGGTGGCGCAGATCTCCAGCGCCCGCGCGAAGCCGACGAGTTCGGTCAGCGGCTTGGTGCCGGCCAGGTCCGGGACCAGACCGAGCGAGGTCTCCTTCATGGAGAACTGGACGTCCTCGGCCACCACCCGCAGGTCACAGGCGAGCGCCAGCTGGAAGCCCGCGCCCACCGCATGACCCTGGACGGCCGCGATGCTGATCAGGTCGGGACGCCGCCACCAGGTGAACGCCTCCTGGAAGCCGGCGATGGTGTCGTCGAGGTCCTTGTCCTCGGCGGCGGCCAGCTGGATGAAGTTGCGCTCGCCGGGCAGCCCCTCGGGGGTGAACATCGCGCGGTCCAGGCCGGCCGAGAAGGAGAGGCCCTCGGCCCGCAGCAGGACCACCCGTACGGTGCCGGGCAGCTCACGTCCGACGGCGGCCAGCGCGCGCCACATGGCGGGCGACTGGGCGTTGCGGCGCTTGGGCTGACAGAGCGTCACCCGGGCCAGCTCGCCGTCGATTTCGAGCCGTACGCCGACCCGCTCCCAGTCCTGGGGCTGCGGGTCGGTGGCGGGGTCGGTCATGGGCACCTCCGGCGGTGAGGGGGTCGCGACTGGCGCGCCGCCGAGGGTGGCGGCGGACCACGGCCGAGGGAGGGCGGGGTGCCCGGCCCGGTTCGGCTACCGGAGAGTAACAAAGTTGCGGGCGAAGCGGCAGGGGTGGCCGGGGCGAGTGCCGCGGTGATCGCCCGGGCCGCCGGACCCCGCCGGCGCACCACACCCGGACATGACGATCGGCGGCCGGATCGCCCGGGCCGGGGGGCCGACGACGCTGGCATCGTCTCCCCGGCCGGCGCCCTGCCGCCGAATCATCCTGAGCTATTGGCTGCGCACGCGCACGCAGTGCCCGGCGCGGCGACCACGACCCACCTGGGCCCTGCGGTCGGACCACCCGCCGGCATGACGGACTGTCAGGAACCAGCTCCCGCAGTAGCCTTGTTCTTGCCCCGCGTGGCACCGCCGCGGCCCCGGAGGATCACTCCGGACTCGCTCAGCATGCGGTGCACGAAGCCGTATGAGCGCCCGGTCTCCTCCGCCAGAGCGCGAATGCTCGCTCCGGAGTCGTATTTCTTCTTGAGATCGGCCGCGAGCTTCTCACGCGCGACACCGGTCACCCGGCTGCCCTTTTTCAGAGTCTCGGCCACCCGTGCCTCCTCGTAGCGTTGCTCGGTCAGATTCCCATGATCACCCATCGACAGCCTCCTGGCCACCCATTCGACAAGGTCGATGTCGGGAAGGCGCAGTCTGCCGGTGGTGATCCCAACGCACAAGGGCGCTCACACAGAGTGCACGCCCCCCGGCGTGAAGGCGCCGCCCGGGAAGAAACAGCTGATCAGCAGGGCGGCCCGGCCGTCCTTTGGACAGCCGGGCCGACGAGAGTTCCTCAAACGGAATCTCGGACCTCTTCATTCCCGGCCACGCCGGGAGTACTAGATCTTCTGGTCCGAACTGATGACTCCGCGTCTACGCATGGTCACGCCAGAGAGACGAGATCCTGGTACGCCGGGCTCCAGAGATCCTCGACGCCGTCGGGCAGCAGAATGATGCGCTCCGGCTGGAGCGCGTCGACCGCGCCCTCGTCGTGGGTGACCAGGACGACGGCGCCGCTGAACTCGCGCAGCGCGCCGAGAATCTCCTCGCGGCTGGCCGGGTCCAGGTTGTTGGTGGGCTCGTCGAGCAGCAGCACGTTGGCGCTGGAGACCACCAGCGAGGCCAGCGCCAGCCGGGTCTTCTCACCGCCGGAGAGCACCCCGGCCGGCTTGTCCACGTCGTCGCCGGAGAACAGGAACGAGCCGAGGATCTTGCGGATCTGCACCAGGTCGGTGTCCGGTGCGGAGGAACGCATGTTCTCCAGCACCGTACGCTCCGGGTCCAGCGTCTCGTGCTCCTGGGCGTAGTAACCGATCTTCAGGCCGTGGCCCGGGATCACCTCGCCGGTGTCCGGCTGCTCCACACCCGCGAGCATCCGCAGCAGGGTGGTCTTGCCGGCGCCGTTGAGGCCGAGGATGACCACCCGCGAGCCACGGTCGATCGCCAGGCCCACGTCGGTGAAGATCTCCAGCGAGCCGTACGACTTGGACAGGCCCTCGGCCATCAGCGGGGTCTTGCCGCACGGGGCCGGGTCCGGGAAGCGCAGCTTGGCGACCTTGTCCGAGACCCGCACCTGCTCCAGGCCGGCGAGCAGCTTCTCGGCGCGACGGGCCATGTTCTGCGCGGCCACCGTCTTGGTCGCCTTGGCGCGCATCTTGTCGGCCTGCGAGTTGAGGGTCGCGGCCTTCTTCTCGGCGTTGGCGCGCTCGCGCTTGCGGCGCTTCTCGTCGTCCTCGCGCTGCTGCTTGTACTGCTTCCAGCCCATGTTGTAGACGTCGATCGCGGAGCGGTTGGCGTCCAGGTAGAAGACCTTGTTGACGACCGTCTCGACGAGCTCGACATCGTGCGAGATCACGATGAAGCCGCCCTTGTACGTCTTCAGGAAGTCCCGCAGCCAGGCGATCGAGTCCGCGTCGAGGTGGTTGGTGGGCTCGTCGAGCAGCAGGATGTCGGCGTCCGAGAACAGGATCCGGGCCAGCTCGACGCGGCGGCGCTGACCACCGGAGAGGGTGTGCAGCTCCTGGCCGAGGATGCGGTCCGGCAGTCCGAGCGCGGCGGCGATGGTCGCGGCCTCCGCCTCGGCGGCGTACCCGCCCTTGGTGAGGAACTCCGTCTCCAGGTTGGAGTACTTCTTCATCGCCTTCTCGCGGGTGGCGCCCTTGCCGTTCGCCATCCGCTCCTCGTTCTCGCGCATCTTCTTCAGCACGGTGTCCAGGCCGCGCGCGGAGAGGATCCGGTCGCGGGCCAGCACGTCGAGGTCGCCGGTGCGCGGGTCCTGCGGGAGGTAACCGACCTGGCCGGAGTTGGTGACCGTGCCACCGGCCGGCATGCCCTCGCCGGCCAGCACCTTGGTGAGGGTGGTCTTGCCGGCACCGTTGCGGCCGACCAGGCCGATCCGGTCGCCGGGGGCGATCCGGAAGCTGGCGGACTCGATCAGGACGCGGGCGCCGGCACGCAGCTCAAGGGCGTTCGCGGAAATCATGGCTGGGGTACTCCTGGGACGTGGGCGGGCGCGGCAGCCGCGGCTCCAGAAGGCTGGAACGGCGGGCGGGCACGGCGGGGTGAGAGGGCGGCGCTGGGCATCACGACGGGCCTTGGGGCGCCTCGCTGAGCTGCGCCGCCGGGCTCGCCGTCCGCCCGCTAGTGCCCGGAGAGAACAGCCATGGGGGCAAGTCTACCGGGCGCCGCGAACACGCCGGGAAACATTGCGGCGGGGCCGGGCCCGCCCCGCCGGGGGTCAGTGCTCCCGGTTCTCCGCCGGGTCGGTGCAGCTGCCCTGCGGTCGGACGGCCGCGAACGGCGCGCCGGCGCTGCCGCAGGCCGTCTCGGGCGCCGCGGCCTTGGTGTCGAACACCCGGGCGCCGACGATCGGGCCGTCGTCGATCAGCACCCGGCGCCCGTCCAGCGCCTTCAGCTGCACGCCGGGGCCCGCGTTCAGCTGCCAGCCGGTGCTGTCCAGCCGGTAGCCGCTGATGCCGCCGGAGACCGGGTGGCCGTTGCTGCCGCCGCTGGTGCAGCTGCGCGGGACGAGCACCGCGTGGTCGGTCCGCACGGTGCGCATCGGGTCGTACAGGCAGTTGCCCGGGGGCTTGGAGTTGTAGCGCAGATCACCGTCCGCGTCGCGGAAGCCCATCGTCAGGCTGGGCGTCACCACGGCCACCCAGGGCGCGGCCTGCGGGACGGTGTACAGGGCGGCGGCGGCACGCTCCAGCGAGATCTGCCGGCGCTGGGCCTCGGTGCGCCTGTCCGCGCCTGGCTCACCCTCGCCGCTGAGCCAGTCGGCGAGGCCGGGCACCGCCCGGTGCCAGCGCACCTCGTGGTCGGACGGGCGGACGGAGGTGACCAGACCGTCGTCCCAGACCACCACGGCGCTTTCGCCGGCCATCGCCAGGTAGAGGGCGGTCGCGCCCTCACGCCGGTAGGACCACGCGTGCTCACCGGTGGAGCCGTTGTAGGCCTCCAGACCGGGGCCGACCCTGAGCTCCAGACCGGCGGTGTCCAACGACTGCGCGTTCACCGGGCTCGCGTCCGCGCCACCCGGCTCGGCCACTCTGTCCCCGAACGGCACCGGCTTGTTGGCGTGCGCGGCCGCACCCGCCACCAGGACCAGCAGAACGGCCAGGGCAGGGAGGATCGAACGAGGGGTGAGTACACGCGGCGGCTTCCAGGACACGGGCGGAGCGTACCCGCCGTTCGAGCGCGAGTCAGCTCGACATGGCCGGGCGTGCACGCCGTGGACGCCCGGCCGGACGCCGTGCGAGCCGACGCGCGCTCCTCCCGTCGACCTGCATTTCTCGGGGCACCCGTCACCCCGCGTGCTCCGTGGTGCGCCGCCTCGGCGCGGGCGGCGCGGCGCGGCGGACTGTTACAGAGGTGATACACGACGGGCGGCCGGGCGTCGACCGGCCCGCCGACCGGGCCGGGGCGTGGCCGGCGGCCGACGGAGCCCGGGGAGGCCGGGCGGCGCGGCGGCCCCGGGCGAGCGGCGGGCCCCGCCCCCGGCCGCTGGGGAACACCTGTCGGGAACCACCCGGCCCGAGCCGGGCGGCGTTCGAACATCGCCCACTTCAGGGTGACATCCGCCGTCCCTGACGCCCCGTGGGCCTACGCTCGGGCCGCGGGCCCATACTCTGCCCCGGTCGTGACGCCCAGAGGAGAGCCCCATGCGATTCGGCCGCCTGTCACTGGCCGCCGCCGCGCTGCTGCTACTGGCCACCGCCAGCGTCCCGGACGGCACGCCGCCCGGCCGGAGCAGGCCCGGACTCTCCTCGGACGCCTTCCTGCCCCGCGGCGCCGCACCCCGGCCGGCCGTCCAACGGGCCAGGCACGAGGCGCCGTTCGGGGCCTTCGTCGGCTCCTGGGACAGCCACATCCCGCAGATCGGCCGCTACGCCCGCTGGCTCGGCGACGCCAACATGCAGGTCGGCCACACCTATCTGGCCGGCAACGGCTGGTCGGACATCGAGGGCGAGCCCGCCGTACTCGGCCTCTGGTCGCAGTGGCGGCTGGCCGACCCCGCGCGGATGCTCGTCCTCGGCGTGCCGATGCTGGTGCCCAACGAGGCGAACATCCCCGACGCACAGGTGGCGGGGCTGCTCCAGCGGGGCTCCCGGGGCGAGTTCGACCAGCACTTCCTGCGGCTGGCCGGCAGGCTCGTCGCGCTCGGCGGCGCCGACACCGTGCTCACCCTGGGGTGGGAGATGAACGGTGTCACCTACACCCACCGCTGCAAGCCTGACCCGGCCGCCTGGAAGGCGTACTGGCGGCGGATCGTGGGGGTGATGCGGTCGGTGCCCGGACAGCGCTTCCGCTTCGACTTCGCACCCAACCGGGGGCTGGACGCGATCCCCTGGACGCGGTGCTACCCGGGCGACGACGTGGTCGACATCATCGGCATGGACAGCTACGACCAGCCGGCCGGCGCCACCTTCGACGACTACGTCTTCGAGCCGTACGGGCTCCAGGACCAGGTCGAGTTCGCGGCCAAGCGCGGCAAGCCGGTCTCGTACCCCGAGTGGGGGCTGTTCCGCAACGGGGACAACCCGGACTTCGTCCAGCGGATGGTGGAGTGGATGCGCACCCATGACACCAGCTACCAGACCGTCACCGACTACTGCCCGCACGGGTTCTTCGGCTGCACGAGCAACCCGCGCTCAAGCGCCCGGTACCGGCAGCTGATGGCGGGGTCCAGGGGCGCGCCCGCCAGCCCGTTCGCCGCGCCCGGTGCCGGGCCGGGCACGGCGCCGGTCCCGGTACCGGCGCCGCGGTGAGCCCGCCGGCCGGGGCGTAGGAGGGAGTGCTCCGGGGCGGACGGGAGCGGCTCAGCTGCGGCGACGGGCCGCCAGCGCCTCCTTCAGCCCGGGCAGGCTGCCACCCAGCACCCGCACCGCCGCCCGCCGGGCCCGCGCCCCCAGCGCCAGCACTGCGAGCGCCGGGGCCACCCGGCGCGGGCCGAACAGCAGCCGCTGGTTGGGCAGCCTGTCCGGGCGCCAACGCTGCTTGTACGGCTCCTGGCCGCGCAACAGACTCAGCACCGGGATGCCCTGCCCCACCACCTCGTCCAGCGCCGTCCCGAACAGCAGGCCGGCGATGTCCAGCCGCTCACGCAGCCGCGGGTGCGCGCCGTACATGTAGAGGCCGCCGAAGGACGGGCAGAGCAGCAGCAGGTTGACCGCCACCAGCTCGCCGTCCAGTCGGTACTGGTGGACGGCCGCCCCGCCGCCGGCCACCAGACCGGCGGTGGAGGCGGTGAGGTGGCGGGCGAAGCGCTCGGTGCGGTGCTCCCGGGTGACGCCGCGCTCCTGCCACTGCAGGAAGTGCAGCCGCAGCAGGCCGGCGATCGCCTCCGGCACATCCTCGGGCGCGGTCGGGCGCACCTCCACACCGCACTCGGCGATCTTGCGCAGCTTGACCCGGCTGCGCTGCGCCGTCTTGCCCGGCAGCCGCTTGAGCAGCTGCTCCATCGGCACGGCCGGCAGGTACTGGCAGAGCGAGTCCGCCAGACGGTGCCGACGCCCGCGCCAGTGTTCGAACACCAGCTGGACGGCGGCCTCCGGGTGCACCTCGCGCAGGTCCAGGCTGTGCCAGGGCCTGGTCAGTGGCAGGGCCGCGGCGAACTCCTCGGCGGCGCGCTCCCGGCAGGAGTCGTCCAGCAGCACGTCGGTGAAGTCGATCAGGCCGCTGCCCAGGCCGCGCAGCCCGCCCGGCAGCGGGCCGCACCGCTGGAAGGCACCGGCGCCCACCAGCCGGCCGTCCCGGCGGACCAGCACGACGACCAGTGCGCCCGGGCGCCCGTAGCTGCTCCACCAGGAGCACTGCCAGGCGGCGGCCTGGAACGGCGTGGCCGTCCGGCAGCGGGCGGCCAGCGCGTCCCACTCCTCGGCGAGGGTGTCCAGGGCGCCGTCGTCGCTGCGGATCTCGGTGCTCCAGCGCGGCGCGGCGGCCTGGGCGGGGATCCCGGCCGCCGCCAGGTCGGTGCTCATCGGATGCTCCCCGCCGTGGCGGCGTCCCGGTCCTCGGCGCGAGGGCGCGGGGCCGTGGAGTCGGGCGCGGGCACTGCGGCCGGCGCGGGCTGCTGCTCCCCGCGCCGGCGCGTCATCATCACCAGCGCGCCGACCAGCAGCCCGGCCGCGCCGCCCACCGCGAGGTCCAGCTGCGCGGACGGCGTGGTGGGCTTGTCGGGCTCGGCGGCGGCCGCGAGCGGGACGAGCCGGACGCCGGTCTCCTTGCTGCTCGTGTTGGCGAACGCCACCAGCGACCTGGCCACCGCGTCGGCGGCCCGGACGGCCGCCTGAGGCCCGGTGCCGGTACCCGTGATCTCGATCACCGGTGCGTCGGGCGAGGTGGTCCCGTGCACCAGCGCCTCCAGCTCGGTGGCACTGTGGCCGGACTCGGCCGCGGCCGCCGCCAGCACCTGCGGCTGGCCGGCGAGCCGGCCGTAGGCCTGCGCGAAGTTGACGGCGGTGGCGCTCTCCCCCGGGTTCTGCGGCACCACCACCACATAGGAGTTGGCGGCGTACACCGGGTGCGCGACGGTCGCGTACCCGGCTCCGGCGACGGCGCCCAGCGGCACCGCGAGGGCCACCGGCCACCAGCGGCGGGCCAGCTGGCGAGCGCTCTGGCGCAGTTCGGACATTCGGGGCTCCTTGGCATGGCTTCTGGTCGGGCACGGCTTGCGGCCGGTGCCGGGCGCCCGTACAACGCGGGGCACGGCCGGGTTGAGGACGAGGGCGGCTCGGCGCGGGTCAGCCGCCCGGCGACGGTCGCTCGGGCACCGGCCGGCGCCGCGGCGGGCGGGCGGCAGCCGCCGCCGGGGCCAGGCGGTCGTAGAGGGCGCTCAGCTCGGCGGCGACCCGGCCGATGCCGTAGTGGTCGACCGCCCGCGGCCGGGGCAGCAGGCCGCCGCCGTGGGCCCGCAGCTCACGCAGCGCCGCCGTGTAGGACGCGGCGTCGGCGGGGATGCGCCGGGCGCCGGGAGCGGCGTCCGGGGGGAGTTCGTCCAGGGCGGGGCAGGCGCTGTGCCGCACGGGCAGTCCGGCGGCCAGGCCCTCCAGCACGCCGAGGCCGAAGGTCTCCTCGGTCGAGGGGGCGGCCAGCACGTCCAGCGCGGTGAGGAGTTCGGGGACGTCGTCGCGCTCGCCGGTGAGGACCAGCCGGCCGCGTACGCCCAGCCGCTCGGCCCGCTGCTCCAGGACGGCGCGCTCGGAGCCCGCGCCGACCAGCACCAGCCGGGCGTCGTCCAGCTCCGCCAGCGCGTCCAGCAGCACGTCGAACCGCTTGCCGGGGACGAGGCGGCCCACCGCGCCGATCACCCAGCCCTCCGGCGGCAGGCCCAGTTCGGCTCGGACCCGGCGGCGCAGGGCGGCCCGGGCGCCGGCCGGCCAGGTGTGCGCGTCGGCGTCGATGCCGTTGGGGATCAGCTCCACCCGGCCGGGCGGCACACCCCAGCCGTGCAGGGTCCGTTCGACCTGCCGGGAGACCGCGACGGTGGTGCTGCCGAGGCGCTCTGCGGCCAGGTAGAGGCCCTTGACGCCGGGGGTGACCGGGCGGCCCTCGATCACCCCCGGGTGCAGCGAGTGCTCGGTGGCGACCACCGCCCGTACGCCCGCCAGCCGGGCCGCCAGCCGCCCGTACAGGCCGGCCCGGTAGAGGTGGGTGTGCACCAGGTCGTAGCGCCCCGCGCGGATCAGCCGCACCAGCCGGGGCAGCGCGCCGAGATCCCGGTTGCCGCCCATAGCCAGGTGGTGGACGGGCACGCCCTCGGCCCGCAGCGCGGCGGCGACGCTGCCGGGGTTGGTCAGCGCGACCACCTCGCAGCGCCGGCCCCCGGGCAGGTGCCGCAGCAGCAGCTGGAGCTGGCGTTCGGCGCCGCCGGAGGCCAGGCCGGTGACGATGTGCAGCACTCTCATCGGGCGGACCTCCGCCCGCGGGCCGCCGCGCGGCGCAGCGCGGTGAAGGCTTCGCGCAGGCGGTGCCGGCCGCGCTTGACGCGCAGCCGCCAGGCACCGTCCCGGTCCCCGACGTAGCAGCGCGGCAGCGCGAAGCGGCCGGTGAGCGGGGAGTGCGCGATCGCGACGGCGTAGTCGTACCCGGCCTCGCGGACGGCGATGGTGGCGGGCAGGTCGACGGCGCCGTACGGGTAGCAGAAGCCGGTGACGGGCCCGCCGACCACCTCCTCCAGTGCCCGGCGGCTCTCCCTGGTCTGGCTGGCGAGCACGTCCGCGGGCAGACCGGGCAGGGCCTGGTGGCCGAGCCCGTGGGAGCCGATCTCCCAGCCGGCGGCGGCCAGTTCGGTGACCTGGTCGACGGTCAGCAGTTGCTTGCGGGGTCCCTCGGCGTCCCAGTCGTTGTCGCGGCCGAGCAGGTCCGCCACCACGTAAGCGGTGGCGGTGAAGCCGTACGCCTGGAGGATCGGCACGGCGTGCCGGGCGAAGTCGGCGTAACCGTCGTCGAAGGTGAGGCCGACCAGCTTGTCGGCGGTGCCGGCGGCGTGGGCACGCATCAGCTCGCGGATCGAGACCCCACGCCGCCCGCGCCGGTGCAGCCAGGCCATCTGGGCGGCGAAGCGCTCGGGGCTGACGGTGAGCAGGTACGGGTCCTCCTTCTCGACGGCCACCGAGTGGTACATCAGGATCCAGGGCGCCGGCCGGCCGCGGCCGACCGCGATGGCGCGCGCCGGGCGGCGCGGGGACGGGAGCGGTCCGGCCGTCCGCCGCGGGGTGGGCCGCGCCCCGGCGGCGCGTGGCGCCGGGTGGCCGGGCGGGATGTCCGGGAGGCGGGCGTCACCCGCCGCCGGAGCGGCGGAGCGGCGTCGCACGCCTTGCAGGACCGATCGGACAGGGCCCCGTTCAGCGTCCATGGGGCAGCTTCCCTTCATCGGCGATGGTTGGCGGGCACAGGGCCCGGACGAGGGCGAGGACCGGGCCGCGCACCTCGCGGGCACCGAGGCAGGTACCGAGGGCGGCGAAGGCCAGCGCCACGGTGACGCCGCCGAGCAGCGTCGAGAGCAGCGGGTTGGTGCACAGGCCCGCGGTGAGCGCGCCCACGGCTGCGGCGCCGACGGCGGCGCCGAGCAGCCGCGCCTGGCCGCCGAGCACCCGGGGCAGCCGCAGCGCGATGCCGCGCAGCAGGAGGCCGCGCAGCAGCAGCGCGGCGCAGGTGGTGATGCCGGCCGCGTTGCCGGCGGCCAGGCCGAGCGCGCCGTACGAGGGGGTGGCGAGCAGGCCGACGGCGACGGTGACGGCCAGACCCGCCACCATCGCGGCGACGGGGTACCAGTCGAGCAGCCGGCGCCCGCCGTCGTCGGCCCGCGGGTCGCCCGCGCGGCGGACCACCGGGCGCAGTGAGAAGTACGGGCGGACCATCACGCCGATCAGTGCCTGGGCCGGCAGGCCGAAGCTGTAGACCCGGATGACGGCGGCGGTGGCGGCGGTGTCCTGCGGCCCGAACGCGCCGCGCTCGAAGAGCAGCGCGACGACGGAGGGTGCGCAGGCCATCAGGAAGGCGGTGCCGGCCAGGACGACGGCGGCGGCCTGGCCGAGGTCCTTCTCGACCCGGTCCCTGGCGGTGGCCAGGTCGCCCGCGGCCAGCGCCCTGGCGACCAGTGGGAAGGTCACCGTGCAGATCAGGATGGCCGCCGTCATGGCGAGTTGGGAGACCTTGGCGGCGTAGTTGAGGTGCGAGATGGTGCCGGGCGGCAGGTCGGAGCCGAGGTAGCGCTCGATGAAGACCTGCGCCTGGCGGGTCAGGGTGAAGGCGGCGACCGGCAGTATGGCCAGCGGGATGAGCACCAGGCCCTGCCCGGCAGCCGGTCCGCCGCCGACCTGGCTGCCCTCGACCCGGCTGCCGTCGACCCGGCTGCCGTCCTCCTGCTTGCCGTCCTCCTGGCTGCCGCAGCGGCCGGGGCCGGCTCCCACCGGCGCGCGCCCGGCCGGCGGGCGGCCCTCGCGCAGCCGGCGGGTGAACGGCCCGATCAGCAGCCCGGCCATCAGCATGCTGCCCAGCGCGACGCCCACCGCCGCCGACCGCACGCCCCACAGGGCGTTGCAGCTCAGCAGAACGGCGAGGATGCCGAGGTTGTACGCGACGTAGATGCCGGCCGGTGCGGTGAAGCTGTGGTAGGCGCGCAGGGCGGAGCCGAGGTAGCCGGCGACGCCGAACGGGAGGATGGTGAGGGCGGTGATCCTGGTGCAGTCCACGGCGAGTTCTGGATCGGCCAGGCCGGGGGCGAGCAGCTGCACCAGCTGGGGAGCGCCGAGCGCGGCGCCGCCGGACAGCACGCACAGGGCGAGCAGCAGCCAGGGCAGCGTGGCCTTGGTCAGCTGCCGTACCGGATCCGGGCGGTCAGGGTGTTCCTCGCGCAGCACCAGGGCCAGGCTGAAGGCCGGGACCATCAGGAAGGCCATCGCGTCCTCGATCAGCAGCGGCGCCGCCGTCTCGGGGACCGTCCAGGCGACCAGGAAGGCGTCGGTGCCCTGGTTGGCGCCGAAGAGGCGGGCCAGCAGCAGGTCCCGGAGCAGCCCGAGGGCCGAACCGGCGGCGCTGAGCAGGGCGGTGACCCCGAAGGCCCTGGCCAGGAAGGCGCGCCTGGGCGGGGTCCGGTCCTGCGCCGCGCCGGTCGCGGCCCCGGCGCCGCGGCCAGCCGGGACGGTGGCGGGGAGGACCGGGACGGTGGCGTCCAGGACGGGGACGGCCGGGACGGGGACGGCCACGGCCTGCGCCGGTGGTTCGGTGGTCATGACGCGCCGGCCCCCGGGGCCACGGCGGCGGCGGGCCCGGCGCCCGGCCCGGCGGGCAGCGCCGAGCGGGCGGCGAGGCCGAGCACGATGGAGGTCAGCACCGTGGTGGTGCCGCCGATGTCGGCGTACAGGAAGTCGACCATCACCCAGGTGAGCAGCGCGAGCGCGGCCAGCCCGGTGCCGCGGGCGCGGCGCAGGCAGCCGAGCAGCAGGCCGATGAAGAGCGCCGCGTAGGCGATCATCCCGATCAGGCCCTGCTCGCTGAGCACCAGGAAGTACATGTTGTGCGGGGAGAGCAGCGGTTCGCGCCGGAAGCCGATGGTGGCGTCGGCGGCGTCGCTGCCGGAGGAGAGCCGCAGCGGCGCGTGACTGTCGCGCAGTTGCTGGAAGGCCTTGGGGCCGGCCCCGCTGACCGGGTGGTCCTGCCAGATCCGCCCGGCGGTGGCCCAGAGGTCGTAGCGGTCGCTGACCGACTGGTCGGGGGCGGCGGAGACGGAGCCGATGCTGCTCAGCCGCTTGGTGACGCCGGAGGCGCCGAGGCCGAGGCCGCCGACCAGGACCACGGCGGCGGCCAGCGCGAGCACGGCGCTGCGGACGGCGAGCCGGGCGTCGGTGCGCAGCAGCAGCACGGTGGCGGCGACACCGGTGGCGATCCAGCTGCCCCGGCTGAAGGAGACCGCCAGCGGGAAGGCCAGGAACGCGGCGGCGCCGTACATGGCGAGCCGCAGTCGCCGGTCGCCGGTGGGGCCGCGTTCGGCCAGCGCCAGGGCGAGGGCGGAGAGCAGGCCGAAGCTGACGACGGTGGACATCGCCATGATGTCCAGGGCGCCGAAGGTGCCGACGGCTCTGATCGGCTGTCCGATGTAGGAGGCGCCCGTCCTGGTGAGGTACTGGTGGGCGCCGACCACGCCCTGGATCAGGCCGGCGGTGACGAAGGCGCCGAGGGTCAGCCGCAGGTCGGTGCGGTCGCGCAGGGCGCAGAGCACGCCGGCGGGGACGAGGACGAAGACCTGGGTGAGCCGGACGAAGCCGGTCAGGCTGGTGGCCGGGTCGATCGAGCCGATGGTGGCCACGGCGGCGGCGAGCACGATCGCGCCGAACAGGGTGCAGGCGGTGCGGCTCAGCGCGGGGGTGCGGCCGCGCAGCAGGTCCAGGGCGGTCAGCGCGACCAGCGCCAGCGAGGCGAGGTCGGCGGCGGTGACGTGGACGGCGGCGGTGACGTCCTTGTCGCCGGTCGGCACGCACACCAGCAGCACGGTGGCGGCGGCGAGCAGGCTGGGCCGGGCGAGCAGCAGCGCCGCTGGCCGGCGTAACTCGGGCGCCGTCCGGGGTGGGGCGCCGAGGGTGAGGGCCATGCGGTCAGCTCCCGTCCGGGTGGAGCATCAGGGCCGCGGTGCGGAACAGGATCTTGACGTCCTGCCAGAGGCCCCAGCTCTCGATGTAGCGGTTGTCGAAGCGGGCCCGGTCCTCGATGGAGGTGTCCCCGCGCAGCCCGTTGACCTGGGCGAGGCCGGTGAGCCCGACAGGGACGCGGTGGCGGTCGGCGTACTCGGGGTAGGCCTGGCCGAAGCGCATCACGAAGTAGGGGCGTTCGGGGCGGGGGCCGACCAGGCTCATGTCGCCGCGCAGGACGTTCCACAGCTGCGGAAGCTCGTCCAGAGAGCTGCGGCGCAGCAGCCTGCCGACGGCGCCCATCCGGTGGTCCTGGGAGATGTTCCAGCGGGTGGCCGACTCGTGCTCGTTGCTGGGGCGCAGGGTGCGGAACTTGAGGACGGTGAAGACCCGGCCGTCCAGTCCGGTGCGCTGCTGGCGGAACAGGACGCCGGGGCCGGTGTCGAAGCGCACGGCCAGGGCGCAGGCGCCGAGCACGGGGGCCAGCGCGAGCAGGCCGAGCGAGGCGGCGGTGATGTCGAGGGCGCGCTTGACGGCCCAGCCGTGGCGGTGCATGGCGGGGCGGCCGATCCGCAGGCAGGGGAAGCCCCAGAGGTGGTCGCCGCCGCCGGCCCGGCGGGCGGCGTCCAGGGAGCCGTACTCGCGCAGGGCGGGCACCAGCCAGACCTGGCAGCCGAGCCGGGCGGCGTCGCGCAGGGCGGCGGCGGTCTCGCTCTCGTCGGCGGCGCCGGCGGTGGCGATGACGTGGTGGACGCGGTGCCGGCGCACGGCCCGTTCGAGGACCTCACGGCCGCCGAGGACGGGCAGCTTGGTGTTCTCGGCGAGCAGCACCGGGTCCGGGTCGACGAAGCCGACCGGGCGCATACCGTACTCACGGCGCTCCGCCAGGGCGGCGGCGACCCGCTGGCCGAGGTGGCCGGCGCCGAGGACGAGGACGGGGCTGGGGCGGCGGCTGCGGGCCCGGCGCAGCAGGTGGTAGGCCAGGGCGCGGCCGCAGCCGGCGGCCAGCAGGAAGCCCGTGACCAGCAGCACCAGGCGGCGCGGGCCGGCCGGGCCGCAGTCGGGCCAGCGGCCGTCGAGCGCGCCGGAGAGGGTGACGGCGAAGGCGGTGGCGACGACGGCCCGGACGGCGAGGGCGGGGAGCTCGTCGAGCGCCGAGAGGGTGAGGCGGGTGCGGTAGAGGCCGCCGGCCAGGTTGAGGGCGAGCAGCAGCGGCAGCAGCCCGGCGACGCCGAGCGTGGGGTGGGCCCGGCCCGCGGCCCCGAGGGTGGTCGAGCAGACCAGAGCGGCGGCGCACAGTGCGAGGACGTCGACGGTGACCAGCGCGGCGGGCAGCACGGCCCGGGAGCGGAGCGGTCGGCGGTGGCGGCCGATCGGCGGGGCCGAGCGGGCCTGCGCCGCACCCGCCGGACGGTCCAGCAGACCGGTGGCCTGTCGCCGACCGCTGGGCAGGGGCCGCCCCGGGTACGGCACGCTCTCGTGGTCAATGGTCATCAGCGCACGAACTCCCCTGCTGTGTGCCCGTGTTGACGGGGGTCCGGCCCCGGGTGTGCCGGAGCGGGCCGCCCGGCCCGGCGGACGCGGTCCAGGTGGCACCTGCTGCCGCACTCAACGTTCGACAATTTCCGCAAATCGACAATGCCGAGAGGAACGAAGCAGTCGAAATCAGGCGGCACCGAACGTCGGTTTGAATTCCGGCAGCTGACTCGCCATTTCATTCCACCCATCCACGAATAGGAACTTCCGGCTTGAAGCCTCGTCCTATCCGGTTGAGATGCGAATACGGCGGCACCTTCGTGGCGAGCATTCACGGCATGTGAAACGATCAGATCCGCTCAGGGACACGGGCACTCCCCCGCCCGGCGGCCGGGTCGGCCCGCAGCAGTGTTCGATAGAGCGCGTCCACCCGCTCCACCACGGACCGCACGTCATGCCGCGCCACCACGTGCTCCCTGGCCAGTGCCCCGCGCCGCCCGCACTCGATCGGATCCGCCAGCGCCTCGGCGATCCGGCCCGCCAGCGCGGGTACGTCCTGCGGCGGCACCAGGCCGCGCGCGTGCTCGGCCGACGGCAGGCACTCCCGCGCACCGGGGACGTCGGTCAGCAGCACCGGCCGGCCCGCCGCCATCGCCTCCAGCGGCGCCAGCGCCATCCCCTCCCAGCGGGAGGGCAGCACCACCAGGTCCGCCGCCGCCAGCCACGGTCGCGGGTCCGGCACGTCCCCCGCCAGCCGCACCCGGCCCGGATCCGCCAACTCCCGTACGGCGGTGGCCAGCGCGGCCTCGTCCGGTCCGCCGCCGACCAGCGCCAGCCGGGCGGCGGGCACCGCGCGCAGCACCTCGGGCCAGGCGGCGAGCAGCACGTCCTGGCCCTTCTGGCGGCAGAGCCGGCCCACGCAGACCGCCAGCGGGGCGTCCAGGTCCAGGCCGAGCGACATCCGGGCGGCGCGCCGCTCGGCGGGCGCGTAGTGCCGTACGTCCACCCCGTTGGGGACGACGGCCCACTCGGCGGCGATCCCGGCCGCCTCGCCGTCCCTGCGCTCCTGGTCGCTGACGCAGAGCACCCGGTGCGCCCAGCGCGCCGCGTACCGCTCCCAGCGCAGGGTGGCGGCGGTGAGCGGGCCCTCGACGGCGGCGAACGACCAGGCGTGCGGCTGGAACACGGTCGGGACGGCCCCGCGCACCGCCAGCCGCCCGGCCAACCCGGCCTTGGCGCTGTGCAGGTGGAGGACGTCGGGCCCCGCCGCCCGGACGATCCGGCGCAGCCGCCAGGCCTCCACGGCGGTGGCGGGGCCGGGTGAGCGGCGGGCGGGCCAGTCCTGGACCAGCGCGCCCGCGGCGGCGGCCTCGGCTGCCAGCCGGCCTCGCTGCGGGCAGGCCACCAGCACCCGGTAGCCGGCCTCGCGCTGCCCCCGGACCAGGTCGACGACCACGCGGGCGACTCCGCCGTCGACGGGCTGGGCGATGTGAAGGATCGTCATATGCACGGCGGTGAGCCTAGGCTCGGGCCGACGGCCGGGACGGCCGCTGTCACCCGCAGGTGGCGGGCCGCCACCCGTACGGCGCGCAAGCCGTACGGGTGTCCGGTGCGGTCGTAAGCACGTTCCCGGCGGGGCCGGCCCGGGGGCGGGCGCGGTCCGGGTCCGCGCGGGGCCCGCACGCCCGGCTCCCGGTTCCCCGGATCCCCGGGCGTCCCGGGCGTCCCGGGCGTCCGGCTCAGCATGCTTCGGTTCGGGCGCGTCGCCGGCTCAGCGTGCTTCGACTCTGGGCGCGCCGGTTCAGCGCACCTCGTCGGCGAGGCGGGCGAGCACCTCGTCGTGGATGCGGTTCAGGCCCTTCGGGGCGAAGGTGCGCTCGAAGAAGCCGCCGATGCCGCCCGCGCCCTTCCAGGTGGTCTCCACCGTCACCCGGGTGCCTCCCTCGCCGGCCGCGGCGACCGTCCAGGTGATCACCATGGAGGAGTTGGCGTCCGTCTCCACCAGCTTGTCCGGGCTCGGCGCGGAGACGGTGAACAGGCAGTCCCGAACCCGCTTCTCGGTGGCCTGGAGCCGCCAGTGCACCTGGGTGCCCGCACCCGTGCCGCCGGCCCGCACCTCGTACTCGCTGTACTGGGCGGGCAGCAGCTTCGGGCGGGTCACCCGGTAGTCGGCGAGCACCTCGTAGACCCGCTCGGGTGCGGCCTCGTAGACCCGCTCGGTGGTGGCGTACACCTGTCCCATGACCATGCTCTCCTCGGCTCGACTTCGCTTGCTCCGGCAAGCCAACCACCGCCCGGGCCGGGTACCAAACCAGGGCGCGACCGCGGGGCGTGGCGCGCCGTGACGAGCGGCGCCGCCCGGGTGCGCCGAACGGCGTGAAATCCATTCGCGGTCGGTGCGGGGCGCCGCGCTATGGTGGCCGGTGTGCTTGATCAGGTGACCGCAGTCCGCTACCTCGACCCGCTCCGGGCCGGCGGTTCGGTGCCCGGCGTCGTGGAGACCGACGACCTGGGGACGTACGTGGTGAAGTTCACCGGCGCCGCCCAGGGCCGCAAGGCGCTGGTGGCCGAGGTGATCGTCGGCGAACTGGCGCGCCGGCTCGGGCTGCGGGTGCCGCCGCTGGTGCTGGTCGACTTCGACCCGGCGGTCGCGGCCCATGAGCCCGACCGGGAGATCCAGGACATCCTCCTGGCCAGCGGCGGCCTCAACCTCGGGATGGACCTGCTCCCCGGCGCCCGCGACTTCAGGCCCGCGATGATCGACGTCGACCCCGTCGAGGCCGGCCGGGTGGTGTGGCTGGACGCCCTGACCGGCAATGTCGACCGCACCCTGCGCAACCCCAACCTGATGGTCTGGCACGGCCGGCTCTGGCTGATCGACAACGGCGCCGCACTGGTCTTCCACCACCGCTGGTCCGCGGCCGGATCGGCCCTCACCAGGCGGTACGACCTCAGCGACCACGCGCTCGGGGGATACCGCCCGGACGTGGCGCAGGCCGACTCCCGGCTCGCGCCCCTGGTCACCCCCGGGCTGCTGCGCGAGGTGCTGGCGCTGGTACCGGACGAGTGGCTCGCGGACGAGCCCGGGTTCTCCTCGGTTGCCGAACTGCGCGAGGCGTACGTCGGCCATCTCGCGGCCCGCGCCGCCGCCTCGGCGGCCTGGCTGCCGGACGGCTTCGCCACCCCTGACGAGCTGCGCGCGACCGCCGAACGGCGGGCCGCGGCCACCCGGGCCGCGCGGCCGGCCTGGCTCCAGCAGGTCCCCGACCTGCACGGGAAGCCCTCCGTCGAGGTCGACGGGCGCGGGCACTTCGGCTGACGCCGGGCCGGTGCTCCGCCGCGGCCTGTCTCGGGCATCGGGCGCACGGGAGCCGCCCGGCGCGCCCGCCCGGGTGCGGGTGCTCGAACACCGGTGGGGGCCGGCCCCCACTCGGGGCCGGCCCCCACTCTGGTGGCTCGGGCTGTCGGTACGTCGGCGCGTCAGCTGGACCGACCGCCGGCGCGGCGCCGGCTCAACGCCACCACTGAACCGCCTTCTGCGCGTTGATGATGCCGGCGCCGTAGAAGCCGTTGTCGTTCTCGCCGCCCTCGCAGGTGGCCGTCCACGCGCCGGTCCCGCCCGGGTTGTACGGCGCGGTCGGGCAGGCGTGCGACTCGGCGTGGCTGGTCAGCATCTCGGTCAGCTCGTCCGGGCTCGCCCACGGGAAGGTGCTGGCCAGCAGCGCGACCACGCCGGTGGTGTGCGGCGAGGCCATCGAGGTGCCCTGCTTGTAGCCGTACCCGCCGCCGGTGACGGTGGACAGGATGCGGCCGTTCTTGTCCGGCGTCGCCGGGGTCTGGTACCGCGCGTCACCACCGGGGGCGGCCACGATCGCGACGCCCTTGCCGTAGCTGGAGTAGTACGACTTCTCGCCGTCGGACCCCACCGAGGTGGTGACGACGACGCCCGGCAGCTCGGCCGGCAGCGACAGGCAGTCGTTGGTCACCGGCCGGGGCGCCGGCGTGGTGTCGTCGGGGCTGCTGACGTCGGTGGTCTTGTGAGCGAGGTCGATGTTCTCGTTACCCGCCGCGGCCACGTTCAGCACACCGTTGCGCTGCGAGAACTCGACGGCGCGGCGCACGGCGGTGGTGATCGCCGCCTGGTCCGGGTCGTTCTTGCAGTTGAACATCCACGGGTCGATGTAGTAGCTATTGTTGGTCACCTTGAAGTGGTGCTGACCGGCCCAGACGAAGCCGCAGACCGCGTACTCGGGGTAGATGAAGCCGGCGTCGTCGACGACCTTGACCGCTGCGAGCTTGACGTTCGGCGCGATGCCGACGATCCCCTTGCCGTTCTTGGCGGCGGCGATGGTGCCGGCGACGTGCGTGCCGTGGTCACTGGTGGTCGGCTGCCAGGCCTGCCAGGCGGTGTTGGGCTTGCCGCCCTCGATGCAGGACACCGACTGTGAGGCATCCACGTTGGGCGCGAGGTCCTCGTGGGTGGCCTCGATCCCGGAGTCCAGCACGCCGACGGTCACATCACGGCTGCCGAGCGACAGCTTGTGCGCCTTGTCGGCGCCGATCAGGCGCATGTCCCACTGGTTGGCCTCCAGCGGCTCACTGCCGTCCGTGGGTGCGGCGGCCGGGGCGGAGGCGGCGATGGTGGTCTCGACATCGCTCTGCGGGAGGCCCTTGGTACGGCTCGCCCCGACCGAGTCGACGCCCTTGGCCAGCCGGAGCTTGGCGGCGAACTGGGCGTCCGTCGAGCGGGCTATGACGACGCCGATCTGCTCGTAGGAGTACACCACGGTGCCGCCGAGAGCGGTGATCGCACGCTCGGTCTTCTGCACCTGGCCGTGGTTGGCCTTGGTGTTGACCACGTAGCTGAGCAGCGGACCGGTCGTGCTCCCCGCCTCCGGGGCGGCAGCGACGGCGGCGCCGGCCGGCAGCGCGAGCGCGCCGGCGGTGGCGAGGGTCAGTCCCACCACCGCGATCCGGGTCCGGCGTATCCGAGGAACTCTCATAGGGGTTGGCCCTCCCGAGTGACTTCTACGCGGCTGCTGGTGGCAGTGGCGGTTGAGTAAAGGGAACGTAGTGAACTGACGCGCCCACGGGCAAGACCTGAAGGACCGTTTCCTAGAACTGGATTATTTTCCGACTGATTCACCGAAGTTGGGCATGCCGGTCCCCGATCGGGGTAGCACGAGCACCCTCGCCGGGCGGCCCGGGCAACGCCGGGATCAGAGCCCGACCAGCCGCAGGTCACCGAGTGAGTCGTCGGGGCGCATCGGTGGATGACCGGCCACGCGCAGGAGCGGGCGCACCGGACCGAGGCGCTGCTCAGAGCCGGTACAGCCGACGGGCGTTGTCGGCGGCCAGCAGCCGGGCGATGCGGGCGGCGTCGGCGGCGGAGCAGTGGCCGCCGAACCGCCAGTCGGAGAACACCGCGCCCAGGCCGTGCCGGAACTGGGCCGCGCCGACCAGATGCAGCTCGGGCAGACCGTAACCGTCGGTCGAGAACAGCACCTTGCCGAACGGCGCCAGCTCCAGCATCTCGCCCAGTACGGCGGCCACCCTCGGCCCGACGTAGGAGGCGGTCAGGCCGAGGTCGGTGTACACCAGCGGGAACGCCTGGGCCAGCCAGGCGGCCTGCCGGTGATAGGGGTAACCGTGCAGCAGCACCAGCGGCACGCCGCTCGGTTCGGCGGCGCGGATGAAGTCCGCCAGCAGCGAGGGGTCCGCCCGGTGCAGCGTCAGATCGGGGTCACCGAAGCCGGTGTGCAGCTGGAGCGGCAGGCCTCGCTCGGCGCAGACGTCCAGCGCCGTCCAGAGCAGATGGGCGAGCAGCACCGGGTCGGTCAGCCGCCCTCCCCCGGCGCGCAGCCTGTCGCCCGCCGCACGGATCACCTCGGCGTCGCTCGGGCGCCGCCCCGGGATGCCCAGGCCGTGGCGGTACGCCAGCACGGACTTCATCGCGACGGCGCCCGCGCTCGCCGCCCAGATCGCCGCACGCACCGCCGCGGGCCAGCTCCCGGCGGCCGCCGGCGCCGACTCGGCGATGCGCTCCAGCCGGACCACCTCGCGCACCCGTGCGCCGGCGCTCTCGGCGAACTCCGTGAGTGGCAGCAGGGGTTGGCCTGCGGCGGTGGTGAGTCCGGTGTCCAGCAGGCAGGTGTCCAGGCCGGCCGCCGCGAGCAGCCGCCTGGTCGCCTCCGGCGCGCCCAGCTCGCGTCGGCGCGCCAGGTAGTCGGCGGCGCCGGTGTGCGCGGGCAGCCCGAGCGCGGGCGGGCACCAGCGGCGTACCGCGAGACCGAGTGCGCTGTCGAAGGGGGAGCAGCCGGGGGCGGGCGGGCGGTCCGACTCGGTGAGCAGCGCGGCGAGGGCATCGTCGTCGAGTTCGGCCGTGACCACGCTGTGGCAGTGGTGGTCCACCAGCGCGGGAACGTCCACCGCCGCCACCCTCAGTACCGCCATCGCGTCGCCGCGACGATCTCCTCGGGGCTGCGCCCGGCGAAGAGCTCGATCTCCGCCCGCCGTACCGCGAGCACCGCGTCGTAGAGCGGCTCGCCGAGTGCCTCGCGCAGCACGGCCGACTTCTCGTACGCCTCCACCGCCTCCGGCAGGCCGGCGGGCAGCCGGCGGACGGCTCCGGGGGGCGCGTCCGCCGGGTCCGCGGTGACCTCGGGGGGCAGCGTCAGCCCCTCGTCCAGGCCGGCCAGGCCGGCCGCGATCACCGCGCCCACGGTCAGATAGGGGTTGGCGGCGGCGTCGAAGCACTTGATCTCGGCGTTGGCCGCCGTCGCCTGCTCGCCGGTGGAGCCGGTGACCAGCCGCAGCGCCGCCTCGCGGTTCTCCCGCCCCCAGCACTGGTAGGCGCCGGCCCACTGCGAGGGGACCAGCCGCAGGTAGCTCGCCGGGCTGGGTGTGCCGAGCACCAGCAGCGCCGGGAGCGCCGCGAGCGCCCCGGCGAGGAAGCCCTCCGCCTCGCCGGTCAGCCCGTACGGTCCAGGGCCGCCCTGGCAGAGATTCTGCCGCTCGCGCCAGAGGCTGAGGTGCAGATGGCCGCCGTTGCCCACCACGCCGGGGCTGACCACCGGGGCGAAGGAGGCCCGCAGGCCGTGCCGGGCGGAGACGGCGCGCACGGTGTGCCGGACGAGGACGGAGGTGTCGGCGGCGGCGACCGGGCTCTCGGCGGCGAGGGAGACCTCGAACTGGCCGGGCGCGTACTCGGGGTGGACCTGGAGGACGGTGAGCCCCTGCTCCCCGAGCGCGCGCAGGATGTCGAGCAGGTAGTCGGAGAGGTCGGTGAGCCGGTGCATGCCGTAGGCCGGGCCGCGGGTGGGGAAGACGGGCTCCGCCTCGGGTGGGCCGGCCTCGGCGACCACCCACTCCACCTCGATGCCGGCCCGCAGCGTCAGGCCGCGCTCGGCCGCGGCGGCCTCCATCCGGCGGGCGAACAGCCGCTGGCAGCCGGGGTGCGGGGTGCCGTCCTGCCGGTAGCGGTCCGCCGGGGCCCAGGCCCAGCCGCTCTGGGCGGCCAGCGGCACCAGGCGGTCGAGATCGGGGTAGAGCCTGAGGTCCCCGGTGGGGCCGCCGACCGAGCGGTCGGTGGCCATCGAGTCGTCCACCAGGAAGACGTCGAAGCAGGGCGCCGCGCCGACTCCCCACTCGGCCGCGTGCTCCAGGCCGCCGACGGGCACGGCCTTGACCCGGGCGATCCCGGCGTTGTCCACCCAGCCGAGGGCGACCCCCTCGACGCCGACCGTCCGCAACTTGGCGGCGGTGAGCCGCGCCTGGGCGGCGCGCTCGGCGGGCGGCGGCAGGGCGGCGGGGTCGATGCTCATGGCTTCCATGCTGCCGCGCGCACTGACCTGGCGGTATTCCCCGGAAGAGTGGTTTGGCCACCGACCCGGGCCCGGGGCCGGCGGCCGACGGCGGTGCGGTGGAGCCGTCGGCACTCTTCCTACTTGGCGGTAGCTTCGCTACAGTGACCGCACGCACCACCGCCGGGCTTCGGGAGCCGCACCGGCGGGGTTCGTCGTCCGGCGCGCCAACCGCGTTTCGCCGGCGGCGGCACGGGTGCCTCTCCCGTCCTGCGCCCTTGCGCGCACGACGGAGCTTCCCTCGTATCAGAGCCGCTTCCTTCACCTTTGAGCGCCTGAGTACCACGGCACATCCGCGGCACGGCCGGAGCGGACCGGCCCGTCCCGCGGCTGCCGCAACCGTCATCTCCCCTTCCCGCTGCGCGGACCCTCCTCCGGCGGCCGCCGGCCCTGCCATGGGCCGGGCGGTCCGCCGCAGCGCGCGCGGGCCCTATGACAAGGAGTCAGGACAATGGAGCGTCCCTTCCCCACCGTGGCCGTGGTCGGCCTCGGCACCATGGGCGCCGGCGTCGCGGTGGCGGTCGCGAAGAGCGGCCGCCGGGTGATCGGCATCGAGGCGAGCGGCGACTGCGCCGCCCGGGCACTGGCCCGGATCGAGGAGGCCACCGCGCACGCCGTGCAGCGGGAGCGGATCACCGCCGAGGAGCGCACCGCGCTGCTGGCGCTGATCTCGGTCGGCGACCGGCTGGACGCCGCCGCCGAGGCCGACCTGGTGATCGAGGAGGTCCCCGAGCAGCTGGAGCTGAAGCGGGAGATCTTCGCCGAGCTGGACCGGATCTGCCCGCCGGAGACGGTGCTCGCGACCGGTACCACCGCCCTGTCGGTGACCCGGATCGCGGCCGCCACCGCGCGCCCCGAGCGGGTGCTGGGCCTGCACTTCTTCAACCCGGTGCACGTGATGAAGCTGGTCGAGGTGGTCCGCACCGTACTGACCACCCCGCAGGTGGCCGAGAGCGCCGCCGAGTTCGCCCGCGACCTGGGCAAGGAGCCGGTCGCGGCCGGCGACCGGGCCGGCTTCGTGGTCAACGGACTGCTCTTCGCCTACCTCAACCAGGCCGCCGCGATGTACGAGTCCAAGTACGCCACCCGCGAGGACATCGACGCCGCGATGCGGCTGGGCTGCGGCCTGCCGATGGGCCCGCTGGCCCTGCTGGACCTGATCGGCGTGGACACCGCGCGGACGGTGCTGGAGGCGATGTACGAGCAGTCCAGGGACCGTCTGCACGCCCCGGCGCCGATCCTGGGCCAGCTGGTCTCGGCCGGGCTGCTCGGGCGCAAGTCCGGGCGCGGCTTCTACACCTACGAGGCGCCGGGCTCCTCCAAGGTGGTCGCCGAGGCGGCCGGCGCCGCGGCCGTGCGCCCGGCCGGCCGTCAGGTGCGCGCCGTCGGCGTCTGCGGCTCGGGGACGATGGCCACCGGCATCGTCGAGGTGTTCGCCAAGGCCGGGTACCAGGTGCTGCTGGCCGCCCGCAGCCAGGAGAAGGCCGACCGCGCCAAGGCGCAGCTGGCCAAGTCCCTGGAGCGCTCGGTCACCAAGGGCCGCCTCAGCGCCGAGCAGCGGGACGCGGCGCTGGCGCTGGTCACCCCGACCGGCCGGTACGGCGACCTGGCGGAGGCCGACCTGGTGGTCGAGGCGGTGGCGGAGGACCTCGCGGTCAAGCGCGAGCTGTTCGCCACCCTCGACAAGATCTGCAAGCCGGGCGCGGTGCTGGCCACCACCACCTCCAGCCTGCCGGTGATCAGCTGCGCCGCCGCGACCTCGCGGCCGCAGGACGTGATCGGGATGCACTTCTTCAACCCGGCGCCGGCCATGAAGCTGGTCGAGGTGGTGTCCACAGTGCTGACCGCGCCCGACGTCACCGCCACCGTGCTGGACCTCTGTGCCAAGGTGCGCAAGCACCCGGTGGAGTGCGGCGACCGGGCCGGCTTCATCGTGAACGCGCTGCTCTTCCCCTACCTCAACGACGCGGTGCGGATGCTCCAGGAGCACTACGCGACGGTGGACGACATCGACACCGCGATGAAGCTCGGCTGCGGCTACCCGATGGGCCCCTTCGAGCTGCTGGACGTGGTCGGCCTGGACGTGTCGCTGACCATCGAGCAGGTGCTGCACCAGGAGTTCCGCGAGCCGGGCCTGGCGGCGGCGCCGCTGCTGGAGCACCTGGTGGCGGCGGGCTGCCTGGGCCGCAAGACGGGCCGTGGCTTCCGCGACCACGCGCGCCGATGACCACGCCACCCACGGGCGGCCCGGCGCGGGCCGGCTGGAGCCCCGGGACGGTCTCGTCCCGGTGGCCCCGGCCGAGCGCGACCGGGCCCCTCGCACCGGTGCGCAGGGCCAAGCCGAATACCACCGCCGCGGGGGCGTGTAGCGTTCCGGGCATGGATCGGGTTCAGTCAACCTCCGGGCACCACGACGCCGCACGGGCGGTCGCCGCGGGAGCCACCGCCCCCGTCGGAGCCGTCGCGGATCCGGGCCCAGGCAGCCGGCGGGCCGCCGCGCAGCGCCAGCAGATGCGCCAGGACCTCGCCACCGCGGCGATGGAGCTGTTCGCGGGGCAGGGCTACGAGGAGACGACGGTCGACCAGATCGCCGCCGCCGCCGGGGTGGCCCGGCGGACCTTCTTCCGGTACTTCCGGTCCAAGGAGGAGGCGATCTTCCCGGACCACGACGACACCCTGGTTCGGGTGGCGGACCTGCTGGCCAGCGCCGCGCCGGACGAGCACCCGCTGGACGTGGTGTGCCGGGGCATCAAGGAGGTGCTGCGGATGTACGCCTCCACGCCCGCGGTCTCGGTGGCCAGGTACCAGCTGATCCGCCAGGTGCCGGCGCTGCGCGAGCGCGAGATCGCGGTGGTGGCCCGCTACGAGCGGCTGTTCACCCGGTACCTGCTGGGCCGCTTCGACGCGGCCGAGCAGATCCCGCCGGGCTGGCAGCGCGGCGGGGACGACGACTCGATGCTGGCCGAGGTCTCGGCGGCGGCGGTGGTCGCGGCCCACAACCACGTGCTGCGACGCTGGCTGCGGGCGGGCGGGCGCGGCGACGTGGAGGCCCAGCTGGACCACTCCTTCGAGGTCATCCGGGGCACGTTCTGGGCGACCGCGCCGGCTCCGGCCGGGGTACGGCGCCGTGGAGCCATCGTGGCACCCGGTGCCATCGGTGACCTCGGATCGCCACTGGAGGCCGCCGCCGCGAGCGCACTGAGTGCCACCCCGGGCGGTGAGGTCCTCATCACAGTGGCCCGCACGGACGCGCCACTGGATCTCGTCCTGGACAGCATCAAGGCCGCCCTGGGTGGTGCGAGGGCCTCCTAGGCCGATGCGTTAACGCAGGTCAGAGGCTTCTTCGAGGGCCCGCACCGGTTCGCCGGCGCGGGCCCTGCGCATACCCGGGGACGGACTCTCCGAGGCTGCCCGAACGGTCGTCCGGTTCATTCGAATTGATGACACCCGGTGTCTTTACGAGTGGCACAGGGTGCCACTACCTTGTTACCCACCAGTCACGACGCCGCGGCTCCCCACCTCGGTGCGTCGTGTCCGGCGCTCCCCACCCCGGGAGCTGTGCCAGCCCGAACCCACCCACCCTCAGCGAAGCCGGTGTCCGCTCCCGGCTCCCCCAGACGCCCTGTGCCCCTCACACAGGTACGCCTTCGGAGGCAGCCATGAAGGAAATCCTCGACGCGATCCTCAGCTCCGACAGCACCGCGGCGGACTTCGCCGCGATCAAGCTGCCGGAGTCCTACCGAGCCGTCACGCTCCACAAGGACGAGGAGCAGATGTTCGCGGGCCTCGCCAGCCGCGACAAGGACCCTCGCACGTCCCTTCACCTCGACGACGTGGCCCTGCCCGAGCTCGGCCCGGGCGAGGCGCTGGTCGCCGTCATGGCCAGCGCGGTGAACTACAACACCGTGTGGAGCTCGATCTTCGAGCCGGTCTCCACCTTCGGCTTCCTGGAGCGCTACGGCCGGCTGTCGCCGCTCACCAAGCGCCACGACCTGCCGTACCACGTGCTCGGCTCGGACCTCGCGGGCGTGGTGCTGCGCACCGGCGCCGGCGTCAACGCCTGGAAGCCCGGCGACGAGGTGGTCGCCCACTGCCTCTCGGTCGAGCTGGAGTCCTCGGACGGCCACAACGACACGATGATGGACCCGGAGCAGCGCATCTGGGGCTTCGAGACCAACTTCGGCGGCCTGGCCCAGCTGGCGCTGGTGAAGACCAACCAGCTGATGCCCAAGCCCGCCCACCTGACCTGGGAGGAGGCCGCCTCCCCCGGCCTGGTCAACTCCACCGCCTACCGCCAGCTGGTCTCGCAGAACGGCGCGGGCATGAAGCAGGGCGACAACGTGCTGATCTGGGGCGCCAGCGGCGGCCTCGGCTCGTACGCCACCCAGTACGCGCTGGCCGGCGGCGCGACCCCGATCTGCGTGGTCTCCAACGACCAGAAGGCCGAGATCTGCCGGGCGATGGGCGCCGAGGCGATCATCGACCGCAGCGCCGAGGGCTACCGGTTCTGGAAGGACGAGAACACCCAGGACCCGCGTGAGTGGAAGCGCCTGGGCGGCCGGATCCGCGAGCTGACCGGCGGCGAGGACGTGGACATCGTCTTCGAGCACCCGGGCCGCGAGACCTTCGGCGCCTCGGTGTACGTCACCCGCAAGGGCGGCACCATCGTCACCTGCGCCTCCACCTCCGGGTACATGCACCAGTACGACAACCGCTACCTGTGGATGTCGCTGAAGAAGATCGTCGGCTCGCACTTCGCCAACTACCGCGAGGCGTGGGAGGCCAACCGCCTGGTGGCCAAGGGCAAGATCCACCCGACCCTCTCCAAGGTCTACTCCCTGGAGCAGACCGGCCAGGCGGCGCTGGACGTCCACCAGAACAAGCACCAGGGCAAGGTCGGCGTGCTCTGCCTGGCCCCGTCCGAGGGCCTGGGCGTGCGCGACGCCGAGCTCCGCGAGAAGCACCTTCCGGCGATCAACCGCTTCAGGGACATCTGATGACAGCTCAGAAGCGCGACCGGCCCTGGCTGATGCGCACGTACGCGGGCCACTCCACCGCGCACGACTCCAACGCGCTCTACCGCAAGAACCTCGCCAAGGGCCAGACCGGCCTCTCGGTGGCCTTCGACCTGCCGACCCAGACGGGCTACGACTCCGACCACATCCTCGCCCGCGGCGAGGTCGGCCGGGTCGGTGTCCCGGTGGGCCACGTCGGGGACATGCGGACCTTGTTCGACGGCATCCCGCTCGAACAGACCAACACCTCGATGACGATCAACGCCACCGCGATGTGGCTGCTGGCGCTCTACCAGGTGGTCGCCGAGGAGCAGGGCGCGGACATCGCCAAGCTCACCGGCACCACCCAGAACGACATCGTCAAGGAGTACCTCTCGCGCGGGACGCACGTCTTCCCGCCCGGTCCGTCGGTGCGCCTGATCACCGACATGATCGCCTACACGGTCGGCAACATCCCCAAGTGGAACCCGATCAACATCTGCAGCTACCACCTGCAGGAGGCCGGGGCCACCCCGGTCCAGGAGATCGCGTACGCGATGTGCACCGCGATCTCCGTCCTGGACGCCGTCCGCGACTCCGGCCAGGTGCCGGCCGAGCGGATGGGCGAGGTGGTCGCCCGGATCTCCTTCTTCGTGAACGCGGGCGTCCGCTTCGTCGAGGAGATGTGCAAGATGCGCGCCTTCGCCCGGCTCTGGGAGAAGGTCACCCTGGAGCGCTACGGCATCCAGGACGCCAAGCAGCGCCGCTTCCGCTACGGCGTGCAGGTCAACTCGCTCGGCCTGACCGAGGCCCAGCCGGAGAACAACGTCCAGCGGATCGTCCTGGAGATGCTGGCCGTCACCCTCTCCAAGGACGCCCGCGCCCGGGCCGTGCAGCTGCCCGCCTGGAACGAGGCACTCGGCCTGCCCCGGCCGTGGGACCAGCAGTGGTCGCTGCGCATCCAGCAGGTGCTGGCCTACGAGTCCGACCTGCTGGAGTACGGGGACATCTTCAACGGCTCCGAGGTGATCGAGGCCAAGACCGCGGCGCTGCTGGCCGGCGCCGAGGCGGAGATCGCCAAGGTGCTGGAGATGGGCGGGGTGATCCCCGCCGTCGAGTCCGGCTACCTGAAGTCCAACCTGGTCTCCTCGCACGCCGCCCGGCGGGCCAGGATCGAGTCCGGCGAGGACAAGATCATCGGGGTCAACTGCTTCGACACCACCGAGGAGAGCCCGCTCACGGCCGACCTCGACACCGCGATCATGGTGGTCGACCCGGCCTCCGAGCAGTCGGTGCTGGGCGCCCTCGCCCGCTGGCGCGAAGGCCGCGACGAGAGCGCCGTGCAGCGCGCCCTTGAGGAGCTCCGGGCCACCGCCGCCACCAGCGACAACCTGATGCCGGCCACGCTCGCCTGTGCCCGGGCCGGCGTCACCACCGGCGAGTGGTCCTTCGCGCTGCGGGACGTCTTCGGCGAGTACCGCGCTCCCACCGGCGTGGGCGGCGCCCCGGTGGCGGTGGCCGCCGAGCCCGGCGGGGAGCTGGCCGCCGTCCGCGAGGCGGTCGCCGCGACCGCCGCCGAGCTGGGCACCGGCAAGCTGCGCCTGCTGGTGGGCAAGCCCGGTCTGGACGGGCACTCCAACGGCGCGGAGCAGATCGCCGTCCGGGCCCGCGACGCCGGCTTCGAGGTCGTCTACCAGGGCATCCGGCTGACGCCCGAGCAGATCGTCTCCGCCGCCGTCGCCGAGGACGTGCACTGCGTCGGCCTGTCGATCCTCTCCGGGGCGCATCCCGAGCTGGTCCCGGACGTCCTGCACCGGCTGCGCCGGGCCGGGGTGGAGGATGTGCCAGTGATCGTGGGTGGCATCATCCCGGCAGCGGACGGCGAGGCTCTCAAGGCCGCCGGCGTCGCTGCCGTGTTCACCCCGAAGGACTTCGGCATCACCACCATCATCGGCCGGATCGTGGACGAGATCCGGCTGGCCAACAGGCTCCAGCCGTGGACGCCCGCCACCGTCGCGACCACCAGCTGACCCCGGAAGGAACTGACCACCCCTCATGAGCACTATCAACCGGCTCCGCCCCCGCCGCTCCTGCCTCGCCGTGCCGGGGAGCAACCCGCGCTTCCTGGAGAAGGCCCAGGGCCTGCCCGCCGACCAGGTCTTCCTCGACCTGGAGGACGCCTGCGCCCCGCTGGTCAAGGAGAGCGCCCGGCACAACATCGTCGACGCCCTGAACAACGGCGACTGGGGCAAGAAGACCAAGGTCGTCCGGGTCAACGACTGGACCACCCACTGGACGTACCGCGACGTGATCACGGTCGTCGAGGGCGCCGGCCCGAACCTGGACTGCATCATGCTGCCCAAGGTCCAGGACGCGACCCAGGTCAAGGCGCTGGACCTGCTGCTGACCCAGATCGAGAAGACCATGGGCTTCGAGGTCGGCAAGATCGGCATCGAGGCGCAGATCGAGAACGCCAAGGGCCTGGTCAACGTCGACGAGATCGCCGCCGCCTCGCCGCGGCTGGAGACGATCATCTTCGGCCCGGCCGACTTCATGGCGTCGATCAACATGAAGACCCTGGTGGTCGGCCAGCAGCCGCCCGGCTACCCGGCCGACGCCTACCACTACATCCTGATGCGCATCCTGATGGCCGCCCGGATGCACGACCTCCAGGCGATCGACGGGCCCTACCTGCAGATCCGCAACCAGGAGGGGTACCGCGAGGTGGCCGGCCGCGCCGCCGCGCTGGGCTTCGACGGCAAGTGGGTGCTCCACCCGGACCAGGTCGCCGCCGCGAACGAGATCTTCTCGCCCTCGCAGGAGGACTACGACCACGCCGAGCTGATCCTGGACGCCTACGACTGGTGCACCTCGGAGGCCGGCGGCGCCAAGGGCTCGGCGATGCTCGGCGACGAGATGATCGACGAGGCCAGCCGCAAGATGGCCCTGGTGATCGCCGGCAAGGGCCGCGCCGCCGGCCTGGAGCGCACCTCCAAGTTCGAGCCCCCGCAGGCCTGACCTCGTACCGATCCCCCTAAGGAAGCTGAATCATGCAGTTCGGACGCACCTACGAGGAGTTCGAGGTCGGCGCCGTCTACAAGCACTGGCCCGGCAAGACGGTCACCGAGTACGACGACCACCTCTTCTGTCTGCTCACCATGAACCACCACCCGCTCCACATGGACACCAACTATGCGGAGAAGACGACGGACTTCGGCAAGAACGTCGTCGTCGGCAACTACATCTACTCCCTGCTGCTCGGCATGTCCGTCCCGGACGTGTCCGGCAAGGCGATCGCCAACCTGGAGATCGAGTCGCTGCGGCACATCGCGCCGACCTTCCACGGCGACACGATCTACGGCGAGACGGTCGTGCTCGACAAGTGGCCGTCCAAGTCCAAGGACGACCGCGGCATCGTCTACGTCGAGACCAAGGGCTACAAGCAGGACGGCACGGTCGTCTGCATCTTCCGCCGCAAGGTGATGGTGCCGACCGAGACGTACATCAAGGCCCGCGGCGGCGAGCAGCCCGGCCGCCCCGAGCCGCTGTCCTAGCCGGCCCGCACCCCCGATACCCCGGTACGAGGAGCCGCCGTCATCGGCCCCTCCCCGGCCTGGGGGCTCCACGGAAGTCACGCCCGTGGAGCCCCCCACACCACCGCTTTCCGCTTGCCCCCCACCTCTTCCTTCTTGACGTACGACAGGAGCCGCACGATGGGACGCCTCGCGCAGACCGACGGCCTCACCGAGATCCAGCGGGACATCCTCGCCACCGTGCGGGACTTTGTCGACAAGGAGATCATCCCGGTCGCCACCGAGCTGGAGCACAAGGACGAGTACCCGACCGCCATCGTGGAGGGGATGAAGCAGCTCGGCCTGTTCGGGCTCACCATCCCCGAGGAGTTCGGCGGCCTCGGCGAGTCCCTGCTCACCTACGCCCTGGTGGTGGAGGAGATCGCCCGCGGCTGGATGTCGGTCTCCGGCATCGTCAACACGCACTTCATCGTGGCGCACATGATCAACGCGCACGGCACCCAGGAGCAGAAGGAGTACTTCCTGCCCCGGATGGCCGCCGGCGAGATCCGCGGCGCCTTCTCGATGTCCGAGCCCGGCCTGGGCTCCGACGTGGCCGCGATCTCCACCAAGGGCGTCAAGGACGGCGACTTCTACGTCCTCAACGGCCAGAAGATGTGGCTGACCAACGGCGGCACCTCCACCCTGGTCGCCGTGCTCTGCAAGACGGACGAGGGCCAGGCGACCCCGTACCGCAACATGACCACCTTCCTGATCGAGAAGACGGCCGGCTTCGGCCCGAACCCGACCGTCCCCGGCCTCACGGTGCCCGGGAAGATCGAGAAGATGGGCTACAAGGGCGTCGACACCACCGAGCTGGTGCTCCAGGACGTCCGCATCCCGGCCGACCGCATCCTCGGCGGAGTCCCCGGCAAGGGCTTCTACCAGATGATGGACGGCGTCGAGGTCGGCCGCGTCAACGTGGCCGCCCGCGGCTGCGGCGTCGCCCGCCGCGCCTTCGAGCTGGGCATCTCCTACGCCCAGCAGCGCTCCACCTTCGGCAAGAAGATCGCCGAGCACCAGGCGATCCAGTTCAAGCTCGCCGAGATGGCCACCAAGGTCGAGGCCGCGCACCAGATGATGGTGATGGCCGCCCGTAAGAAGGACAGCGGCGAGCGCAACGACCTCGAGGCCGGGATGGCGAAGTACCTCGCCTCCGAGTACTGCAAGGAGGTCGTCGAGGACGCCTTCCGCATCCACGGCGGCTACGGCTTCTCCAAGGAGTACGAGATCGAGCGGCTCTACCGCGAGGCCCCGATGCTGCTCATCGGTGAAGGTACGGCGGAGATCCAGAAGATGATCGTTGGACGCCGTTTGCTGGAGGAGTACCGCCTGGCCGACTAGGCAGGGCGATGATCATCACACAATCCAGTTGAACCGCCGGCGGCCGGGCGTGCGGGCCCGCCTCCGGCACGCCGTACCGCTGTGACTTACCGGCCTGGTCCGCCGGAAAGTCGGGTACGGCCGCGGGGGCGGCCGCAGGGCGCGTAACACCAGCTACGCGCCCTGCGGCCGCTTTCGCACACCCCTGGAGAGCCCCCTCGCGCCGTCCCGCGAGCTGAGACTTGAGTCACCGATGACTTGAGACCTCTTGGGAACCGGACTGCGCCGAGCTACGGTCGTATACACAGCAGGGGCACATCCGCACAGCGCAGGACAGATGAACGAGCAGGCGGGTTGCCCACCCACCGTGTGCTCCCGATAGCATCCACCGGGACAACAGCCGTCCTTTATCACTCGATCCCCGCGGTGGCCCCCGTCCAGCGGCCATGATCCCCCGCGACTAAGGTCTTCGATGCCCATCAGCCCGTCCCCTCACACCTCCGTCACGGACCGCGATGCCCTCGCCGCTCCGACGGCCGGTCGGCGACCCCGCGTGACCATCGCGCGCGGAGCCACCCCCTGGTTCGTCCCAACCCTGGCCACGGCCGCTCTCACCAGCGCGCTCACCCGGCGCAACGGCAAGTGGGCCCTGGCGGCGGTACCGACCTGCGCGCTCAGCGCGGGCATGCTGTGGTTCTTCCGCGACCCCGAGCGTGAGATCGGCACCGGCAGAGTGATCTCCCCGGCCGACGGCGTGGTTCAGAGCATCGACGCGTGGCCGGACGGCCGCACCCGCGTCGCGATCTTCATGAGCCCGCTGAACGTGCACGTGAACCGCGCACCGCTGCCCGGCACGGTGACCTCCGTCGAGCACGTCTCCGGCGGTTTCGTCCCCGCGTTCAACAAGGACAGCGACCAGAACGAGCGCGTCGTGTGGCACTTCGACACCGAGCTCGGCGACATCGAGATGGTGCAGATCGCGGGGGCCGTGGCCCGCCGCATCGTGCCGTACGTGAACGCCGGTACCAAGGTCGAGCAGGGCGAGCGGATCGGTCTGATCCGCTTCGGCTCGCGCGTCGACACCTACCTGCCGGCCGGCGTCGAGGTGGGCGTCGAGGTCGGCCAGAAGACCACTGCCGGGGTGACGCGCCTTGACCGTGACTGATCCTGAGACGATCGTCGGCCTGGACGACGAGGAGACGGACCTGCGTCGCCGCCGCTGGGCGCGCGACCGCGAGCTGCGTGCTCCGCGCTCGCCGCAGCACCTGTCGACCGCCGACTTCCTGACCCTGGGCAACGCCGTCTGCGGCTTCCTGGCGATCTACTCGATCACCACCGGGGTCCTCGTCCCGCACATCACCAACCCGGACGCCGCGCCGGACCGGCACAGCGCCGCCACCGCCGTGACGCTTCTGCTGATCGGTTCGATGTGCGACCTCTTCGACGGGCTGGTGGCGCGCAAGCTGCGCTCCTCCGCGCTCGGGGCGGAACTGGACAACCTGGCCGACCTGATCAGCTTCGGCATCGCGCCGGCCTACTTCGTCGCCGTCTGGGGCATGGTCTCGCCGGGCTCCGACAGCCGGCTGTCGGCGCTGATCGCGCTGACCGTGCTGCTGTCGGTGGTGCTGCGGCTGGCCCGGTTCTCGGCCGTGAAGATGCGACCGGGGGTCTTCCAGGGCATGCCATGCCCGATGGGCGCGATGACGGTGATCGCCATCGTGCTCCTGGACCCGCCGTTCCTGCCCGGCCTGCTCGCCATCTCGGGCGCCGCCTACCTGATGATGAGCCGGATCGAGTACCCGAAGCCACAGGGTCTGCTGGCCACGGCGACGCTCTGCTGGATCGTCGTCAGCATCGGCTGCCTCGCGGCCTGGGCGACCGGCCTGCCCGGCGGCGACACGCTGCTGCACATCGGCGCGTTCGCCCAGATCGCGCTGGCCGCGATGGCCCCGCTGCTGGTCATCCGCCGCAAGGTCGGCCAGAAGGTCGGCGACGTCCGCGCCCGCCGCGCGGAGTCCCGCCTCGGCTGACCGTCACCGCACCGCCTTGAAGGGCCCGGATCCACCCAGGATCCGGGCCCTTCGCGTTGTGGGAGGCGGGGTGGAAGGCGGCGTGACGCAATGCCGACGCGGGAAGTCGGCCGGGCCGACTTCTGGTGCGGCCGACGGCGCGGTAGCGCGGGGCGGGGCGGTGGGTGTCGCGCGCGGGGTGGGGGTGTGGCGGTGAGGGCGGGCGGCCCCCGGGCCCCAGGGCGGGGGTCAGGCGCCGCCGTGGTGGACGCTGAAGGCGGAGCGGCGGGCCGCGCGGGCCACGGCGGGGTCGGGGTGGACACTGGAGACGGCCGTGAGGACCGAGGCGGCACGCGGGTGGCCGGACTGGCGGGCGCGGGCGAAGAGCCGGACCGGATCGCCGGCCGAGGCGCCCTCGACATGCCCGACCAGCAGCTCCGTCTCCCCGTGGTCCAGCACCGCCGCGGCGGTGTCGACCCAGAGCCAGGCGGCGTCCTCCGCCCCCAGCACGTCGGCTGGGGACACCCCGCCCTCGTCCGACTGCTCCGCGAGCCACAGCAACGCGTACGGCCGCAGCACGGGCTCGTCCACCGCCGCCCGGACGGCCTGCTCGGCCGTGCCGCCGGCGACACGCAGCGCCTCGAAGGCGAGGCCGCGCACCAGCGCGTCGTCACCCCGGGCGGCGTCCAGCAGCTCGGCGACGGCGCGGTCCACCGGGCGGGCCGCGACCCAGGCGCGGTACTCGGCGCGGGCCGGACCGGGCGAGTAGTCGGCGCAGGCGCCCAGCAGCTCCATGGCGCTCTGCTCGATGTGACCGGCCGCCGTCTGGGCGACGGTGCAGATCTCCTCCAGCTTGGCGCGCACGGCCCAGTGCCCCAGGCGGGAGAGCTCGGCGGCGTCGTCCTTGCGGATCACGGCGCCGACGGCCGCCAGGCCGTCGAGCATCCAGTCCAGCACCGCGGCGACGTCGGAGGGCGCGGGCGGGGTGTCGACCTGCGGCGCGCGGCAGGTGCCGCGGACGGCCGAGACGGCGGAGGCCGCGTGCGGCACGGGCGAGAGCGAGACGACGCCGGTGCCGGCGCCCATCCGGCGCTCGTCCAGGCCGCGCCGCAGCAGCTCCATCAGTTCACTGTCGGCGACCGGCCCGTCCACCAGGTGCAGGAAGGAGAGTAGCTGCGGGGCCTGGTCGACGGCCTGGCCGGCGAGCACGGCGAAGACGCCGCGCAGGGCGGCCGGCGGGACGGGCGCGAGCAGGGTCCAGGCGTCGAAGAGCGCGGACCAGCCGCGGACCACGGCCTCCTCGTCGTGCTCCCAGGCATGCAGGCGCCAGCCGGGGGCGGCGCCGCCGTCCCGGGGCTCGACCAGCCCGACCAGCAGGGCCTGGCCCCAGGCCTTGGCGGCGGCGCCGACGGTCATGTTGAGCGCGCGGCCCGCCGCGCGGGCGTCGTCGGGGAGGAGTTCGCCGCGCTTGCCGACCTGCTCCAGCTCGCCGGCCCAGCGGGCGATCCGGACGGCGTCGACGAGCATCCGGCGGGCGAGCGGAGCGAGCTCTGCGGGGGCCGGGAAGCCCTCGGGCACCGGCACCCGGCCGCGGCCGGGAGCGGGTGCGGGGCCACGGCGGCGGGGTACGCCGGGAGTGCCCGGGCGCGCGCCGTCGGCGCGGTGGGCCGTGCCGGGCAGACGGGTCACCGTCGCGCCGGTACCGATCGTCGGCGGGGGCGGGGCATCACGGTCGCGCGGGTTCCGAGACGTCACGCCGTGCAGTCTTCCCCGTGTACCGGCCTTCTGTCACATCGAGTTCCGCGAGTCAGCGGGGAGCGGGCGCCGCCGGGGCCACAAGATCGGGCAACAGAGGCCAAACCGGCACTATGACGTGCACGGAGTGACGCGGGCACGCCACTCCGGGGCCGGGTGGAAGTCCCCGATGCGGCCGGGAGACGACTCGTACGCGACGGGTAGCCGACCCATAGCCGACTCGGACACGGCCGGACGCAGCCGGGACGCGGCGACGGCGCGCCCCTGAGGCGGCCGGCTGGACGGAGACGGCGACAGGGAGGGAGACGGGGACAGGGACAGGGACAGGGACAGGGACAGGGACGGGGACGGGGACGGGGACGGGGACGGGCTGTGGCGGTTCGGACCGCGACTCAGAGGAGCGGGGTGAGCCAGCGGCGCAGCGCCTCCTCGTACCGGCCGGGGTAGGCGTTCCAGAGAGCCGCGTGGTCCGCGTCCGGGACGGCCTGGATGCTCACCAGGTCGTGCCGGCGGGCCGCCAGCCGCTCGGCGGCCCGCCAGGGGGCGACGGGATCGTCCGGGCTGTGCAGCAGCAGCGTCGGCACGTGCAGGTCGCTGCCGTCGGCGAGCCGGGCGAAGCCGGCCAGGTCGACACCGGTACGGCCTTCGGCGGCGAGGGCGCCCAGTTCGGCGAGCGGGGCGCTGATGCCCGCACCGGTGGCGTCGCGGCGGACGGTGGCGGGCCAGTCCAGCACCGGCGAGTCGACGATCAGACCGCTGACGGAGTCGGCGAAGGAGGAGCGGGCGACCGTCTGGAGGGCCATCGTGGCGCCCAGCGACCATCCGTACAGGACGACCTTGCCCGCCCCGGAGTCCGTCGCCAGCCGGACGGCGGCCTCGACGTCACGCCACTCGGTGTCGCCGAACCTGCCGATCCCACCGGGGGCGGCCGGCGCGCCCTCGTCGCCCCGATAGGTGAGGGAGAGAGTGGGGAGCCCGAGCCGGTTCAGCAACGGGAGCACGGGGAGGGTCTGCTGCCGGTCGGTGCCGGGACCGTGCACCAGCAGCACCCAGGTGCCGCGCATGCCCGGCACGTACCAGGCGGGCATCGGGCCGAGCTCGCCGTAGGCGGCGGTCTCGGTGTACTCGAGGCCGAGCGCGGTGGCCGGGTCGCCGAGGAGGACGCGAGGGGTGAGCCGGACCTCGATGCCGGGCTCCAGGACGCCGCGGTCGCCGTGGTCGGCGCGCTCCAGCCGGCGGGTGACGCCGTTCTCGTCGCGGTGCACGACGTCGCCGACGACGGCGTGGCCGTCCGCACCCCACTCGACGGCATAGCGGCCCGGGCGCAGCGTCGCCGTGGTCGGGGTGAAGGTGACACGGTCGGCGGCCACGGACAGCACCAGGGCCGGACCCGACGGATCCCCCGCGCGGCGGCGGCGGGCGGTGACTCCCGGAAGGACCACCCGGTCGGACACCTTGCGCCCCAGCGCCAGCACGGCGATGCCGGTGCCGACGACGGCAGCCGCCACGACGGCTGCGGTTCCCCAACGCATATCGCTCCCCGCTCTGCTGATCGCGGACTGGCCGGTGCTTCCCAGTCCACTTCTCCGCGGGGCGCGGGGCCACCGGTGCGGGGCCGTCCGGGGCACGGCGCCGGACGTGGGGGCGCGGGACGGGAGGCGGGGACGGGAGGTTGGGGGCGCGGGAAGCGGGCCGAGGCGGCGGGGGTTCGGGGGCAGGCAGGGAGAGGCGGGCGGATCAGACGGGGATGCCGGTGTCCTCGCGGGCCAGGAGCTCCCAGAAGCGCTCCGTGATCGGCTGGGTCGGCTGGGCCGGCTCCACCCGGGCCAGGGAGGAGGAGCCCCAGCTGCCCGCGCCCCAGTGGGAGGAGAGCTGGTACTCGCCCTGAATCACCGTCAGCACCTTCGACAGTGCCTCCCGGGGGACGGGGACGATCCGTCCTATCGCCCTGGCCTGCGCCTGCCAGCGTCCGTCGATGCACTGCCGGAGCCGCTGGTCCAGCTCCTCCCGGCGCCCCGTCACCGTGAGCAGGTCCCGCAGGGTCAGCCCCAGGGCCTGGGCGAGGGAGTACGTCTGCTCCTCGTCGCCGGTCCACCTGCCGGAGCTCTCGGCCTGCTCGTAGGTGCGGTCCGAGACGCCGATCCGGCGGGCGGCCTGCTCCTGGCTGAGCTCGCGGGCCACCCGGAAGTCGCGCAGGCTGGCGGGCCGGGCGCCCATCAGCTGCACGGCGGGGCACCACAGCGCGCGGGCGAGGGCGACGAACTCCTCCTCCGAGGGCCGGACCTCGCCGCTCTCCCAACCGAGGACGTGGGACGGCAGCAGTCGGACCCCGTGCGCGGCCATGCCCTCCGCCACCTGCTGGGGGGTCAGGCCCAGCCCGGCGCGGTGCGCCCTGGCCGCCGCGGGCGAGAAGGGCACCGGTGTCACGGGAGGCTGTCTGCGTCGCATGGGACACGACCGTACGGGCCCCGGCAGGCGTGTCCCCAGGCGCCGAACGCACGAAGCGCAGCAGGGGGCCTCACTGGGCGATTGTGCGATCCCATGAATCCCGATGGCGCGACGGTTGTTCTACTCGGAGGTAGCGACGGTTTCCGGCGCCGAGCACAAGCTACGCGAGTAGCTCATGCCCGACCTGCGTACCTGCCGGTCCGTCAGGCTTGGATGATCAACCGATTCCGGCACCGGCCGCCCACCCCGCGGGCCTGCGGTCCGCGCCACGCGCGGCCGGCCGCGGCGGCCGGCGCGCGTGCCCGGGCACGCGAGCCCGGGCACGCGAGCCCGGGCACGCGAGCCCGGGTGCACGCCCGGGTGACGTGTGACCAACCCCTCCGTGACCTTGGTTGACTCCCCCTCGAACCGCGTGATGGGATCCTTCAGCCATACGGAGGCATGTAGAGGAAGCCGGTGCGAATCCGGCGCGGTCCCGCCACTGTCACCGGGGAGCACGCTCGAAGCACGGCCACGGCGTACAGCTGGAAGGCCCGAGAGTGCGTCAGAACCCGGAAGCCAGGAGACTCTAGCCCCCGTGACGTCGATCCAGGGCGCGGACCCTGAGTGAGGACACGCACGCCATGCAGGCTGCCCGGGCCGCCCACCGGCCACCGCCGTACGCCCACGCCGGCCGCCCCGCCGTCCCCGCTGTCCCCGCTGTCCCCGTCCTCATCGGCCTCGCCTGCGTACCCCCGGCCGTTCCCGCAGCCGTCCCCGTTCCGCCGTGCGCCGGCTGACCCGCGGGGCCGCCTTCGCCCTGGGCGTCGTCGCCGGCCACCTCGCCGACGCCCGCTTCGCCGACCCCCGGCGCGGTCACCCGGTGGCCGCCTTCGGCAACGCGGCCGGGCGGCTGGAGAAGCTCCTCTGGCGTGACGCACGCGCGGCCGGGGCGGCGTACACGGCGGTCTGCGTCGGTGCCGTCGCCGCCGGCGCGGTGGCCGCCGAGCGGACGCTCGGACGCGGCGCCGCCGGCCGGGCCGCACTCGCCGCCGCCGCGACCTGGACGGTGCTCGGCGGCACCTCGCTCACCCGCGAGGCCCGCACCATCGGGCGGGCCCTGACAGCCGGTGACCTCACCGCGGCCCGCGAGCGGCTGCCGCACCTGTGCGGGCGGGACCCGAGCGCGCTGGACGAGCAGCAGATCGCCCGCGCGGTGGTGGAGTCGGTGGCCGAGAACACCGCCGACGCGGTGGTGAACGCCCTGGTCTGGGGCGCGTTCGCGGGTACGCCCGGGCTGCTGGCGTTCCGGGCCGTCAACACCCTGGACGCCATGGTCGGGCACCGCTCGGCGCGCTACCGGCGCTTCGGCTGGGCCTCCGCGCGGCTGGACGACGTGGCCGGCTGGCCCGGCGCCCGGCTCACCGCGCTGTTGACGGTGTGTGCCGCGCCGGAGCCCGGCACCGCCTGGCGGGTCTGGCACCGCGACGGCTCCGCCCACCCCAGCCCCAACGCGGGCCAGGCCGAGGCGGCCTTCGCCGGCGCGCTGGGCGTGCGTCTGGGCGGCACCCTGCGCTACGGCGAGCGGGTCGAGCACCGGCCCGTGCTCGGCGCCGAGCTGCGCCCGGTGACGGTGGACGACATCGAACGGGCCTGCCTGCTCTCCCGCCGGGTCGGCCTGCTGGCCCTGGCCGTCAGCGTCGCCGGGCACGGCACGCTGCGCCTGGCCGCCGCCTCGGCGCGAACGCTCGGCGTACCGCCGACGGGAGCGAGGGAAGCGACGGCAGCGGTGGCACCAGCGGCAGCAGCGGCCGGAGCACCCGCTCAGCCGGGCGCGCACGCCGCGCCCCGCCGGAGCACGGGCGCATCAGCCGGCTCGGCGGGCACCGCGCACACCGCCGCACCGGCCCCGCGCCGCGCCACCGCCGGCCGCGCCGCGGGCAACGCGGTATCACCGACCGGACACCCGGGTACGAGGCCCCTGGCCGTGGCCGCCCTGGCCATGACCACCCTGGCCGTGGCCGTACTGGCCCGGGCCGCCCGGGCCGCAGCGAATGAGGGAGACGTATGAGCGGGGCGCTGCTGGTCGCCGGGACCACCTCGGACGCCGGGAAGAGCGTGGTGACCGCCGGGATCTGCCGGTGGCTGGCCCGGCAGGGTGTCAGTGTCGCGCCGTTCAAGGCGCAGAACATGTCGCTCAACTCCTTCGTCACCGCCGACGGCGCCGAGATCGGCCGCGCCCAGGCGATGCAGGCACAGGCCGCCCGGGTCGAGCCCGAGGCCGCGATGAACCCGGTCCTGCTCAAGCCGGGGGCGAACGGCCGGAGCCAGGTGGTGCTGCTGGGCCGCGCGGTCGCCGAGGTCGGCGCGCTGGACTACCGCGAGCGCAAGCCCGTCCTGCTGGAGCGGGCGCTGGAGTGCCTGGCCGATCTGCGCGGCCGGTACGACGTGGTGGTCTGCGAGGGCGCCGGCTCGCCTGCCGAGATCAATCTGCGGGATCGCGACATCGCCAACATGGGCCTGGCCGTCGCCGCCGGGCTGCCGGTGGTCGTGGTCGGCGACATCGACCGCGGCGGGGTCTTCGCCGCGATGTACGGAACGCTGGCGCTGCTGTCGCCGCAGGACCAGCGGCATGTGGCCGGCTGGTTCGTCAACAAGTTCCGGGGCGACGCCCGGCTGCTCGCGCCCGGCCTGGACATGCTGCACGGGCTGACCGGCCGGCCCGTCCTCGGCACCCTGCCGATGCTGGCGGGGCTCTGGCTGGACGCCGAGGACTCGCTCGACCTCTCCACCGTGGTGGACCGCGAGGACACCCGAGGCCCGTACGGCGCGGACGTGCTGCGGGTCGCCGTGGTGCGGCTGCCCCGGCTGTCCAACTTCACCGACGTGGACGCGCTGGCGCAGGAGCCCGGGGTGCTGGTGCGCTGGGCGACCCGGCCAGAGGAGCTGGCGGACGCGGACCTGGTGATCCTGCCGGGCACCCGGGCCACCGTCGCCGACCTGGCCTGGCTGCGCGAGCGCGGCCTGGAGTCCGCGCTGCTGGCACGGGCGGCCGCCGGGCTGCCGGTGCTCGGGGTGTGCGGCGGCTACCAGATGCTCGCCCGGGAGATCGTGGACGAGGTCGAGTCGAAGGCCGGGGCCGTGGCGGGCCTGGGGCTGCTGCCCACCCGGGTGCGGTTCGGCGCCGAGAAGGTGCTCGCCCGGCCGGTCGGCGAGGCGTACGGGCAGCGGGTCGAGGGGTACGAGATCCACCACGGGGTGGTGGCCGTCGAGGGCGGGGAGCCCTTCCTGGACGGCTGCCGGGTGGGCTCGGTGTGGGGCACGACCTGGCACGGCGCGCTGGAGAACGACGGCTTCCGCCGCGAACTGCTCCGGGACGTGGCGCGGCTGGCGGGGCGCTCGTTCGTGCCCGCGCCCGACACCTCGTTCGCGCAGGCCCGGGAGAAGCGGCTGGACCGGCTCGGCGACCTGATCGAACAGCACGCCGACACCGACGCGCTGTGGCGGCTGATCGAGGGCGGCGTACCGGCCGACGGCCTGCCCTTCGTGCCGCCGGGTGCGCCGTGAGGGATCTGATGGGTACGGATGTTGAAGGCCTGGCAGAGGAGAGGGACACCCGATGAGTGACGTCCGATACCCGTTCACCGCGATCGTCGGCATGGCCGACCTGCGGCTCGGACTGCTGCTCAACGCGGTCTCCCCCGCCGTGGGCGGGGTCCTGGTGCGCGGCGAGAAGGGCACCGCCAAGTCGACGATGGTGCGTGCGCTGGCCGGGCTGCTGCCCTCGATCACCACGGTCGGGGACTGCCGCTTCGCCTGCGACCCGGCCTCGCCCGACCCGCAGTGCCCCGACGGCCCGCACGACGGCGCCCCGGAGGCCGCCAGGGCCGCCCACCTGGTCGAACTGCCGGTCGGTGTCTCCGAGGACCGCATCGTCGGCTCGCTCGACCTGGAGCGCGCCCTCGCCGAGGGCGTGAAGGCGTACGAGCCCGGGCTGCTGGCAAAGGCCCACCGTGGCGTGCTCTACATCGACGAGGTCAACCTGCTCCAGGACCACGTCGTCGACCTGCTGCTGGACGCCGCCGCGATGGGCCGCTCGTACGTGGAACGCGAGGGCGTCTCGGTGCGGCACGCGGCGCGGTTCCTGCTGGTCGGCACCATGAACCCGGAGGAGGGCGAGCTGCGCCCGCAGCTGCTCGACCGGTTCGGCCTGACCGTCGAGATCGCCGCCACCCGCGATCCGCAGGAGCGCGCCGAGGTGGTCCGGCGCCGGCTCGGGTACGACGCGGACCCGGCGGACTTCGCCGCGCGGTTCGCGGAGGAGGAGCAGGCGCTCGCCGAACGGATCACCGGCGCCCGCGAGTTGCTGGCGAAGGTCGAGCTGACCGATGCGGCGCTGCGTCAGATCACCGCCGTCTGCGCGGCGTTCGAGGTGGACGGGCTGCGCGCCGACATCGTGATGGCGCGCACGGCGGTCGCGCTGGCCGCCTGGGCCGGGCGGACCGAGGTGCTGGAGGAGGACGTCCGCAAGGCCGCCCAGCTCGCCCTGCCGCACCGCCGGCGCCGCAACCCCTTCGACGCCCCGGGGCTCGACGAGGAGCTGCTCGACCGGACGCTGGAGGAGCACGCGCAGACTCCCGAGCCCGCCGGGCCCGAGCAGCCGGAGGGCAGCCTCGACGAGCAGCAGCCCGACCCGGACCGCGACCCCGACGGCGACCACGACCCGGACGGCGGTCCCGACGGGGACGGCCGGGGCCCCGGCGGCGGGCCGGACGGCGGGGGCGGTGCGCCCGACCCGGCCGGCCCCACGGCGCCGGCCGACACCGCCGCGCCCGACGACGGCCGCGATCCCCAGGCCCCCGAGCAGGGCGTCCCGGCCCAGGACCACGGCCCGGCCCGGGAGGCCGCGCCCGTCGCCGCCGGGGAGCCGTACCGCACCAAGCTGTTCAAGGTGCCGGGCACCGGCAAGGGCGCCCGGGGCCGGCGCTCCCCCGCCGAGACCGACGGCGGCCACACCATCCGCGCCCGGCGCCCGGCCGGCGCCCTCACCAGGCTGCACCTGAGCGCCACCCTCCAGGCGGCCGCCCCGCACCAGCACGCGCGCGGGCGCAGCGGGCGGGCGCTGGAGCTGCGCCGGGACGACTTCCGGGAGCAGGTGCGGGAGGGGCGGGAGTCCAACCTGGTGCTCTTCGTGGTGGACGCCTCCGGTTCGATGGCCGCGCGGCAGCGGATGACCGCCGTCAAGGGCGCGGTGTTGTCCCTGCTGATGGACGCCTACCAGCGGCGGGACAAGATCGGCCTGATCACCTTCCGCGGCTCGGGTGCCGAGCTGGCCCTCCCGCCGACCTCCTCCGTGGAGGTGGGCGCGGCCCGGCTGGAGTCGCTGCCGACCGGTGGCCGTACGCCGCTGGCCGCCGGGCTGCTGCGGGCGCACGAGGTGCTGCGCGTGGAGCGGATGCGCGATCCGCACCGGCGCCCGCTGCTGGTGGTGGTCACCGACGGGCGGGCTACCGGCGCGCGGGACGCCCTCGCCGAGGCCGGCCGGGCCGCCGGGCTGCTGGCGGGCCGCGGGCTGGCGAGCGTCGTCCTGGACTGCGAGTCCGGGCCCGTCCGGCTCGGCCTGGCCGGGAGGCTGGCCGGTCAGCTCGGGGCCTCGGCCGTCACCCTGGAGGAGCTGCGCGCCGAGGGCGTGGCGGCGCTCGTCCACTCGCACCGCGGCGGCGGCCCGGGCCACCGCGGTGCCTCCGCCTCGCGCGGCACCACCCACCGCAGCAGCACCCACCGCAGCACCACCACCGACCGAAAGGCAGCCTGACCCATGCCGCAGGGAAAGCCGGAGACCGTCCCCGACGATGGCCTGACCACCCGCCAGCGCCGTACGCTGCCGATCACTGCCGTGCACACCGGCCCGGGCAAGGGCAAGTCCACGGCCGCGTTCGGGATGGCCCTGCGGGCCTGGAACCAGGGCTGGCCGATCGGGGTGTTCCAGTTCGTGAAGTCCGCCAAGTGGAAGGTGGGGGAGGAGAACGCGCTGCGCGTGCTCGGTGCCTCCGGCGAGGGCGGCACGGTCGCCTGGCACAAGATGGGCGAGGGCTGGTCCTGGGTGCAGCGGACCGCCGAGATGGAGATGTCCAGCGAGGAGGCCGCCAAGGAGGGCTGGGAGCAGGTCAAGCGTGACCTGGCCGCCGAGACCTACCGCTTCTACGTCCTGGACGAGTTCACCTACCCGATGCACTGGGGCTGGATCGACGTGGCGGAGGTGCTGTCGGTGCTGCGCGAGCGCCCGGGCAGCCAGCACGTCGTCATCACCGGCCGGTACGCGCCCGAGGCGTTGACCGCGGTCGCCGACCTGGTCACCGAGATGACCAAGGTGAAGCACCCCATGGACGCCGGCCGCAAGGGCCAGCGCGGGATCGAGTGGTAGAGCAGCCGTCGTCGTGAACATCCCCCGTCTCGTCATCGCCGCGCCCGCCTCGGGCTCGGGCAAGACCACCGTCGCCACCGGGCTGATGGCCGCGCTCGCCGCCCGGGGCCTGGCGGTCTCGCCGCACAAGGTCGGCCCGGACTACATCGACCCCGGCTACCACTCGCTGGCCGCCGGCCGCCCGGGCCGCAACCTGGACGCCTACATGTGCGGCCCCGACCGGGTCGCGCCGCTGTTCCTGCACGGCGCGGCGGGCGCGGACGTGGCGGTGGTCGAGGGCGTGATGGGGCTGTTCGACGGGGCCTCCGGGCAGGGGGAGCTGGCCTCCACCGCGCACGTGGCCAAGCTGCTGCGGGCGCCCGTGGTGCTGGTGGTGGACGCGTCCTCGCAGTCCCGCTCGGTGGCGGCGCTGGTGCACGGCTTCGCCTCCTGGGACCCTCAGGTGCGCCTCGCGGGGGTGATCCTCAACCGGGTCGCCTCCGACCGGCACGAGCTGCTGCTGCGGGAGGCGCTGGAGGAGGGCTCGGGCGTGCCCGTGCTCGGCTCGGTACGGCGCTCGGCCGCCGTGGCCACGCCGTCCCGGCACCTGGGGCTGATCCCGGCCGCCGAGCGCTCGGCCGAGGCCGTGCGCGCGGTGCGGGACATGGGTGAGCTGATCGCGGCCTCGGTCGACCTGGACGCACTGCTGGCGCTGGCGCGGACGGCGCCGCCGCTGCCGGACGCGCCCTGGGAGCCGTCCGCCGAGGTCCCGCCCGTCACGGGCCGGCCCCGGGTCGCCCTGGCCTCCGGCGCTGCGTTCACCTTCTCGTACGCCGAGAACGCCGAACTGCTCGCGGCGGCGGGCGCCGAGGTGGTGCCGTTCGACCCGCTGCACGCGGGCGAACTGCCGGACGGCACCGCCGGCCTGGTGATCGGCGGCGGCTTCCCCGAGCTGTACGTGCGCGAGCTCAGCGCCAACACGGCGCTGCGCACGGCGATCGGCGAGTTCGCGGCGGCCGGCGCGCCGATCGCCGCCGAGTGCGCCGGACTGCTCTACCTGGGGCGGGAGTTGGACGGCCTGCCGATGTGCGGGGTGCTGGACACGCGGGCCCGGATGACCGAGCGCCTCACGCTCGGCTACCGCGAGGCGGTCGCCCTGCACGACTCCCCGCTGGCCCCGGCCGGCACCCGGGTCCGCGGCCACGAGTTCCACCGCACGGTCTGCGAGCCCGGCGCCGGCGAGCAACCGGCCTGGGGCTGGCGCACCCCCGCGGGGCCCCGCACGGAGGGCTTCGCGGGCGCCGACGTGCACGCCTCGTACCTGCACCTGCACTGGGCCGGGGCGCCGCAGCTGGCCGCGACGTTCGCCGCTGCGGCGGCCCGGTTCGCGGCGGGCAGGTTCACGGCGGGCGGATGATCGCGCGGCCCGGGCGGCGCCCGGGCAGGCGCCCGCCTCAGCCGGAGGCGCGCACCCAGACGTCGCCCGCCCCCTCCAGGGCCGCGTCCGAGCGGAGGACGTAGATCTGACGGTGACCGCCCGCCGGGTCCGTCACGAGCGGGGCCTCGGACGGCTCGTCGCCCGGCAGGGCGGCCCGGAGGTCGGCCGGGAGGGCCGCCGCGGCGCCGGGGGCCGGCAGGTCGTAGGTGGACAGGAAGTCGTCGACGTTGACGTCCCGGCCCCCCTCGAAGCGGTAGTGCAGGTAGCCCGCCGCAGAGCCGTCCGGTAGCCGCCCGTACACGGCGTCCATCGGGATGTAGTACCGGCCCTTGCCCGGGTGCTGGGAGTCGTGCAGGCCGGCCAGCCGCTCGGCCCGGCTCCGGTCGCTCTCGGGTGGGGTGCGGTCCCGCGTCAGCGCGAACACGCCCCACCCGAGCACCAGCACGACGAAGGCCACGCAGAGCACCAGGAAGGCCGCGACCGAGCGCCGGAGCACCGGCCGGGGGCGCAGCCACGGCAAGGCGTCACCGAGCCACCCGCCGGTACGTCCTGCACCGTCCGTCACTGCCGCCTCCGGTGTCCCCGGGCCCGGCACCGGGCCTCCTCCCCCAGGGACGCCGGGGCCGGGGGCGGGGTTCCACCGCTCCGGGCTCCCCGGGCAGGGCCGACGAGGCGTCAGCGGCCGAGGTGGGCCGGGGCGAGGGCGGCGTCGAGCAGGCGGTGGGGCTCGCCGCTGCCGTCGGCGGGGGTGCTCCAGAGGTCGGCGCCGAAGTCGCCGGGGACGGCGTAGAGGAGGGTGTCACCGTCGGACCAGAGGGCCTGGTCGTCGATGCTGCGCTGCTCGGCGGTGGCCGTCTCGGTCATGGTGGCGAGGTCGAGGACGTACAGCCGCCACGGGGCGTCCGCGGACAGGCCCGGGACGCGCTTCTTGTACGCGATCCGGTTGCCGTCGGGCGAGAGCGAGGGGCACTCGACGTTCTGGTGCAGGGTGGTGAGGGTGCGGGCGGCGAGGTCGCCGTGCACCAGGTAGGTCTGGCCGCCGGTCGCCAGCGTGGCGTAGAAGGTGCTGTCGTCGGCGAAGGTGACGCCCCAGATGTTGACGTCGTGGGACTGGTAGGGGTGGCCGTCCTTGACGACGGAGAACTCCTCCAGGTTGTCGTACCTGGTCCAGTCCCTGGTGTCGACGATCGACGTCCGGGTGGAGAAGTCGGTGCCGGCGTAGGAGTCGCCGCTGACGAAGACCGTCCAGGCCGCGAGGTGGCCCGAGGGCGAGACCCGGGAGCGGGTCGGGATGCCGGCCACCGGGAAGTGCCGCAGCTCGTGCAGGCCGGCGTCCAGGACGACGGCGCGGTAGGTGTCCTGGAGTGCGCCACGTTCGGCCTGGAGGCAGATGCCGGTGCCCGCCGCCGCGTGGAAGCGCAGGCACGGCACGCCGGAGGCGGTGCGCGGGCCCTCGGGGCGGTCGGCAGGGACGCTCGCGAGCTCGTCGCGGTGCGGGCCCCAGGCCAGGTTGCGGAAGACCAGCAGCCGGCCGTCCGGGGGCGCCCGCAGTGAGAGCGGCCCGGCGGTGACGAGCGGGCCGCCCGGCTGGGCGACGTCGCGGCGGGCCGAGCGGTCGGCGGCGTGCAGCACCGCGCCGGTGCCGGCGGTGCCCAGCAGCAGCATCGCCACCAGCAGGACGAGCAGACGGGTGGTACGGGTCACGCGGCGGCCTCCTCGGGGCTGCGCAGCACCCGGGCGGCGCCCGCCACGCAGAGTACGAGGGCGCCGGCGGCCCAGGCGAGTGCCGCCGTAGCGCCGATCGCGCTCCAGGCCGCGCCGAAGGCGAGCGAGCAGGCGAACCGGGCCAGCGCCTGCCCGGTGCCGACCAGGGCGAGGCCGGCCCCGCGCTGCTCGGCGGGTACCGCGTCGGCCGCGGCGGCGGCCAGCACGCCGTCGGTGGCGGCGTAGAAGGCGCCGTGCAGCAGCAGGACACAGCAGGCGGCCGGGCCGCCGGAGACCGGCCCGAGCAGCAGGCCGTACGCGAGCAGCAGGACGCCGTGGCCGGCGAGGAAGAGCCGGCGGCGGCCGATCCGGTCGGCGAGGGCGCCGAGCGGCACCGCGAGCAGCAGGAAGGCGGCCGCCGTGCCGAGCGGCAGCAGCGGGAAGAGGTCGGTGGCGAGGCCCAGCCGACGCTGGAGGAGCAGGTAGAGGAAGGAGTCACTGACGGTGGTGAGGCCGAGCAGCGCCGCGCAGAGGGTGAGCCTGCGCAGGTCGGGCAGCTTCAGCAGGGCGAGCGCGTCGCGCAGCGAGGGTGCGGCGGCGGGCGGGCCGGCCTCGGCCCGCGGCTGCCGGCCGGGGACGAAGAGCACCAGGACCAGGACCCCGAGCACCGCGACGCAGCCGCTGACGGCGAACACCGCGTCGTACCCGTCGACGGCCAGCCGCAGGACGCCGAAGGCGGCCAGCGGCCCCAGCAGGGCGCCCGCGGTGTCCATCGCGCGGTGCACGCCGAACGCGCGCCCCCGGTGCTCGGGGTCGGTGGCCAGCGAGATCATCGCGTCGCGCGGTGCGGTGCGCAGGCCCTTGCCGGTACGGTCGGCCGCGAGCACGGCGCCGATCAGCGGCACGCTGTGCACCAGCAGCAGCAGCGGCTTGCAGAGGGCGGACAGGCCATAGCCGAGGCCGGCCACCAGCTTGTGCCGGCCGGTGCCCCGGCCGTCGCCGCCGCGGTCGGCGAGGTGGCCGCCGAGCAGCCGGACGAGCGCGCCGACGCCGTTGTGGATGCCGTCCAGCAGGCCGAATCCCAGCGGGGAGAGGCCGAGGCCGGTCAGCAGGTAGAGCGGCAGCACCGCGCTGACCATCTCGGAGGACACGTCGGTGATCAGGCTGACGGTGCCGAGGGCGAGCACCGTGCCGGGCACGGCGGCCGCGGCCGCCCGCCGCCCCGGGCGGGTGCCCGGGGCGGCGGGGGCCTTGGCGCTGCGGGATTCCGCGAGGTACACGGTGGTCAGTTCCAGATGCCGGTGATGTCGGCGGCGCTCGCGGCATTGCCCGCGTGGGCGGTGAGGCCGGCGAGGTCCTCCAGGGTACGCAGCACGTTGTAGTGGTTGTAGGTGGTGGCGGAGCTGCTGCCGGGCGTCACGTGCTCGCCGTACAGCACGGTCGGGATCCGGTTGCCGGAGAGCCGGTTGTCCTCGTCGAAGGTGACGACCAGGATGCTGTTGTGCGTCTTGGCCCAGGTGGCGTAGGCGCCGAGCTTGTTCTTGATCCAGGTGTCGCCGGTGGACACCGAGCAGTCGTGCATGTCGTTGCAGAGGTCCGGCACGACGAAGGAGACCTTCGGCAGGGTGCTGTAGTCGGTGGGGAACTGCGCGAAGGTGTACGCGGTGTTGGTCGGCACGTTGCCGAAGCCGAACCACGGGTTGTGCTTCTGCGCGTACCTGCCGCTGCTGCAGGTGGTCGAACCCTGGCTCGGCAGGCCCTCGTTGTAGCTGCCCCAGCTCTTGCCGGCGGCGATCAGCTCGGAGGCGAGGTTGGGCTTGTCGATGGAGCCCACGCCCACGCAGCTGTCGTCGGTGCGGCCCTGGTTGCTGCCGGAGAACAGCATGTAGTAGTTGGGCTCGCTGGGGTGGGTGAGGCCGAAGGAGTTGGTGAGGACGGCGCCGCCGGCCTTCAGGGTGTTGTTGAAGTACGGCGCGCCGGAGCTGCCGATGACCTGCGTGTAGGCGTGGTTCTCCATGACCACGACCACCACGTGGTCCGGCGTGGGCAGGCCGACGGCGGCCTGGGCGGTGCTGCCGGCGGCGGCCCAGATGCCGAGCGAGCCGGCGACCAGGCCGAGACCGGCCGCGAGGGCGGTCAGCGGGCGGCGGGGGTTCTTGGTGCTACGGGCGAAGGGCATGCTGTCCTCCGGGCACGAGGGGCGGGGGAAGGAAGGGGCACTGGCTCGTGGAGCGCGGCAACCCTAGAAGTCCGACGGTGACGTGTGCGGCACGACCTCGGTGAAGAGAAGGCGAACAGACGCCGCCCAATGACTCCCGCCGGGCCACGCCCCTGGATTGACCCGTCCGACGCCCGCGTGGTGGGATTCCGTGGCCGCGACGCGGCGACCGGACGGAAGGAACCACGATGATCGGTCTGGTCGCCCTCAACCCCTCGGGCCGGGCACTCGCCGACCGGCTGCACGCCGCCTGGCCGGACAGCAGCAAGGTCTACCGGGCGATGGTCGGCGCCTGCATGGGCCCCCGGGAGACCATGGAGCGGGCCGTGGCCGAGTGCGAGCAGGTCGTCTGCTTCGCCCGGGTGCCCGCCGCCGTGCGGCTGCTCGCCGAGGCCCTGGAGGACGTGGCGCGGGTACCGGACGTGGTCTGCGTGGACCTCGCTCCACGGTACGCCGTACCGCTGGCCGACCGCACCGGAGGCGCCGACCGCGGCGCGGGAACCGGCGGTGCGGGCACGCGTGGTCGCGGCGCGGAGGAGCTGGCCGAGGAGGTCTCGGCCGTGCTCGGCACCCGGCCGGTGCTCACCCGACCCGTGCTCGCCCGACCCGCGTCCCACCCCGTGGGCCCGCTGGACGCCCTGGTCGGGCACGCCACCCGGGCCACCCGTGGGCCCGGCGGCCGCGCGGCGGCGGAGGCGGTCGCGAGCGGACGGCCCGTCCGGCTGGAGAGCGAACTCGAGTACCCGCTGCCGGCGCTGCCGCCCAACGTGCGCCCCGACGCGCCGACGGACGCCCCCGTGCTGCGGATCACCGACCGTACGTACCCGGCCGAGGACGTCCTGCTGGTGCAGCCCCGCACCCTGGTGGTCGGCGTCGGCGCCGCTGCCGGAGCGGACGACTCGGAGGTCGCCAAGCTGGTGCTGGCCACCCTGGAGGAGGCCGGGCTGTCCAGGAACTCGGTGGCGCAGCTCGCCACGGTGGAGAGCAGGACCGGCCATCCGGCGATCCGCTGGGCCGCCTTCGCACTCGGCGTGCCGCTGGTCGGGTACCCCGCCGAGCGGTTGGCGGCGGTCGAGGTGCCCACCCGCTCGGGCGAGGTGCTGGCCGCCGTCGGCACCCCGAGCGTTGCCGAGGCGGCCGCTCTGATCGGCGCGGCCGGCGGCGAACTCCTGGTGCCCAAGCGGAAGTCGGCGCTGGCCACCGCCGCGGTCGCCCGCCGGGCGGTGCGCGGACGGCTCGCGGTGGTCGGGCTCGGCCCGGGCGCCCGCGACCTGCTCACCCCGCGCGCGGCAGCGGAACTGCGCCGGGCCTCGGCGGTGGTCGCGCTGCCCGCCGTGGTGGAGCAGATCAGCGACCTGCTGCGGCCCGGCACCCGCCGGATCACCCGCCCGACACCGGCGGACTGCACCCGGGCCGCCGAGGAACTGGCCCGGCAGGGCGGCGCGGTCGCGCTCGCCGGCCCGGGCGACGCGGCCGGCTACCGGCCCACCGGTGAGGGCTTCGAACTGCTGCGGGCACCCGGCCTGCCCCTCGACCCGCCGTCCGGTGCCGGTACCGGTACCGACAGCGCACCCGACCAGCCATCCGCAGGAGCCGACTCATGACCAGCACCGGGCAGCCCGCGCCGCAGGAACCGGACCTGCGCCACCACGGCGACGCCGAGGTCCGCGCCGCCGGCCTGGTCGACCTCGCCGTCAACGTCCGTACCGGAACCCCGCCGCAGTGGCTGCGCGAGCACCTCGCCGTGACCCTCGGCGACCTCGCCGCCTACCCGGACCAGGCCGCCGCCCGGGCCGCCGTGGCCGCCCGGCACGGCCGCCCGGTGGCGGAGGTGCTGCTCACCTCCGGTGCGGCCGAGGCCTTCGTGCTGCTCGCCCGGGTCCTGACGCCCCGCCGGATCGCGGTGGTGCACCCGCAGTTCACCGAACCGGAGGCCGCGCTGCGGGACGCCGGGCACACCGTCGGGCGGGTGCTGCTGACGCCGCAGGACGGCTTCCGGCTCATGCCCGGTGCCGTGCCCGAGGACGCCGACCTGGTGGTCGTCGGCAACCCCACCAACCCGACCTCCGTCCTGCACCCGGCCGCCGGCCTCGCCGCGCTGGCGCGCCCCGGGCGGACCCTGGTCGTGGACGAGGCGTTCATGGACACCGTGCCCGGCGAGAGCGAATCGCTCGCCGCCGTGCGGGACCTCCCCGGGCAGGTCGTGGTGCTGCGCAGCCTCACCAAGACCTGGGGTCTGGCCGGGCTGCGGATCGGCTACGTGCTCGGCCCGGCCCGGCTGCTCGCGGCCCTCGCGACCGCCCAGCCGCTCTGGCCGGTGTCCACGCCCGCCCTGGTCGCCGCCGAGGTGTGCAGTACCCCGGCCGCCCTCGCCGAGGCCGAGCGGGCCGCCGAGACCACCGGCGGGCACCGCGCGTACCTGCTCAAGGGGCTGACGGCGGTTCCGCAGGTCCGGGTGCACGGTGCGGCGGCCGCCTCGTTCGTGCTGATCGAGCTGCCCGGCGCGGCGGCCGTCCGGGAGCGGCTGCGCGACGCCGGCTTCGCCGTCCGCCGCGGTGACACCTTCCCCGGCCTCGGCCCGGACTGGCTGCGGATCGCCGTCCGCGACGAGGAAACGACCGACCGCTTCCTGACCGCCCTGGCGCAGGCGCTCGGCGGCTGACTGGCCCCCGGGACGGCAGAACGCCCGCCGGCACCCCCCTGACGAGGGTGACGACGGGCGTTCGGAGCGGGCGGTGAGCCTCAGGCTCAGACCTGGCCGGCCTTCTCCAGCGCGGAGCAGCAGGTGTTGACCAGCAGGCGGGTCACCACGTACGGGTCGACGTTGGCGTTGGGACGACGGTCCTCGATGTAGCCCTTCTGCTCGACCTCGACCTGCCACGGGATGCGGACCGAGGCGCCGCGGTTGGAGACGCCGTAGCTGTAGACGTTCCACGGGGCGGTCTCGTGCAGACCGGTCAGGCGGGACTCAATGCCGAAGCCGTACTGCTTGACGTGCTCCAGGACCTTCTCCTGGCTGGCGCCGAGCGACTCGCAGGCGGTGATGATGGCGTCGTAGCCCTCACGCATGGCCTTGGTGGAGAAGTTGGTGTGCGCGCCGGCGCCGTTCCAGTCGCCGCGCACGGGCTTGGCGTCCAGGGTGGCGTCGATGCCGAACTCCTCGGCGGTGCGGTAGAGCAGGTAGCGGGCGACCCACAGGTGGTCGGAGGCGGTCAGGGCGTCGACCGGGCCGATCTGGAACTCCCACTGGCCGGGCATGACCTCGGCGTTGATGCCGCAGATCGCGAGGCCGGCGGCGAGGCAGCGGTCGAGGTGGAGCTCGACGATCTCACGGCCGAAGACCTCCTCGGCGCCGATGCCGCAGTAGTAGCCGCCCTGCGGGGCCGGGAAGCCGCCCTCGGGGAAGCCGAGCGGGCGGGAGCCCTTGAAGAAGGTGTACTCCTGCTCGATGCCGAAGATCGCCTCCTGGGCGGCGAACTGCTCGGCGATCGGGCGCAGCAGGGCGCGGGTGTTCGAGACGTGCGGGGCGCCGTTGGTCTCGTTGACCTCGCAGAGCACCAGGACGTTGTCGCCGCCGCGGATCGGGTCCGGGAAGGAGGCGACCGGCTCAAGCACGCGGTCCGAGGCGTGGCCCTCGGCCTGGTTGGTCGAGGAACCGTCGAAGCCCCAGGTCGGCAGCTTGTCAGCGTTGGCCAGGATCCGAGTCTTGGAGCGGAGCTTGGCGGTCGGCTGGGTGCCGTCGATCCAGATGTACTCGGCCTTGATTGCCACGGCTTACCTCGCAACTTGAGTGGTGGGTGCCCGCGTAGCGTCGCAAGTCGCCGTTTCCCGGTTGTTCCTCCTATGTGTCGCCCATGTAAACCAACCTTCCGCATCGGCACGGTCACGCTCCGGGAGTGCCTGCGGTGGCACTCCGGGGTGTGTGCGGGCGCACCCCGGACGATCGGGCGCGCGCGGCGGGCGCCCGCGCCGGCATCGTGAGCTCTCAGTGGCGGCGGGCGCGGGCACGGCGGCGGGTGGCGTAGAGCGCCCCTCCCCCGGCGACGAGCAGGGCGGTGGCGCCGGCCGCGATCGGCCCGGTGGCACCGCTGCCGCCGGTGGCGGCGAGGTGTGCGGAGGGAGCGGTGGAAGGGGCGGCGGGGGCCTGCGCGGCGGGGCGGGCGTCCCCGGTGCCGGTGGCCGCGGCGGGCCGGACGGCGGCCGCACTCGCCGTCGCGGTCGGCGGCGCGCCGGAGGGCCCGCCGCCGCCGGGGGCGGCGGACGCCGAGGAGCTCGCACCGGCCGGCTTCTCGCAACTGACCGAAGCGATGCTGATCCGGCCGCTCACCTTGGCCACGTTGAGGTTGAGCGGATCGACCTCCACCTGCGCCTCCAGGGCCGAGGCGGCCGCCGTGGCGGAGGTGGTGCTCCGCTTGGAGAACTCCAGCGCCACGCTGCCGATGCCGGGCACCTCCACCTTGGTCGGCCCGTACAGGCTCAGGGTGACGGGCTTGCCGAGGACGGTGAGCTTCGCCGGCGCGGTGACCTGGGCCGTCGGCGGCCCGTCGACCGGGCAGGTCACCTCGGCGCTCATCGCCTCCAGGCCCAGCAGAGTGGTGAGCGGCAGGCCGGGCGCGTGGACGTCGGCGTTGACGAGCTTCACCGAGGCGGACGAGCCCTTGGCGTCCAGGACGGTGGTCGACCTGCCGATGTCGGCCTTGACCAGGATGACCGGCCCCTGCTGGTCGACGCCGTCGACCTTGGCGGTGAGCACGGAGCCGTCCCGCTGCGCCGGGGTCTCGACCTCGTTCAGCGAGATGTTCACGGGGACGTCGATGGCCTTGTTCAGCAGGCTGACGTCGAGGTCGAGTTCGGCGGTGACGGCACGCGCCTTCCCGGCGCCCGGCGCGCCGCCGGGGGTTGCGGTGGCCGATGGCGCCGCGCCGCTCGCGTGGGCGGCGGAGGCTGGCAGGGTGGCGGCCGCGACGGCCAGGGTGGCTGCGGCGACCCGCATCGAAGTGGACAGCAAAGGAGGAACCCCCACACGTGGCGATGGCGAGAGCGCACCGAAGAGGTCTCACCCCGCGCGCAGGAAGGCTCCGCGCCGGACCGGGGGATTGTTGCCGCTCTCGACTGCCCGCCATCCTCTTCGAACAATCCGTCACATGAGCAACACGAAGCGTCAGTTCACCCGTTTGAGTGAGGTTGACTCACATACTGACGATCGGGTGGCGCTACGGCAGCCGCCAGTCCACCAGCTCGGCCCCCTGGCGCGCCAGCAGCTCGTTGGCCCGGCTGAACGGCCTGGAGCCGAAGAACCCGCGGTCGGCCGACATGGGGCTCGGATGCGCCGACTCCACCGCCGGCACCTGCCCCAGCAGGGGGCGCAGATTGCGGGCGTCACGCCCCCAGAGGATGGCCACCAGCGGTCCGCCACGGGCCACCAGCGCCCGGATCGCCTGCTCGGTGACCTCCTCCCAGCCCTTGCCCCGGTGCGCGGCCGGCTTGCCCGGGGCGGTGGTCAGCGCGCGGTTGAGCAGCAGCACGCCCTGCCGGGTCCAGGGCGTGAGGTCGCCGTTGGAGGGCCGCGGCAGGCCGAGGTCCTGCCCGTACTCCTGGAAGATGTTGACCAGGCTGCCCGGGACCGGCCGGACCTCCGGCGCCACCGAGAAGCTCAGCCCCACCGCGTGGCCCGGCGTCGGGTACGGGTCCTGGCCGACGATCAGCACCCGGACCGACTCGAAGGGCTGCTGGAACGCCCGCAGCACATTCGCCCCGGCGGGCAGGTAGGTACGGCCTGCGGCGATCTCGGCGCGCAGGAAGTCGCCCATGGCGGCCACCCGCCCGGCCACCGGCTCCAGGGCGGTGGCCCAGCCGGGCTCGACGATCTCGTTCAGCGGACGCGGTGCCATGGCCGCCACCCTATCGGCCCAGCGCCGGGCCCGTCCCGGCGGTCGCGGGGACGGGTGCGGACGGGCGCGGGGGGACGGTACGGACGAGCACGGAACGGGGTGCGGACAGGCGCCCGGCGGCGGGGTGACACACCGCCGGTCAGGCCACCGGCCGGCCCCGGAGCACCACCAACTGCGGGTCCGCCAGCACCCGGACGTCGGCGCGCGGGTCCTCGGCGTACACCACCAGGTCGGCGGAGGCCCCCTCGGTGAGGCCCTCGCGGCCGAGCCACTCGCGCGCCCCCCAGCAGGCCGCCGAGAGCGCCTCGGCCGGCCGCAGGCCCGCCTTCACCAGCTCGGCCACCTCCTCGGCGACCAGCCCGTGCGCGAGCGAGCCGCCCGCGTCCGTCCCCACGAAGACCGGGATGCCGGCGTCGTGCGCCGCGCCCACCGTGTCGTAGCGGCGCTCGTGCAGCCGCCGCATGTGCGCGGACCAGGCCGGGAACTTCTGCTCGCCGCCCGCCGCCAGCCCGGGGAAGGTCGCGATGTTGACCAGCGTCGGGACGATCGCCACGCCGCGCTCGGCGAACTGCGGGATCAGCTCCTCGGTCAGCCCGGTGGCGTGCTCGACGCAGTCGATCCCGGCGGCGAGCAGATCCGGCAGCGAGGCGGCCGCGAAGCAGTGCGCCGTCACCCGCGCGCCCTCGGCGTGCGCCGCCGCGATGGCCTCGGCGAGCGCGTCGCCCGGCCAGCAGGGCGCCAGGTCGCCGCTCTCCCGGTCGATCCAGTCGCCTACCAGCTTGACCCAGCCGTCGCCGCGCCGGGCCTCCCGGCGGACGTACGCGGCCAGGTCGCCGGGCTCGATCTCGTGCGCGTAGTTGCGGATGTAGCGGCGGGTGCGGGCGATGTGCCGGCCGGCCCGGATGATCCGGGGCAGGTCCTCGCGGTCGTCGATCCAGCGGGTGTCGGCGGCCGAGCCGGCGTCGCGGATCAGCAGCGTGCCGGCGTCCCGGTCGGTGAGCGCCTGCTTCTCGCTGGTCGCCTCGTCCACCGCGCCGTGCGCGTCCAGGCCGACGTGGCAGTGCGCGTCCACCAGCCCGGGCAGCGCCCAGCCGTCGACCGTCCGGACGTCCTGCGCGCCGGCCGGGCGCTCGAACGTCACCCGCCCGTCCACCACCCAGAGTTCGTCCCGGACGTCCTGCGGACCGACCAGCACCCGTCCCCTGATGTGCAGCACCGCGCCATCGCTCATGCCCGAACTCTACCCAGGACGCCCATGCCCGCAGGGGCCGGAATGGGGCAGACTGGCCGGCGTCGCCCGTCCCTCCCTCCCCACCAGCCCCGTCGTCGGTGCGAACCGCAGGTGCCGCGCCGCGAAGCGAAAGGCCCCGCAGCCGTGAGCCCGTTCCTCGACCTCCCCCCGCTCAGTGCCGCCCGCTTCGCCGCCATCGAGGACAAGGTCGCCGCGCTGCTGCACACCGGCGCCGACGTGATCGTCACCCAGGGCGAGGCACTGCTCCCGCTGGAGGCGGCCATCCGCAGCGCCGTGCACCCGGGCAGCACCGCGCTGAACATCGTCACCGGGCCGTACGGGCAGACCTTCGGCAACTGGCTGCGCGACTGCGGCGCCAAGGTCGTCGACCTCGCCGTGCCGTTCGACACCGCCGCCACCGCCGAGCAGGTCGCCGACGCCCTGCGGGCCGAACCGGGCATCGACTTCGTCTCCCTCGTCCACGCCGAGGCCGCCACCGGCAACACCAACCCGGTCGCGGAGATCGCCGCGGTGGTACGCGAGCACGGCGCGCTGCTGATGCTGGACGCCGTCGCCTCGGTGGCCGCCGAACCGCTGCTGACCGACGCCTGGGGCGTCGACCTGTGCGTGATCGGCGGGCAGAAGGCGATGGGCGGGCCGGCCGGGGTCTCCGCCGTCTCGGTCAGCGCCCGCGCCTGGGAGCGGATCACCGCCAACCCGGCCGCGCCGCGCCGCTCGTACCTCTCGCTGCTGGACTGGAAGGACCGCTGGACGGACGCCGGCCGCCGGACCCTGCCGCACGCGCCGGCCCAGCTGGAGATGCTCGCGCTCGACGCCTGCCTCGACCGGATCGCCGACCACGGCCTCGACGCCACCATCGCCCGCCACCGCGCGGCCTGCGCCGCCACCCGCGCCGGGGTCCGCGCGCTCGGCACGCTCGCCCCCTTCGTCACCGAGGACCGCCACGCCGCGCCGGTCGCCACCACCCTGCGCACCCCGCCCGGCCTCGACGCCACCGAGCTGGCGGCCCGCCTCGACCCCGCCCTGCCCGTCCAGGCGGGCGGCGGAGCCCTCGCCGCCGAGCTGCTCCGGGTCAACCACTACGGCCGCGCCGCCTCCCTGGACACCGTCCAGAACGTCCTGGCCGCCCTCGCCCACGCCCTGCCCACCGCCGACCCGCTCCACGTCAGGACCACGGCCGCGCACGCCTGGGCCGACTCGATCGGCTGAGACCCCGCACGCCTCGGCCCCGCCCACGCGGACGGCCTCCCCGCCGCCCGCCCCCCGCTCGCCCGGTCCCGCATCGATGGTGCACGGTCGGGGCGGCGACAGTCGGGCGATCAGTGTTCCTGCGGTGTTCACCTCCCCGTCCACCTGCCCGGCACCGGTGTCTCACCGCTGCCGGGCAGGGTCGGGCGCGAGATGAAGTTGGCTATACAACTTCCCGCGCCCCGGAAGGAGACCCCGCATGCCGTTCCCGACGTACTGGCTGCGCGACAACTGCCCCTGCACCGACTGCCGCGACCCGCGCAACGGACAGAAGCTGTTCCAGATCACCGACCTGCCGGCCGACCTGGCGATCACGGCGCAGCATGAGCAAAACGGTCACCTGGAGGTGCTCTGGTCGGACGGGCACCGCTCCCGCTACGAGCTCGCCCGGCTGGCCGAACCGGCCGCCGGGGACGGCCGCACCGAGGCGGACAAGCGGCTCTGGGAGGCCGCCGACTTCACCGCCGGGATCCCCGAGGCCGACTGGGACGCCTACCTGGGCGACCCGGCCGAGCGGGTGGCCGTGCTGAGCGCCGTGCGGCGCTCCGGGTTCGCGGTGCTGCGGGCGGTGCCCGCCGTCGACCGCCAGGTGCTGGAGGTCGCGCGGACCCTCGGGTTCGTCCGCGAGACCAACTACGGCGAGCTGTTCGACGTCCGGGTCGAGGCCGCCCCCAACAACCTGGCGTTCACCAGCGCCGTCATCGCCCCGCACACCGACAACCCCTACCGGGACCCGGTGCCGACCCTCCAGCTGCTGCACTGCCTGGCCAATTCGGCGACCGGCGGGGACTCCGGCCTGGTGGACGGCTTCCGGGCGGCGGCGATCCTGCGCGCGGAGGCGCCCGAGGAGTTCGCGCTGCTGACCCGTACGCCCGTCCCGTTCGTCTTCCGCGACCGGAACACCGAACTGCGCGCCGAGCGGCCGCTGATCGAGGTGGACTCCCTCGGCCGGATCCGCGAGGTCCGCTTCAACAACCGCTCGATCGGCACGCTGCGGCTGCCGGACCCGGCCGCGGCGCAGGCCTTCTACGCCGCGTACCGCCGGTTCGCGGAGATCACGCTCCGCCCGGAGCTGCGGCTGGAGTTCCGGCTCGGCCCGGGCGACTGCCTGATCTTCGACAACGTCCGGCTGCTGCACGCACGGACGGCCTTCGAGCAGGACGGCTCACGCCACCTCCAGGGCTGCTACGCCGACCTGGACGGCCTGTTCAGCACACTCGCCGTGCTGGAGCGCCGGGGCGCGGCGCTCGACGCCATCGCCGAGCTGTTCGAGGGCGAGGGCGCCTCCGAGTACCTGGGCGAGGCGGTCACCATGGCCGAGCACATGCTCCAGGCCGGTGCGCTGGCCGAGGCCGCCGGGGCTCCGGCCCACCTGGTCGCGGCGGCGCTGCTGCACGACGTGGGGCACTTCGGGGGCAGCGGGCTCGACCTGATGAAGGGCCGGGACAACCGGCACAGCGAGCGGGGTGCCGAGTGGCTGGCGCAGTGGTTCGGCCCAGCGGTGACCGAGCCGATCCGGCTGCACGTGGCCGCCAAGCGCTACCTGTGCGCCGTCGAGCCGGGCTACCGGGCCAGGCTCTCCGAGGCCAGCGAGTACACCCTCGGGGTGCAGGGCGGTCCGATGACCGAGCAGCAGGCCGCCGCCTTCGCCGCCCGCCCGGGCGCGCTGGACGCGGTCGCGGTGCGCCGCTGGGACGAGGAGGCCAAGTACGCGGATGCCGGCACGCCCGGGTTCGGCCACTTCCGGCCGCTGCTCGCCGCCCTGATGGGCTGACGGCGGGCCGTGTGGAACCCGCGGGGTGGCAGGCCGGCCCTACCGGACTGCCACCCCGCGGGAGGAGTGCGGGGGCGGGCACAGGCCCCGCCCGGGCGCGGCCCTGACCCTCGGGCCCGCACCGGCGGCCGCCCTCAGTCGCTCTCCCGGGCGTGCCGCGAGAGCGCCGAGGTGGCCAGCGAGTTGTGCACGCTGAAGGCGACCGTCCCCGGCAGGTAGCGGTCCTGGGACCACTCCACCGGCGTGCCCGTCGGATCGGTGGTCCGCCGGCGCTCGCGCAGCAGCGGGCTGCCGCGCCGGCAGCCGAGCAGCCGGGCGTCCTCGGCGTTGGCCGCGATCACGTCGATGGTGTGGTCGGCGTCGGTGAACAGGATGCCGTGCTCGCGCAGGTGCTCGGTGTGCGACACCACGTCGGGCGGCAGCTGTGCCACCAGCTCGCCCACCCGGGGCGGGTAGACCGTCCGCTCGACCATCACCGGCGTGCCGGACAGGGTGCGCAGACGGACCGTCACATACACCTCCTCGCCGGGCTCCAGGCGCAGCTGCTCGCGCTCGGCGGCGTCGGCGGGCCGGCGCTCCAGGGAGTCCAGGATGCCGCCCGGCTCCTCGCCCATCGAGCGCGCCCAGTGGGTGAAGCTGAGCAGCTCGGAGAAGCTCTGCACCCGGGCGTTGCCGAGCACCACCCGCCGGGTGCCGCGCCGGGAGGTGACCAGGCCGTCCGAGCGCAGCACCGCGAGGGCCTGGCGCACGGTGCCCCGGGAGACGCCGTACTGCTCCGCCAGCGCGCCCTCGGCGGGCAGCCGTCCGGTCTCGCCGTACGCGCCGGTGGTGATGGCTTCGCGCAGATCGGCGGCGACCCTGCGGTAGAGGGCGCCGGCGGCGCGTTCCGGCTCCAGTGCCACGTCAGTCAAAGTCCCTCCTGGGGCGGTGTCCTGCGCAGCCGTACCGGCACGGGACCAGCCCGACCATATCCGCTGCGCCCTCGAAGCATCGCACCTGTCCGATCACCGGCCGATGGCCGGATTCCACCGTTCCCGCAGCCGCCCCCCGTTCTGGGGCGTCCGTTCACCTTCCCGTCACCGGACTCCGGCGTACTTACCCCCGTCGGAGGAAGTTGGCTAGTCAACTCCTCCGCCCCCAACGCGAAACGCCCCCAAGATCCTCCTCGCAGACGCCCCGATCAGGAGACTGACCCGTGACCGTGCACCGTGCCCGCGCCGCAGCCTTCGCGGCAGTACTGACCGCCGCCGCGCTCTCCCTCTCCGCCTGCGGCTCCGCGGGCTCGACCGCCGCGAAGTCCGGCGACGCCGCCAAGGCCGGCACCAAGGAGGCCAAGGACGCCACCTCCGCCGCCGACTTCGGCGGGATGGACGCCCTGGTCGCCGCGGCCAAGAAGGAGGGCAAGCTGCACGTCATCACGCTGCCCAAGGACTGGGCGAACTACGGCAAGATCATGGACTCCTTCAAGGCCAAGTACGGCATCGAGATCGAGGACGAGAACCCGGACGGCTCCAGCCAGGACGAGATCAACGCGATCACCTCCCGCAAGGGCCAGGACCGCGCCCCCGACGTGGTGGACCTGGGCAGCGCCTTCGCGCAGTCCGCCGCCAAGGACGGCCTGCTGGCCCCGTACAAGGTCGCCGCCTTCGAGAAGGTCGGCGAGAGCATGAAGAACAAGGACGGCCTGTCGGTCAACGACTACGGCGGCTACATCTCGATCGGCTGCGACGCCAAGAAGATCACCACCTGCCCGAAGACCTTCGCCGACCTGCTCAAGCCCGAGTACAAGGGCCAGGTCGCGCTGAACGGCAACCCGACCAAGTCCGGCTCCGCGTTCGGCGGCGTCTACGCGGCGGCCCTGGCCAACGGCGGCTCGCTGGACAACATCCAGCCCGGCATCGACTTCTTCGGCAAGCTGAAGCAGTCCGGCAACTTCAACCCGGTCGAGTCCACCCCGGCGACCATCGAGAAGGGCGAGACGCCGATCAGCATCGACTGGTCGTACCTCAACGCCGGCTACACCGACGAGTTCAAGGCCAAGAACGTCGACTGGCAGGTCTCCGTCCCCGTCGACGGCAGCTACGCCCAGTACTACAACCAGGCCGTCAACAAGTGGGCCCCGCACCCGGCGGCCGCCCGCCTGTGGCAGGAGTACCTCTTCAGCGCCGAGGGCCAGAACCTCTTCCTCGGCGGCTACGCCACCCCGGCCCTCTTCGACTCGCTGAAGAAGGAGGGCACCCTCGACGCCGCCGCCGCGGCCAAGCTGCCGGCCGTCGAGAAGCCCTTCACCACCTTCCCGACCCAGGACCAGATCGCCGCGGCCAAGAAGACCGTCACCGAGAACTGGACCAAGGCGATCGCCGGCTGAGCCGGAAGACCAGGCTGAACGGGCTCACCACCACCATGACCACGGCTCCCACCCCGGTGCCGACCCCCGCCGCCACTGACCTCGGTGGCGGCGCGGGGCCGTCGGGCACCGTCTCCAAGACCTCCCCCACCCCGCCCCGCCGCCGGCTGCGGCCGCGCGGCGGCTCCTGGCTGGCCACCGTGCCGCTGCTGGCGTTCTTCGCGATCAGCTTCGGCCTGCCCGCCGTCGCCATCGCCATCGGCGCGTTCACCGCCTCCAGTGACGCCGAGACCGGCGCCGGCGCGTTCACCACCGCCAACCTCACCGACTCGGTGCAGGGCGCGTACTGGACGGCACTGCTCAGCAGCGTCAAGCTGTCCGCGCTCACCGCGCTGCTCGGTACGGTGCTCGGCCTGCCGATCGCCCAGGCCGTGGTGACGTCCCGCTTCAGGGCCGTCCGCGAGGCCGTCCTGTCCGCCTCCGGCGTGCTGGCCAACTTCGGCGGTCTGCCGCTCGCCTTCGCGTTCGTCGCCACCCTCGGCAACGCCGGCGAGCTCACCAAGCTGCTGCACCTGACCGACCACGGCTGGAGCCTGTACTCCTTCACCGGGCTGACGGTCGTCTACCTGTACTTCCTCGTCCCGCTGATGGTGCTCAGCATCACCCCGGCGCTGGACGGCCTGCGCGCCCAGTGGCGCGAGGCGGCCCACAACAACCGGGCCACCACGCTGCAGTACTGGCGCCACGTCGCCCTGCCGATCCTCTTCCCCTCACTGCTCGGCGGGTTCGTGCTGCTCTTCGGCAGCGCCTTCGCCGCGTACGCCACCGCGGCCGCGATGGTCGGCGCCACCGTCCCGCTGATCAGCCGCTCGATCGCCGACGCGCTGTCGGGCAACGTGCTGGTCGGCCAGGGCAACCTCGCCCTCGCGCTCAGCCTCGACATGATCGTGGTGGCCGTCCTGGTGATGGCCGTCTACCTGCCCCTCCAGCGCCGGAGTGCCCGATGGCTCAACTGATCTCCAAGCTCCGGCCCCGACGATTCAGGCTGTGGCGCGGCGCCGTCCTGCTGATCGCGGGCCTGTACTTCCTGCTGCCGATGGCCGCGTCGGTGTACTTCAGCATCGACGACCCCAAGGGCTTCACCTTCGAGGCGTACACCGGGCTGCTGAACGCCCCCGGCTTCACCGACAGCCTCTGGCTGACCCTCCGGCTGGCCGTGGTCACCGTACTGGTGCTGCTGCTCCTGCTGGTCCCCGCGCTGATCGCGGTGCGGCTCGGCTCGCCCCGGCTGCGCCCCGTCCTGGAGGTGGTCTGCACCCTCCCGCTGGTCGTCCCGCCGGTGGCGCTGACCGCGGGCCTGATCGGGGTGCTGCGCTGGGGCCCGGACTACCTGATGGACACGCCGTTCTTCCAGACCTTCGTGTTCGTCCAGGACCCGCAGTTCCCGCTCGTCCTGGTGATCGCGTACGTGCTGATGTCGCTGCCCCTGGCCTACCGGGCGCTGGACGCGGGCCTGCGCGCGGTGGACGTGCGCACCCTGGTCGAGGCCGCCCGCAACTGCGGGGCGAGCTGGCCGCGGGCGGTGTTCACCGTCGTGCTGCCCAACCTGCGCGGCGCCCTGCTCAACGCCTCCTTCCTCACCCTGGCCCTGGTCCTCGGCGAGTTCACCGCGGCGTCGATCCTCGGCTACCAGCCCTTCGCGGTGTGGATCTACTCGGTCGGCAACAGCCAGGCCCAGATGTCCGTCGCGGTCTCGGTGCTCAGCCTGCTGATCACCTGGGTGCTGCTGCTCCTGCTGGCCGCCGCCGGCCGTGAGCGCCGCCACCGCGTACCCGCCCGTCCCTTCAGCCGTTAGCGGAGAATCCCCCATGACCACGGTTACCGCCCCCGTCGCCGGCGTGCCCCTCGCGCCCGGTAGCGCGACCGTCGAGTTCCGTTCCCTGCGCCGCTCCTTCGGCGCCACCACCGCCCTGGACGGCCTGGACCTGACCGTCCACCCGGGTGAGCTGCTCGCCCTGCTCGGGCCGTCCGGCTGCGGCAAGACCACCGCGCTGCGCATCCTGGCCGGCTTCGAGCAGCACGACGCCGGCCAGGTGCTGGTGGACGGCGAGGACATCACCCGCATCCCCGCGCACCGCCGCGACGCCGGCATGGTGTTCCAGTCCTACAGCCTCTTCCCGCACCTGACGGCCGCCGACAACGTCGCCTTCGGGATGCGGATGCGCGGCACCGGCAAGGCCGAGCGCCGCCGCCGCGCCCTGGAGCTGCTGGAGCTGGTCGGCCTGCCGCAGCACGCCGACCGCTACCCGCACCAGATGTCCGGCGGCCAGCAGCAGCGCATCGCGCTGGCTCGGGCGCTGGCGCTCCAGCCGCGCGTCCTGCTGCTGGACGAGCCGCTCTCCGCGCTGGACGCCAAGGTCAGGCTCAGCCTGCGCGAGGAGATCCGCCGCCTCCAGCAGGAGCTCGGCATCACCACCCTGTTCGTCACCCACGACCAGGAGGAGGCGCTGTCGATGGCCGACCGGGTCGCGGTGCTGCGCGCCGGCCGCCTGGAGCAGTGCGCCACCCCGTCCGAGCTGTACGCCCGGCCGGCGACGGCGTTCGTCGCGGAGTTCGTCGGCACCATGAGCCGCATCCCGTGCACCCGCGCCGGGCAGGACGTCGAGGTGCTCGGCCGGCGCCACCCGGTGGACGGCGTGCTGCCCGCCGACGGTGAACTGGACGTCCTGGTCCGGCCGGAGAACGTCGGTCTCACCGCGGACAACTACGGTCCGGCGCTGGTCGTCGCCGCCTCCTTCCTCGGCGCCGTCACCCGGCTGACCGTCCGGCTCTCCGACGGCACCGAGGTCAAGGCCGACCTGCCGACCGAGGCCGCCGCCGCCCTGCCGATCGGCAGCCGGGCCGGCATCGGGCTGCCCGAGCGACCGGTGCTGGTGGACCGCCGCGCGGCCTGAACCGGGCGAGCCCCGAGCCGGGTACGCCGAGCCGGGCGGCCTGAGCCGGCCCCGGTGTTCCGCCGCCCGGTCACCGGCCGGTCACCGGGCCGGGGAACCGACGCCACGGCCGGCCCTGTTCGCGCCTACGTACCGAAGCACCGGAACCACCCGAAGTACCCGAAGCAGCTGAAGAGGTACCGCCATGCCTGATTCCCGCCCGCCGGCCGCCGTACTGTTCGACATGGACGGCACCCTGGTCGACACCGAGCACCTCTGGTGGCAGGCCGCGGCCGAGCTCGCCACCGAGCTCGACCTCACCCTCACCGAGGACGACCTGCCCGAGGTGCTCGGCCAGGCCGTCGAGCACACCGCCGCCCACCTGCACCGCGCCAGCGGCACCGAGCGCACCGAGGCCGACCTGATCGAGCGGCTCGGCGACAGCTTCGCGGACAAGGTCGCCACCGAGATCGTCCCGCGCCCCGGCGCGCTCGCCCTGCTCGCCGCGCTGCGCGCCGCCGACGTGCCGACCGCGCTGGTCTCCGCGTCCCCGCGCCGGGTGGTGGACCTCGTCCTGGGGAGCCTGGGCACCGAGTGGTTCACCACCACCCTGGCCGCCGAGGACACCGAGCGCACCAAGCCCGCACCCGACCCCTACCTCGCCGCGGCCCTGCGGCTCGGCCTGGACCCGGCCGTCTGCGTCGCCGTCGAGGACACCCCGACCGGCGTCGCCTCCGCGCAGGCCGCCGGCTGCGCGGTGCTCGCCGTGCCCTCCGCCGTACCGATCCCGGCCGCCCCCCGGGTCACCCTGCTGGACAGCCTGGTCCACGCCGACCTGGCCTTCCTCGGGAAGCTCGGCGCGGCCCGGGCGGTTTGACGGACCATGCCCTACCTGCTGCTCGCCCTCGCCATCGTCAGCGAAGTCTGCGCCACCAGCTGCCTCAAGCTCACCGAGGGCTTCAGCCGGCTCTGGCCGAGCCTCGGCGTGGCCGTGGGGTACGTGCTGTCGTTCGTGCTGCTCGGCCGGGCGCTGAAGCACATCCCGGTGTCGGTCGCCTACGCCGTCTGGTCGGGGGCGGGCACCGCGGCGGTGGCCGGCATCGGTGTGGTGCTGTTCGGCGAGTCACTCGGCCGGGCCCAGTGGCTCGGCCTCGCCCTGATCATCGTCGGCGTCGTGGTGCTCAACCTGCGCGGCAGCCACTGAGTCACCGGGGAACCGCGCCGAGCGAAACCGGGCCGCACGCCACCACGCCTATGTGTCAGGGGAGTTACCGATCCTCCCGGCAGCCGGCCATCCGCCGTTCACACGCAGTACGCGCCCCTTCGGGTCAATTGGGTCCTCCAGTTGTACGACCAACTTGACCTGAAGGATCCCCGTGGCCGCAGGCAGCACGCTCGCGCTCAGCTCTCCCACCAGTCCCACCGAGGGTGACAGGCTCACCTTCCACTGGACGACCAGCGCCCCCGACGCCAAGAACTGGGTCGGCATCTACGACGGCACCCGGCAGCCCGGTACCGGCGCCTCGCTGCTGTGGAAGTACACCCCCGGCGGGTCCGGTGACGTCCAGCTGGACACCTCCGCGCTCACCGGCGGCCCGTACACCGCCTACCTGCTCGCCAAGGACGGCTACGGCATCCTGGCGCAGAGCGCGCCGTTCACCTTCCGGCCGAAGCCGGCGCTCGCCCGGCCGCACGCCGTGGTGGACGCGCTCACCGCGACGCCGGTGGCTCCCGGTGCGGCGGTCGGCGTCAAGCTCGGCCGGCTCTGGGCCCGCCCGGCCGGCAATCCGGTGGGCAGCGCGACCTTCCGGAAGACCGGCGGCGACAGCTGGCTGTCCGTCGGCGCCGACGGCACGGTCACCGGCACCGCGCCCGGCACCGCCCTCGCCCACCCGGCGCTCGTCACCGTCGGCGTCAAGGACAGCGCCGGCGCCACCGACGCCCTCACCGTCCAGGTCCCGGTGCTCGCCCCCACCGCGCCGGTGCGCCTCAAGGTCGCCACCTGGAACCTCTGGGACGCCGGGACCCACGTCACCGACGCGCTGGAGAAGCAGCTGCGGGTGATCCTCACCCAGGGGCTGGACGCGCTCGCCCTCCAGGAGACCGCCGGCACCGCCGCCCAGGCCCTGGCCGACGCGCTCGGCTGGTACGCCTACCAGAGCCCGGGCAGCGTCGGCATCCTCAGTCGCCACCCGCTGGCCGCCGTCACCCCCGTGACCGCCACCCTGCCCGCCGCCGCGGCCACCCTCCAGCTGCCGGGGGGCCGCAGCGTCCGGCTCTGGGCGGCGCACCTGGACGAGGCGAACTACGGCCCGTGGGCCGCGCAGGACGGGTCGAGCGCCGCGCAGGTCGAGGCCGCCGAGAACGCCTCCGTGCGGCTCCAGCAGGCCAAGGCGCTCGCGACGGCTGTCAGGGCGGACCTCGCGGCCGGCGCCGCCGTGGTGCTGGGCGCGGGCCTGTCCTCGCCGTCCCACCTGGACTGGACGGCCGCCACGGCGCCGGCGCACAGCGGCGTCGGCCCGGTCAACTGGCCCGTCACCGTGGCCCTTCAGGCCGCCGGCCTGACCGACAGCTTCCGCCGCGCCCACCCCGACCCGGCCGCCGCCCCGGGCAACACCTGGTCCCCCACCCGCAAGGTGCGCGGCAGCAAGCCCGAACCGCAGGACCGGATCGACCAGGTGCAGTTCGCCGGCCCGCTCACCCTCGCCGAGGCCCACACCCTGGTCACCGGCTGGCCGCAGGCCGACCCGGGCGCCGCCGCCAACGGCTGGCCCTCGGACACCGCCGCCGCCGTCGCCACCTTCACGCTCTGAGAGGCCCGCCCATCATGTCCGAGCTCTCCCGTCGTACCTTCGTCGGCGCCACGGCCGCGGCCGGCGCCGCCGCGCTCGTCGGTCTGCCGTCCACCTCCGCCGCCGCTGCCGCCGCTCCTTCCGGCACCATCGCCGACGTCAGGCACGTCGTCGTCCTGATGCAGGAGAACCGCAGCTTCGACCACTACTTCGGCACCCTGAACGGCGTGCGCGGCTTCGCCGACAAGCAGGCCCTGCAGTTCCCCGACGGCTCCGATGTCTTCCACCAGCCCGACCCGGCCCGCACCGACGGCGGCGCGATGCTGCCGTACCGGATGGACACCGGCAAGTACAACGCGCAGAACGCCGGCGGCCTCGCGCACGACTGGGCCACCGGCCACCAGGCGATCAACAACGGCGCGATGAACAAGTGGATCCCCGCCAAGGGCGAGCGCACCATGGGCTACTTCACCCGCGCCGACATCCCCTACCAGTACGCCCTCGCCGACGCCTTCACCCTCTGCGACGCCTACTTCTGCTCGCTGGCCGGCCCCACCGACCCCAACCGGCTCTACCTCTGGACCGGCACCGCGGGCCCCGGCCGCGACGGCACCACCGGCCCGTGGATCGACAACACGCCCGTCACCGACAACCCCGTCGCCGACTGGACCACCTACGCCGAGCGCCTGCAGAACGCGGGCGTCAGCTGGCGGGTGTACCACAACCCCAGCAAGGACGACCGTACCGGCGACTACGACGACAACGCCCTCTCGTACTTCGAGCAGTTCCACAACTTCCCCACCACCGACCCGCGTTACATCAACGCGATGACCAGGTTCGACCCGGCCGCCTTCGACGCGCACTGCAAGGACGGCACCCTGCCGACCGTCTCCTGGCTGGTCGCCCCGTACCTCTTCTCCGAGCACCCCAACGCCGGCCCCGCGTACGGCGCCCACTGGGTCAACACCGCGCTCCAGTCGCTGATGTCCAACCCCGCCGTCTGGCAGCACACCGTCTTCCTCGTCATGTACGACGAGAACGACGGCTACTTCGACCACATGATCCCGCCCACCCCCGAGCCCGGCACGCCCGAGGAGTTCACCCAGGGCCGCGCCATCGGCCTCGGCAACCGGGTGCCCCTCTGGGTCGCCTCCCCCTGGTCCCGCGGCGGCTACGTCAACTCGCAGGTCTTCGACCACACCTCCGTGCTGCGCTTCCTGGAGCTGGTCACCGGCGTCACCGAGCCCAACATCTCCGCCTGGCGCCGCGCCGTCTGCGGCGACCTCACCAGCTGCTTCGACTTCGCGGCCGCCGACTTCACCCTCCCCGCCCTGCCCGACACCACCGCCCTGATGGCCAAGGCGGACGCCGGCACCAAGCTCCCCACCGTGGCCCTGCCCGCCGTCGGCACCCAGGCCATGCCGGCCCCCGAGCCGGGCACCCGGCCGCGCCGCCGGCTGCCGTACCGCCCGTGGGCGGACGTCACCGTTGACCGCTCCACCGGCCTGGTGACCTGCACCATGACCAACTCCGGCACGGTGGCGTTCCCGTACACCGTCTACCCGAACATCGTCCTGGCCTTCGCGGGCACGCCCTTCACCGTCGCCCCCGGGGCCACCCGCAGCTACACCTGGGACGCCACCACCACCGACGGACGCTACGACTTCACGGTGCACGGCCCCGACGGCTTCGTCCGCCGCTTCGCCGGCACGGTGGTCCGGGACGGGCAGGACGACGTGGCCGTCCCGTCCGTGACGGCCACCGCCGGCGCCGGCCCCTCGGTCACCCTCCAGCTGGCCAACGACGGCGGCACCGAGGTCGCCTTCACCGCCGCCCCGAACGACTTCGCGGGCACCGCCCAGACCCTCTGGCTGGCCCCCGGCGCCCGCACCAGCCTCACCTGGCCGCTGGACCAGGGCCGCTACGACGTCGTGGTGAAGGCCGCCACCGGCACCCGCTTCACCCACCGCTACGCGGGCACCCTGCACTGAGCCGACACCGCCGACGAGTGGGAAGTCGGCCCGGCCGACTTCCCACTCCGGGCGGGTCGGCGCGCCGGCGCCCGATCGGTGTCCGCGAGCGCGCGGGCCGCCCGGAGAACAGGCTGCCCGGGCCCGGTCAGCCCGCGAGGAGGGCCGGGAGGTCGGCGATCGAGGGCAGCACGTGGGTGGCGCCGTCCGCGCGCAGGCGGGGCTCGTCGTGGGCGCCGGTGAGCACGCCGGCCACGATCGGGGCGCCGGCCCGGGTGCCGGTGAGCATGTCGTAGCCGGTGTCACCGGCCACCGCGAGCTGGCGGACGGAGTCGGTGCCGGTGCGCAGCAGCGCGGTGAGGGCGAGGTCGGGGTAGGGGCGGCCCCGGCCGGCCTCGGCGGGGCACAGCGTGAGGTCGGCGATGTCCTGCCAGCCGAGGGCGGCCAGGATGCGGTCCTGGGTGGACCGGGAGAAGCCGGTGGTCAGGGCCACCTTGCGGCCCTGACCGCGGAGTTCGGCGATCACCTCGGCGGCGCCCGGCAGGGCGGCGCAGTGCCCGGCGTCGACCAGGTCGTGGTAGGCGGCCTCGAAGGCGAGGTTGGCGCGCTGGGCCTTCTCCTCCTCGCCGAAGAGGTGGCGGAAGACGGAGATCTTGGACTCGCCCATGGTCGCGCGGACGTGCTCCAGCATGCGCTGGTGCTCGGGGCTGTCGGCCTCGACGCCCAGGGTGCCCGCGGCCACCCGGAAGGCCTGCTCGACCAGGCCGCCGTCGGCGACGGTGGTGCCGGCCATGTCGAGGACGACCAGGCGGATGTCGGTGGCGAGGTCGGTGGCCGTGTCGCCGGCCGTGTCGGTGGTCATCTGCGGGGGTCCTTAGAGGTTGGTGAGGTCGGCGGTGGTCTCGGCGATGGCGGGCGAGCAGGTCATACCGCGCCCGCCGGGGCCGGTGACCAGCCAGACGCCGTCGCGCAGCCGCTCGCGGTGGACGACCCGGGTGGTGTCGGTGCACTGCGCGTACACGCCGGCCCAGCGGCGGCGGATGCGCGGCAGCTGGCGGCCGAGCAGCTCCTCGGCGACGCCGGTGAGGTGCTCGTACGGGTCCTCGTCGACGTCGAAGGCGAAGGGATGGTCGTACTCGTGGGTGTCGCCGATGGTGAGGCCGCCGTCCCGGCGCTGGACCATCAGCAGCTGCATCCTGTGCGCGGCGGCGACGGGCGGCTGCGGCTGGAGGGCCTTGAGCTCCTCCAGCGCGGTACCCGCGAAGGCGGGGTAGTAGCGGAAGCTGTCGGCGTCGGCGACGGATCCGGTGAGCGGCTCGCCGAGCGGGTCGGTCTGCATCATCTGGAGCCGGACGCGGCGTACGGGCAGCTCGGGGGCGAGTTCGCGGATCAGGCCGCCGGTCCAGGCACCGGTGCAGAGCACGACCAGGTCACCGGTGTGCACGTCGCCGTGGTCGTCCCGGACGGCGCGCTCGCCGATCACCTCGCGGACCTCGCGTCCGGGCAGGAAGGTGTAGCGGCCGCCGGCCAGCAGGGCGGCGCGCAGGGCGGGCTGGGCGGTGCGGGGTTCGACGGCGGCGTCCCGGTCGCAGGCGAGGGCGCCGAGCAGCTTGCCGCGCAGGGCGGGGTTGGCGGCGCGGGTCTGCTCGGCGTCGAGCAGCCGGAAGCCGCGCTCGGGGGCGTCCGGCAGGGTCAGGGCCTGCTCGGCCACGGCGAGTTCGGCCTCGGTGCGCAGCGCGGTGAGTGAGCCGTTGGCCCGGAAGCCGAGGTCGGGCACGTCTGCGCCGATCCGCTCCCACAGCTCGCGGGCGCGCAGGGCGGTGGCGAGCTCCTCGCCGGCGGCCCGGCCGCTGACCCAGATCAGGCCGAAGTTGCGCACGGACGCGCCGCGCGCCTCGCTCTCGCGCTCCAGGTGGATGACCTCGTGGCCGCGTTCGACGGCCTGCCAGGCGTGCATGGTGCCGAGCGCGCCTGCTCCTACGACGATGACTCTCATGCGGCCAGGCTGGTGCGGGCAGGTGTCGGCAGATCGTCCGGCCGGCGGCGCGGAGGTGAACCACCTCGGAAAGTTGTACAGACAACCCTGGCCTGCCTCGGCCTGACCGCGCAACAGGACGCGGCCTGCGGATCAGCGGTCGGGCGTCAGCGGTCAGCGGTCAGCGGTCAGCGGTCAGCGCAGAACGGCGGCCCGCAGGTAGTTGCGCCGTCCGAAGGTCGGCTCGTCCACCACCGTGAGCTCCTCCACCTGGAACCGGTAGAGCGCCGCCGCGCCACCCCCGGTCAGGAACTGTTCCCGGATCTCCGGGTCCCGGGCGAAGGCCGGGTAGCGCCCCTGGTACGCGGCGAGCGCCGCCTGCGCCTGCCGGCCCCAGGCCTCACCGGCGCCGCCGGTCAGCTGGATGCCGCGCAGCTGCTCGCCGAAGACCGGCGGCGGCAGGAAGACGGTGGCCGCCGCTCTCGCCTCCTCGGTGAGGTGCAGGCTGTGTCTGGTCGACCGCTCGCTGACGAAGTAGAGCACCAGGTCGTCGTCGTGCGCGTAGAACGCCAGGTTCGCGTGCGGCCCGCGCTCGGGGCCGGCGGTGGCCAGGCTGAGCACCATGCTCTCGGCCAGCAGCCCTTCGACGCCCTTGCGGAACTCCTCGGCGGGCCAGTCGCCCCGGGTGATGTCGAGTCGGTACGGCATGACGCATCGCATCCCTTCGCCGGCACGGCTGAGCCGGGCGCGCCCACGCACTCGCGGGCCCCCGCCCGGCTCACATGCTCTCCCCGCTCGCCGGGCGGCACAAGGGCCGCCGTACCCGGCCCGCACAACGCCCGTACGCCTGCGCTACGACGTCCGTACGACCGCTCCGCCGTACGGCTGCTCCGCGCCGACCCGGCATCAGCGCGGAGCGCGAGGACCCGCCCGGCGCAGCACGCGGCCCGGGCGCACCACCCGGCGCAGCACGCGGCTCAGCGCCCGACCCAGCGCTCGGCCCGGCTGCACCGCTCAGCGCCGGTGCGCCTGGAGCGCGCCCTCGCCCTGCGGCTGCGCGGTGTCCGGGCCGGCGCCCAGGAACGGCCCGAGCAGGCCGGTCGGCGCACCGCGCCCGCGCGCCACCAGCGGCGCGGCCCGCCCGGCGAGCAGCGTCAGCGGTACGGCCACCAGCACGCCGACCAGCGAGCCGACCAGGACGTCGTGCGGGTAGTGCACCCCGACCCAGACCCGGGAGAACGCCATCAGCGCGGCCGCCACCAGCGCGAACCGGCCGAGCCTGGGGTGGGTGAGGAACAGCGCCGTCGCGGCGGCGAAGGCGGTCACCGAGTGGTTGCTCGGGAACGACCAGTCACCGGCCCCCGGGCAGGAGTCCAGCGTCACGCTGCCCAGGATCTGCGCGCACGGCCGGACCTCCTCGATCAGGGTCTTGAACCACGAGTTGACGGCGAACGCCACCAGCACGATCAGCGGCGACGCCAGCACCCTGGCCATCACCTGGGGCCGCTCGCCGCGCGCCCGCCACCAGGCGCACAGTATGAGCACCGCGAACAGCGCGGCCCCGACCGTGGACCAGAGCGTGACCAGCTGGTCCAGCCAGCGCGGGGCACCTTCGGCCCAGCCGATGACCGTGGTGTAGAGGCCGCCGTCGATACCGCTGCCGTCGTAGGCGAGCGGCCGGGTGGCGGCAAGCACCATCAGGAGTCACCACCCCGGCGCCGGGACCTCCGGGTGCGGAACACTTCCAGAAGAATCGGGATCATGGAGACAACTACTACCAGACCGATGATCGGCAGGAGATAACGGTCGATACTGGGCACGGACGAGCCGAGCGCGTACCCGGCCAGCACCACACCGACGGTCCACACCGTGCCACCGACCACCTGCCAGAGCGTGAAGGTGCGCACCGGCACCTCCAGCACCCCGCAGAGCGGGTTGAGCACCGTGCGCACCACCGGGATGAAGCGGGCCAGCACGATGGCCTTGCCGTACCCGTACCGGGCGAGCAGCTCCTCCGCGCGCTCTACCCCGCGCAGCAGGCCGGGGCGGTCGTACCGGGTGAGCAGCGCACGGCCGCCCCGCCGCCCGATCATGAAGCCGACCTGCGCGCCCACCAGGGCCCCGGCCAGGGCGGCGGGGATGACCTGGTAGAGCTGGAGCTGCGGACCCTCGGTCGCACCGGGGACGCAGAGCAGGCCGGCGGTGAAGAGCAGCGAGTCCCCGGGCAGGAAGAAGCCGATCAGCAGCCCGGTCTCGGCGAACATGATCACGGCGATGCCGAGGGCACCGAACGCGGCGAGCAGGGAGGAGGCGTCGAGCGGGTTCACCGCCAGCGGGTGTCCCGCTTCTGCGGCGTGCGCGAGCATGACGGACGGCTGGAGCACGGCCGGCGGACCTCCCGTACGTTGGAGGGCGACCCCGCGGAGCACCCCGCCCGTCTACAGTGGCGTAGACGGTCTACGTGACGGTAGACGATACCCGGAGGAATGCCCGACATGCCCGAAGCGCCGCACGCCCGCCGCCCTTCAGGGGAGCTGGAGGCCCAGGTGCTGGCCGCGCTCTGGGCTGCCGAGCACCCGCTGACCCCCCAGGACGTCCAGGCGACGCTCGGCGGCGGCCTCGCCCGCACCACCATCGCCACCATCCTGGCCCGACTGCACGACAAGGGCACGGTCGAACGCGCCCGGGCCGGACGCGCCTACGCGTACACCCCGACCGTCCAGGACCCGGCCGGCCTCTCCGCCCACCGGATGCGCAGCGAACTCGACCGGGGGGCCGACCGCTCCACCGTGCTCGCCCGCTTCGTCTCCGCCCTGTCCGAGGAGGACGAACGCCTGCTGCGCGACCTGCTCGGCGACGCCCCGCGCTGACGGCCGGTCACGACCGGTCCAACGAGTGGACGAAGCACCACGCGAACACCGCCACCCCCAGCAGCAACGGGAGTGACGGCAACGCCGGCAACCCGAACGCCAGCAGCTTCCACCCCAGGGCGCCGCCCCCGGCCGGCCGCCCCACCGCCCCCGGCACGACCCCGCCGCGGCCCCCGGCCACAGCCCCACGCCGGCCTCGCCACCGCGCCCCGCACGGGCGGGACCCCCGAAATCCGCGCGAATCGAGTACCAACCGGAACCACCACTCACTCCCGTAACGTCCACCCGTCGGCGGACCCACTGACTTCGCCAACTCCAGCCCCGCCCGCAGCCGCTCGCCGTAACCTTTCGTCAGCGTGCCGGCCGCGGCACCCGACGGACCACGGAGGGGAGAGCCGAGTGCCGCAGACCCGACGGCAGCCCCAGCCGCCGGCCCGCCGCACGGCGACCGGCACCGCGGAGCTGGCCGCCGCCCACGACCGCGCCGCCGCCGGCCCCGCGGAGTCCACCGGCCCGCCGCCACGCCCCGAGATCGGCGACTCGTGGGAGCGTCTGCGCCGCCTGGGCCTGAGCCCCGACAGCGGAGCCGCCGCCACCCACCTGACCATCGCCGAGGTGGAGCACCGCCGCCGCGCCAGCGGACTGGACGAGGTCCTCTCCGTCCTGCGCGCCACCCTGCTCGAACCGGCCGGTGCCACCCCGCTGATCCTCGCCATCGCCGACGCCGAGGGCCACATCCTGTGGCACGAAGGTGAACGCCGGCTGCGCCGCGACGCCGACGGCATCGGCTTCACCAACGGCGCCCGCTGGGTGGAGGAGACGGTCGGCACCAACGGCATCGGCACCACGCTGCGCACCGGCCGCCCGATGCAGGTGCACTCCGCCGAGCACTACCTGCGCAGCCATCACTCCTGGACGTGCGTCGCCGCCCCCGTGCACGACCCCCGCACCGGGCGGCTCGCGGGCATCGTCAACCTCAGCGGCCTGGCCAACAGCGTGCAGCCGCACCTGCTCCAGCTCGCCGCCACCGCCGCCCGGCTGGCCGAGACCGAGCTACGCGCCCGCCAGCTGGAGTCGCTGCACCACCTGCGCACCCTCGCCACCCCGCTGCTGGCCCGGGTGCAGGGCCCCGCGCTGGTCGTGGACGGCGCCGGCTGGACGGCCGCCGCGGTCGGACTCCCGCCGCCGACCCGGCTCCGGCTGCCCACCGGCGGGTGGCAGGGCGCCACCCTGCAGTGGCTGCCCTCGCTCGGGGAGTGCGCCGTGGAGCCGCTGGCCGACGGCTGGCTGGTCCGGCCGGTGCTGCCGCCCGACTCCGCCGGCGCGGACACCGGCGCGGACACCGGCGCGGACACCGCCGCCGGAGCGGCCGAGCAGACCGAGGGCGCCCGGGTCCGGCTGGACCTGCGCCGCCCCGACCGCCCCGAGCTCTCGGCGCACGGCGCCGCCGGCGCGTGGTCGCACGCACTGAGCCCGCGTCACGCCGAGCTGCTGCTCCTGCTCGCCACCCGCCCCGACGGCTACAGCGCCGCGCAGCTCGCCGACGCCGTGTTCGGCGATCCGGGCCGTACCGTCACCGTCCGCGCGGAACTGTCGCGGCTGCGCCGGTTCCTGGGCGGGCTGATCGCGCACCGGCCGTACCGGTTCGCCGATTCGGTCGCGGTGCGGGTGGAGGGGCCGGACGAGCCGTACGACCTGCTGCCCGGCTCCGTCGCCCCGGCGGTGCGCCAGCTGCGGGTCGAGCTCGCGGCGGGCCGTACGCGGCTGCCGGGCGCCGGACCGGTCCGCGAGAGCGCCCACCCGTCGGCCGGCCACTCCCCGGGCACCCGGCCCCGGCTCGCGGGGGCGGTCCCCGTCGGCCCCGTCCCCGCGATCCCCGCTCAGTCCTCGGCCAGCAGGGCGGACAGCTGCGCGTCGGTCGGGCCGTAGTCCGCCTCGGCCTGGGCCGACACCACGGTGTACGTGCGGTCCAGCCAGGCCTGCACCCGGGGCTTGGAGGCCTCCAGCAGCGCGCTGCCGTGCGGCGACTCCAGGGCCAGGTGCAGGGTCGAGCCGTGGCAGGGGCAGTACGCGGGCCAGAGCTTGACGTCGCCCTGTCCGCTGAGGGCGCGCAGGCCGTCGCGCAGCAGCTCGCGCGAGAAGACCCAGTCCGCTTCGTCGGCGCGGCCCTGATGGAAGGTCAGCAGCACCTCGTACGGACGCTCCGGGTCGTACCTGAACAGGGTGCGCACCTCGCCCACCACATCGTCGCCGAGCGAGATACGCAGCTTCAGCACCTCCTCCACCGCCGCCGGAGCGGCGGTGGAGCCTTCCTCATCGCCGCCCGTGGGGGTAGCGGCGAGAGGGGCACTGGAGGGTACTGAGAGGGGGTCGCGCGGCATGACGAGTTCTCCGGAACGGCTTGGGATGTCCTTCAGCCTGCGCCCCCGGAGGGCACCCGGGCAAGGGTTGCAAGGGGTTGCAATGTCCTGGACACCTCAACCCCGGACCTCCCGCCGTCGGGCAGGGGCGCACAGCCAGGACCGCGCGCCCCCGATCTCGGACGGACCGTCAGTTGCCTTGCCGGGACGGGCCGTCCACGAAATGGATCCGCGCCGCCCGAGGACTGGCCAAGGCGCCCGCCCGCGCTGGTAACCTCGTGCCCCTGCCCGCGCGGGTACGCGTGTCCGGGCCCGCACGGTCGGTGACGTCCGGCGGTACCCGTCCCCGGGAGGACCCGTGGGAGAATTCGGCGGTTGGCAGCGGGAGGGAGAGGCACCGGTGGCCCTGCGGGAGTACACCGAGACGGCTGTGGACCGCCCGGGCGGGCAACCCACGCGACACGGCAGGCACAGCCGCCCGAAACCCTTCGGCGGGCGCCTGCGGCTGCCGACGCTGCGGTTCTCCGGCGCCGCGATGGCGATGTCCACCGTGGTCGGCATCAGCATCGCCACCACCTGGCTGCTCAGTGAGCAGCAGGGCGTGGCCCGCCGGGCCGGCATCGCCGCCGCGAGCCCGCCGCCGCCCGCCCGGGGCGCGGACGAGGGGAGCGATCAGCCGCAGCCCGGGGACGGCCGCGAGAGCGGGGATCGGGTCGGCGCACCGTCCGGCGGCGCGCCCTCGCCGCGCGGCGTGGGCCCGCTCGCCGGTGTCCCCGGTTCGCGCTCCAGCGCCCGCGCCACCCCGTCCTCCGGCCCGAGCAGCGCGCCGGCCACCACGCCGGCGTCCGAGCCCGGGCCGTCCGCCGACGCCGGTCCCTCGGCGAACGCGGCACCGGCCTCCCCGGGCCCCGACGCTCCGGGCCCGGACGTGCCGACCGCGGATCCGTCCGGCTCCACCGCCTCCCCGAGCGCCTCCCCCACCGCCGGCGCCTCCCCGAGCGGCAGCCCGAGCCCCGGCAGCTCGCCGTCCGCCGCACCCGAGCCGCATCCGATCGCCCCGACGCCGGGCGCCCCCGACGCCGACCAGGCCCTGTTCGGCACGGCCGTCGAGCACCCGCTCGGCCACCACGGCAACCGGCACATCCTCAACCTCGCGATCACCGAGCCGCTGACCGCCCTCCAGGCGGAGTTCCGGCTCAGCCCCACCGAGGTCGCGCCCGGCAGCACGGCGTGGACCGACCTGGCCGGCGCCGAGGTGACGGTCTCCCAGGAGCGCGGCACCCTGGTCTACCGCTTCAGCGCCCCCGCCGGGACGGACGTCCAGGCCGGCCACTACACCTTCGGCGTACGCGGCGCCCGCCCGGCGCCCGTGGACGCCAAGCGCCCCACCGAGACGTGGACGGCCTCCGGCTTCGGCATCACCCGTCCGCGCGCGGTGGCCACCTCGGGCGCCTTCCTGCGCCCCACGCCGCCCCCGGTGCCGTCGCCGTCCGCCTCGCCCACCGCCACCGCGTCCCCCTCGCCCGCACCCTCCTCCTCGCCCGCACCCTCCCCCACCCCCGCGCGCGGCGCTCCCCTCCCGAGCCGCTGATCCCCGGCCCGGACGGCCTGGTTCCGCCCGGCACTCCGGCCGCGGCTCCCGGCCGCAGGATCCCGACCACGCCGATCCCCCCACCGGTCAGACGATCCGACAGGTCACGGCCCGTCGGCCGCTGCCTTTGCCGGAGCCGTTCGTTACTGTGGTGCCAGTCGGCACGTCGCCCCATCGACGTCTCGCCATCGCATCCGAGGAGGAGTTCGTGACCACGGTCCTGACCCAAGGCGGCAACGCCCCGCTGACCGCCGCGCGGGTCACCGTCGAGGTGACCGCGCCCACGGCGCTGGACGTCTCGGGTCTGCTGCTCACCGACGCCGGGAAGGTCCGCTCGGACGCCGACTTCGTGTTCTTCAACGCCCCGCAGGGCCCCGGCGTGACCCACCGCCCGGCCGGTGGCGGCGCCGCGGACGCGATCACCATCGACACCGCCGCCGTGCCCGCCGACATCACCAAGATCGTGGTGACGGCCAGCCCGGACGAGGCGGGCGCCACCTTCGCCGGCATCGAGCCGACCGCGACCGTACGGGACGCCGACACCGGTCAGGTCCTGGTCACCTTCACCCCGCCCCGGCTGACCCTGGAGACGGCGCTGATCGTGGTCGAGGTCTACCGGCGCGGCGGCGTCTGGAAGGTCCGCGCCGTCGGCCAGGGCTACGCGGACGGGCTCGCGGGCATCGCCACCGACTTCGGCGTCCGGATCGAGGAGGAGCCCGCCCCCGCCGCGGCGAGCCCCGCCGCCGCCCAGCCCGCCCCCGCCCAGCCCGCCGCCCCCGTCCAGGCGACATCGGCCCCCGCCGCCCCCTCCCAGGCCCCGGCGATGCCCCCGGCGCCGCCCGCGCCGCCGGCCGCAGCCGCGCCCTCGCTCACCAAGGTCACCCTCGACAAGGGCCGGGTGAGCCTGGCCAAGGGCGGCTCGGTCTCGCTGGAGAAGAACGGCAAGCCCTTCCTCTCCTCCGTCCGGATGGGCCTGGGCTGGGAGCCCGCCGGGCGCGGGCGCAACATCGACCTGGACGCGTCCTGCATCGCGTTCGACGGCCAGCGCAACAAGATCGAGACAGCATGGTTCATGAAGCTGTCGATCTTCAACGGCGCGATCGCGCACTCCGGTGACAGCCTCACCGGCGAGGGCTCGGGCGACGACGAGTCGATCACCGTGCACCTGGACGGGCTGCCACCCGAGGCCGTCGGCCTGGTCTTCGTGGTGAACTCCTTCTCCGGCCAGAAGTTCACCGACGTCAAGAACGCCTACTGCCGTCTGCTGGACGCGGCCTCCGGCCAGGAGCTGGTCCGCTTCGACCTCACCCACGCCGAGCCGCGCACCGGCGTGGTGATGTGCAAGCTGGTCCGCCAGTTCTCCGGCGAGTGGGTGATGACGGCGATCGGCGAGTACGTCGACGCCAAGACCGCCCGCGCCATGGTCAAGCCCGCCGCTTCGATGCTGTAGCCGCCGTGGTCGACGGGTGTGCAAGCGCCGTGTCGACACCGCCCGGCCGGCGGCGGTCCCCGGGTGTACCGGGGGCCGCCGCCGGCGGCATTCGGGGTTAGGCCGTCCGGCCCCTTAGAATCGGTCCTCGGGCCTGCGGAGCAGACACCCGGCTCAGCGGGCGCGGAGAGGCATCGCCGGCCTGATGCCAACCCGTACCCGAGGAATCACGTGAGCAACGAACAGTCCATTCCCGTACTCCAGGTTCTCAACGAGGCCGGCCGCCGCCGCACCTTCGCGGTGATCAGCCACCCCGACGCGGGCAAGTCCACCACCACCGAGGCGCTCGCCCTGCACGCCCGGGCGATCACCTCGGCCGGTGCCGTGCACGGCTCGGGTGCGCGCAAGGGCGTCACCAGCGACTGGATGGAGCTGGAGCGCGAGCGCGGCATCTCGGTGACCTCGGCGGCGCTGCAGTTCGGCTACCGCGGCCATGTGATGAACCTGGTCGACACTCCCGGTCACGCCGACTTCTCCGAGGACACCTACCGCGTCCTGGCGGCCGTCGACTGCGCGATCATGCTGGTCGACGCCGCGAAGGGCCTGGAGGAGCAGACCCGCAAGCTGTTCGCGGTCTGCCGCCACCGCGGCGTCCCGGTGATCACCTTCATCAACAAGTGGGACCGCCGGGGCCGCGAGGCCCTCACCCTGCTGGAGGACATCGAGACGCACCTGGGCATCACGCCGGTGCCGGTGGTCTGGCCGGTCGGCGTCGCGGGCAACCTGCGTGGCCTGGTCCGGGCCGAGGACACCGAGCAGATGCTGCGCTTCACCAAGGTGCCCGGCGGCACGCACGCCGCCATCGAGGAGCAGCTGACCGCCGAGCAGGCCGAGGAGCAGGAGGGCGAGGACTGGCAGACGGCTCTGGAGGAGCTGGAGCTGGCGCTCTCCTCCGGGCCCGGCTACGACCAGGAGGCCTTCGAGGCCGGCAAGATCAGCCCGGTCTTCTTCGGCTCCGCGCTGAGCAACATCGGCGTGAAGCTGCTGCTGGACGCCGTGGTCGACCTCGCTCCCTCCCCCGCCGCGCGTCCGCTGGCCCAGGGCGGCAGCCGCGAGGTGAGCGAGGAGTTCTCCGGCCTGGTCTTCAAGATCCAGGCGAACATGGACCCGGCCCACCGTGACCGGATGGCCTTCGTCCGGGTCTGCTCCGGCGTCTTCGAGCGCGGCATGAACGTCACCCGCGCCGCCAGCGGCCGCTCCTTCGCCACCAAGTACGCGCAGACCGTGTTCGGCGCCGAGCGCACCGTCGTGGACACCGCGTACCCCGGCGACGTGGTCGGTCTGATCAACGCCAGCGCCCTGCGGGTCGGCGACACCCTGTACGCCGGCAAGAAGGCCGAGTTCCCGCCGCTGCCGGCGTTCGCCCCCGAGTACTTCGCGGTGGCCCGGCCCAAGGACATCAGCCGCTCCAAGCAGTTCCGCAAGGGTGTCTCGCAGCTGGACGAGGAGGGCGTGGTCCAGGTGCTGGTCTCCGACCGGCGTGGCGACCAGGCCCCGGTGATGGCGGCGGTCGGCCCGATGCAGTTCGACGTCGTGCTGCACCGGATGGAGCACGAGTTCTCCTCCCCGATCACCCTCGACCGGCTCTCCTACCAGCTGGCCCGGGTCACCGACGCGGAGGGCGCGGCCGAGCTGGCCAAGGCCCGCCTGACCGACTCCGAGGTGCTGGTGCGCCGCTCGGACAACGCGCTGCTGGCGCTGTTCGCCGACAAGTGGCACCTGAACGCCTTCCAGCGGGCCAAGCCGGACATCCTGCTCCAGCCGCTCATCGCGACCGCCGACTGACCGCCGACGCACCGCACAGTCACCGCCGGCCCCGCGTCCGCACACGACACCGCCCCCGCCCCTACCAGGGCGGGGGCGGTTCGCGTCGGCGTCGGCTGACGGCCGCGGTGCGGCTCAGCGCATCCCGGGCACGGTGGAGCGCACCCAGGCCGCCCAGTCGCTCTGGAACTTCTCCACCGTCAGACCGGTCGCGTCGGTGATCTGCTGCTTGTACTGCTTGGGGTCGCTGTAGTGCGCCGCGACGAAGGCGAGCGTCTTCTGCTCGCCGTACTTCTGCGCCATGTACCGCAGCGCCAGGCACCCGAGGATGTAGTGCGCGCCGCGGTCCTGGGACTGCCCCGCGTAGAAGCCCAGGCTCTCCGGGAGGGTGCCGTCGAAGCGGTAGCCCTGGAGCAACGCCTGGGCCGTGGCTCGCGCGGCGTCGTCCCTGCCCCTGAAGGCCATGTAGTCGCCGAAGCCCTCGACCACCCAGAGCTGGGTGTCCTGGAGGCCCTGCACGAGGACGTACTCGGTGGCGAGGGTCTCGACGATGGCGTGGCCCATCTCGTGCCGGCTGATCTCGGTGACGCCGTTCTTCCACTCGGAGCTGGTGAAGCGGCTCAGCGAGCTGTCCATGACGATCCGGCTGCTCCCCGGCAACAGGTTCTTCTCGGTCTGCGACCCGTACGCGGGGATGGGCTTGTTGACGCCCGCCTCCTGACTGTCGTTCTTCTTGCCCTCACCGCTGTAGAGCTTGTTGTAGACCTCGCGGCGCTTCTCCAGGGTGATGAAGAACCCCTTCGCGCCCTCGCGACCGCCGGTGGTGGCCGGACCGTTCTTCTTCCAGGCCTCCAGGTCGTCCTTGGCCGCCTGCGCGATGACGTCGATGTCACGGGTGAGCTCGGCGGCCTGGCCCTTGTCCGCGACGACCACGAGGTTGTCGCGGGTCTCGACCGCCAGCTCCTCGTAGTAGTCCCAGGGGGCGGGGTAGAAACTGCCCTTGGCTATCTTGTCCGTGTAGTCCTTGGCGCCGGACACCTCGGTGATCAGCTCGTCGCCCTGTTCGAGCCGCCAGTTGTAATCTTCCGGCACCGGACTGGAGTCCACGCCCTTCACCTGGTGGACGAAGGTGACCGCCATGTCGCCGTTCAGCGGAGCCGGGTACCGGGTCTCCCAGCGGGCCGTCTCCCAGGGGATCTTGACGAGGTTGCGGAAGAGCTTGCGCTGCTTCTCCTTCAGCTCCGCGCCCTTGAACGGCTTGACGAACGCCTCCTCGTCCTTGGCGGCGAGCGCGGCGGTCATTCCGTCGGCCGCCCGCTCCCAGGGGCGGCTGACGTGCTCCTTGCTGAGGTCGACCGGACCCTTGTTGTTGGCGAGGTGGTAGACCGCCGCCCCGACGACCACCGCGATCAGGGTGACCAGCGTGCCGACGACGATCAGGACGGCCTTCAGCCCGCGTCTCGGCGGCCGCCCGGGCGGCGGCGGCGCCGGTGCGTACGGCTGCGGTGACTGCGGTGCGCCGTAGCCGAATTGGGGCTGCGGCGGCTGGCCGTAGTGCGGCGGCGGCGCGCCGTACGGCTGCTGGGCAGGGTAAGGCTGCCCGCCGGGCGCGGCGGGCTGGGGCGGATACGACATGGGACTCCCCCGTAGATACGAACATGCATTTCATAGCACAGGGGCGCCGTTCACCCGGTGCTGACGATCCACCGAGTGCGCGGCGCCCCCTGCGATGTACGGCTCAGCGGACCCCGGGCACGTTGGCCCGGACCCAGGCCGCCCAGTCGCTCTGGAACTTCTCCACCGTCAGACCGGTCGCGTCGGTGATCTGCTGCTTGTACTGCTTGGGGTCGGCGTAGTGCGCCGCGACGAACGCGAAGGCCTTGTCCTCGCCGTACTTCTGGGCCATGTAACGGATCCCGAGCGACCCGAGGGCGTAGTGCGCGGAGCGGTCCTTCGCCTGGTCGGCGTAGAAGGTCAGGCTCTCCGGCAGGGTGCCGTCGAAGTTGTACCCCTGGAGCGACGCCTGGGCCACCGTGCGGGCCCGGTCGTCCCGGCCCCGGAAGGCCAGGTAGTCGGCGAAGCCCTCGATCACCCACATCTGGGTGTTCTGCAGGCCCTGCACGATGACCTGTTCGGTCGCCAGCAGCTCCACCGTGGCGTGGCCCATCTCGTGGCGCCCGATGTCGGTGACGCCGTTCTTCCAGTCGGCGCCGGTGAAGCGGCTCAGCGAGGTGTCCATCACGATCCGCGACCCGCCCGAGACCCGCTCCTTGGAGGCCTGCGAACCGTGCGCGGGGATGGGCATGTTGACGCCGGCCTCCAGGCCGTCGTTCTCCCGGCCCTCGCCCGCGTACAGCTTGTTGTAGACCTCGCGGCGCTTCTCCAGGGTGATGAAGAAGCCGCGCGCGCTCTCCCGCCCGCCGGTGGCGGCGGGCCCGGACTTCCTCCAGGCCTCCAGGTCGTCCTTGGCCGCCTGTGCGAGCACGTCGGCGTCCCGCTGCACCTCGGCGGCCTGGCTCTTGTCGGCGACCAGGACGAGGTTGTCGCGGGTCTCGACCGCCAGCTCCTCGTAGAAGTCCCAGGGAGCGGGGTAGAAGCTGCCGTCCGAGGTCTTGCCCTGGAGGGTCTTGGAGCCCGAGACCTCGCTGATCTTCGGATCGGTGATGGTGTCGTCGACGCGCCAGTTGTACGTCTCGGCCACCGGCTTGCTGTCAACGGCCTTCACCTGGTGCACGAAGACGACCATCATGTCGCCGTTGAGCGGGCGGGCGAACTGGGTCTCCCAGTGGGCGCTCTCCCAGGGGATCTTGACGAGGTTGCGGAAGACCTTGCGCTGCTTCTCCTTCAACTCGTCGGTCTTGAAGGCCTTGACGAACGCCTCCTCGTCCTTGGCGGCGAGCGCGGCGGTCATACCGGCGGCGAGCTTCTGCCAGGGGCTGTTGTCACCGCCGATGTCCGGCTGGGCGGGGCGGGTGGTGACGTGGTAGATCACCATGCCCGCAAAGATCGCGATCAGACCGCCGAGGGTGCCGAGCCCGATCAGGAAGGCTCTGAGGCCACGTCTCTTCGGCGGCTTCCCCGACGGCGGGCCCGGCGCGTACGGCTGGGGCTGCTGGGCGTACGGCTGGGCCTGCCGCCCGTACGGCTGCGGCGGCGGAGTCCCGTAGGGCTGCTGCCCGTACGGCTGCTGGGCGGGGTAGGACTGCCCACCGGGCGCGGCGGGCTGAGGCGGGTATGACATGAGACTCCCCCGTGAGATGCGAACATGCATTTCATAGCACAGGGGTGCCGAGGAACCGGCCGTGAGGAGCTCGGTCAGACCACCGCTCGGGCGCGGGAGTTGGCCGAGGTCACCAGGGTCCGTGTTCGAGTCGGGCCTCGTCCGGGGTGCCCGGCCACGGCGGGACGGTCGTGGCAACCACCCGCAGGCCGTCCGGGCCCGCGCGGAACTGGAACGTCGTACCGAGCGGGATGGTCAGGCAGACGCCCGGTTCGAGCGCGGCGATCTCCTCGCGGCCGTCCTGGCTGCGCCACATCTCCCCGGCGCCCGCCACCACGTACCAGATCTCCTGCACCGTGGCGTGGGACACCGCCTGCGAGACCTGTCCCGGGGCGAGCTCGAAGTGCGCGAAGCTCGCGGCGCCCGCCAGGACCTCCAGCGGCCGCACCGCCGACCCGTCCGGCGCCGTGACCACGGCGGTCTCCTGCATCCGCGACGTGCTGAACGGCAGGCTCATGCCGAGAACGTGTCAGGTCTCGGTCAGGGTCGTCAACCCGGCACGCCCCGCCAGCGCCACCCGTTCGCGCCAGCCTCTGCGCTCCCCACCGCCCGCCGGCGCGGCGGCGCCCTCCCGCCGGCACGCCCCGCACCTCGACTCCCCGCCGACCGGCCGGAACGCCCGCTCACACCCCTCACACGCCACCAGCGGCATGACCTGGACGGGCGCGGGCGTCTTCTCCCGCAGCCGGCACCGCACCAGCGCCGCCGGTGACTTGATCTGCTGCGGCAGCCCGGCTGTCAACGCGTGCAGCACGCCCGCCGAACTCACCCCCCTCGCCAGCCACTCGGCCGCCAGCGGCGCCAACCGGCCCACCTCGGCGGCCCCGAGCACCAGGCGTGGGTCACTGCGCCGCAGCGACGTCAGCACCCGCTCAGCTTCGGCGGCTTCGGCAGAAGCCTCCATGGGGAGTGGGAAGCCGGCCGGGCCGACTTCCCACTCCGGCGCGGCGCGCGGCCGCGGCGCGGAGGACGGGACCGGGAGGGGCGAAGTCTCACCCTTACCCGATGTCTCTCCCGCAGGGAGGGCGGTGCCGGAGGCCCGCAGCGCGGCCTCACCGCATCCTCGTCCTCCGGCACCCGGCGGCCTGCCGCAGCGCTGCTGCTGCCCGAGGTGCTCGGCAAAGTACCGCTCGGCCTCCGCCGCACTGAGCGGCACGTTCGACAGCAGTGACTCGGTGCGGACCTGTCCGGTGGCGTTGCGCCACCGCGTGCAGTGCAGCAGCCCGGCGCGGGCGAGTTGACGGCGCGCCCGGTCCGCAGTGATCCGTCCGCCGGTGAGTCCGGCGGCCAGTTCGGTCACGGTGGTCGAACGAGCGTGCGAGGGCGGCAGTGCCATCCCCCGCACCAGCAACCGGAACGCGGCGTCGGACAGACTGTCGTCCCACGCCTGCGCGTTGGAGATCTGCGTGAAGTCGCGCGAAGGCGCGATAGCATGCCTGAGCATCCCTCAGTGGTCCTTGTCCACTCGGCGGGTGAAGAGCCCGGCCGGGGTGCGACTACACCCCGCCGGGCTCGCCCCGTCTCTGACAGGGGCGACCCGTTCACGGCGGCCACGGTACACCCGGACGAGGGCGTGCGAACACTTTCAGCAATCGTACGATTACCCTAAGCAATCAGCCATGGGGGCTCACGCTCAGTCCGTGGCCCTGGTGTGGCCCGTCCCCGCATAGGTGATCCACACGGTGCGGCCGGCGTCGTCCGGCAGGTACCAGATGCGGCCACCGCCCGTGACCTCGTACTGCCACCGTTCGAGCGTCTCACCCCTTGAAGACCGCATTCCCGAGCGCGCCCTTGAGCCGGTGCTGACGGTCAGGGCTGTCCGCAGCGCGTGGGGCGGAGCGGATCCGCTCGAATGCCCGGCGCAGATTGCCTGCGGCATGCCGGGTGAGATGCTCCCAGCCTTCGGCGGCCTCGCCACCGGCGAACCGGAGGTCGTATTCGCCGCCGACCGGGGGCGGTGCGGCCCGATCCCCTCGCTTCGGGCTCACTCGGCGACCCGAGGCTCCGGGACGGGGCCGAGGTCGCCCTCAGGCTCGCGGGTCAGGATGGCAAGCAAGTCCGGGGCCGCGTAGATCTCCGCACTGTGCCGCCACTGTGACAGCAGAAGCGCGATCGGAGTGAGGTTCTCCAAGGCCGCCGCGCCCCGCGCGGTGTCCGCCAGCTCGGCAAGCATCGCATCCATGTCCTCCGCGGGGAGGAAGGTGCTCCACGGCAGGGCCTCGGGCAGAACCTGGCGGAGAACCTCGACGTTCGAGGACACCACAGCGGATTCAGCACACCTCGCCCCCGCCGACGGGCGCGGGCAGGTCCAGTTCGCACCACACGGTCTTGCCGGACGGTGGTCGCGGGGCGACGCCCCAGCGATCGGCGAGCGCGTCGAGCAGGATCAGCCCGCGCCCGGACTCGATGTCGATGCGTACCGAGCCTCGCGACGCCCTGGAGGACTGACGGTACGACCGGACGTACGACGACGGGGCGAGCGCACCGGGAGTGCGCTCGCCCCGAGCCAGGATGCCGGGTTCCGATTCCGGAAGCCGGACGCCGGACGGCCTCAGCCGCGCGTGGCCATCGCGCGCAGGAAGAACGTGAGGTTGGCCGGGCGCTCGGCGAGGCGGCGCATGAAGTAGCCGTACCACTCCTCGCCGTACGGGAGGTAGACCCGCATGGTGTTGCCGGCCTCGGCCAGGCGCAGCTGCTCCTCGGGGCGGATGCCGAAGAGCATCTGGTACTCGAAGCTGTCGCGCGTGCGGCCGTTCCACTCGGCGAGCTGGCCGGCGATCTTGATCATGTTGGGGTCGTGCGAGGCGATCATCGGGTAGCCCTCGCCGGCCATCAGGACCTTGAGCGCGCGGACGTACGCGAGGTCCACCTCGCGCTTGCCCTGGAACGCGACCGACTCGGGCTCCTTGTAGGCGCCCTTGCACAGGCGCACGCGCGAGCCGGCCGCCGCGAACTCGCGGCAGTCCTCCTCGGTGCGGCGCAGGTACGCCTGGAGCACCACGCCCAGCCACGGGAAGTCCGCGCGCAGCTCGCGGGCGATGGCCAGGGTGGAGTCGGTGGTGGTGTGGTCCTCCATGTCCAGGGTGACCGTGGTGCCCGCGGCGGCCGCCGCCTCGCAGATCCGGCGGGCGTTCTCCAGCGCGATCTTCTCGCCGTCCACCGGGAGGAACTGGCCCACGGCCGAGAGCTTGACCGACACCTCGGCGCCGGCGGCGAGGCCGGTGTCCTTGAGGGCGGCGAGCAGGTGCTCGTACGCCTCGGCGGTGCCGGCGGCCTGGGCGGCGTCCTTGGTGTCCTCGCCGAGGTGGTCCAGGGTGACCTTGCGGCCGGTGGCCACCAGGTCGTCGCAGGCGGTGACGGCGTCGTCCAGGCGCTCGCCGGCGACGAAGCGCTCGACTATGGCGTGGGTCGGCGGGAACTTCTCGACGACGGTGCGCACCTGCGGGGAGCGGGAGGCGGCGAGGAGGGCGGAACGGAGCATCGGTACTCCTGGAGGAGGTGCTTCCAAGGGTGGCAGAAAGCGCGGGGTGGGGGCGGGGGGGTGGGGGCGGCGGGCTGAGGGTGGGGCCCGCCGCCCCCGGTGGGCGGATGGTCAGCCCATGTGCGGGTAGCGGTAGTCCGTCGGCGGGACGAACGTCTCCTTGACCGAGCGGGTCGACGTCCAGCGCATCAGGTTCTGCTTGGCGCCGGCCTTGTCGTTGGTGCCGGAGGCACGGCCGCCGCCGAAGGGCTGCTGGCCGACGACGGCGCCGGTCGGCTTGTCGTTGATGTAGAAGTTGCCGGCCGCGTGGCGCAGCTTGAGCATCGCGTGCTCGATGGCCGCGCGGTCCTGGGCGATGACGGCGCCGGTCAGGCCGTAGCTGGAGACGGACTCCATCTGGGTCAGCATCTCGTCGTACTTCTCGTCCTCGTAGACGTGCACGGCGAGGATCGGGCCGAAGTACTCGTCACGGAAGTACTCGGACGCCGGGTCCTGGCAGACCAGCACGGTCGGGCGGACGAAGTAGCCCACCGAGTCGTCGTACGTGCCGCCGGCCAGCACCTCGACCGACGGGTCGGCCTGGGCGCGGTCGATCGCGGCCTTGTTCTTGGCGAACGAACGGCTGTCGATCACGGCGCTCATGAAGTTGCCGAAGTCGTTGACGTCGCCCATGGTCAGGCCCTCGACCTCGGCCTTGAACTCGTCCTTCAGCCCGGCCCAGATCGAGGCCGGGACGTAGGCGCGGGAGAGCGCCGAGCACTTCTGGCCCTGGAACTCGAAGGCGCCGCGGGTCATCGCGGTCTTCAGCACGGCCGGGTCGGCGGACGGGTGGGCGACCAGGAAGTCCTTGCCGCCGGTCTCGCCGACGATCCGCGGGTAGGTGCGGTAGCCGGCGATGTTGTTGCCGACCTCGCGCCACAGGTGCTGGAAGGTCGCCGTCGAGCCGGTGAAGTGGATGCCGGCCAGGTCGGGGTGCTTGAGCGCGACCTCGGAGACGGCCAGGCCGTCGCCGGTGACCATGTTGATGACGCCCTTGGGCAGGCCGGCCGCCTCCAGCAGCTGCATCAGCAGGTGCGCGGAGTACTGCTGGGTGGGGGACGGCTTCCACAGCACCACGTTGCCCATCAGGGCGGGGGCGGTGGGCAGGTTGCCCGCGATGGCGGTGAAGTTGAACGGCGTGATCGCGTAGACGAAGCCCTCCAGCGCGCGGTGGTCGCTGCGGTTCCAGACGCCGTCCGAGGAGATCGGCTGCTCGGCGATGATCTGCCGGGCGAAGTGCACGTTGAAGCGCAGGAAGTCGATCAGCTCGCAGGAGGAGTCGATCTCGGCCTGCTGCGCGGTCTTGGACTGGTTCAGCATGGTCGCGGCGGCCAGCGTCTCGCGCCAGGGGCCGGCCAGCAGGTCCGCGGCCTTGAGGAAGATCGCGGCGCGGGAGTCGAAGGAGAGCGCCTGCCAGGCCGGGGCAGCGGCGAGGGCAGCGTCAATGGCGTCCTGCGCGTCCGCCTGGGTGGCGTTGCGCAGGGTACCGAGCTTGGCAGCGTGGTTGTGCGGCTGCACGACGTCGATCTCGGTGCCGCCGCCCATCCGGCGCTCACCGTTGATCGTCATGGTCAGCTGGACCGGCTCCTGGCCGCCCAGCTCCTTCAGCTTGGCCTCCAGGCGGGCCCGTTCCGGGCTTCCGGGGGCGTAGCTGCGGACCGGCTCGTTCACCGGCGCGGGGACCTGGGTCACAGCATCCATGGCGCGCGCTCTCCTTCGGGTCATGGGGGAAGCCGGCGCGGGTCGCACGTCGGCCAGGAGCAAACGCTAATCCCGTCGACCCGGCCACTTGATTGGCCGGGCGGCTAAAGTCATCCGGACGGAGTTGTCCGAGCCGACGAAACGAGGGCCGAATGAGAGACCCCGGCCCCTCCGCGGCGCCGGCCCCGGGCGGCGGCATCCCGCTGCGCCGCCTGCTGATGTCCCTCGGCGAGCCGCTGGTCGAACTCCAGGCGGCGCCGGCCGGGCTGGACGTACCCGTACGGGACGTCGCGATCCTCGACCCCGAGGACCAGGCCACCGCCGCGCCCGGCGAGCTGGTGCTGGCGATCGGCGCCCGGGGCCGCGCCGCCCTGCCCGCCCTGCGGGCCGCCGGACGGGCCGGTGCCGCGGCCGTCGCGGTGAAGCTGGACGCCCCCGGCCAGGCCGACGCGCTGCGCGAGGCGGCCGCGGAGGCCGGGGTGGCCCTGCTGTCCGTACGCCGCGAGGCCCGCTGGGAGCACCTGGACTCGCTCGCCCGCGCGATCATCGCCGGGCCGGACGCACCCGACACCCCGGAGCACAACGTCGGCGACCTGTTCTCGCTGGCCCAGACGGTCGCCGCGCTCACCAACGGCATCGTCTCCATCGAGGACACCTCCAGCCGGGTGCTGGCCTACTCCCGCTCGTCCGACTCCGACGAGGTGGACGACCTGCGCCGGGCCTCGATCCTCGGGCGGCAGGGGCCCGAGCCATATCTGGCCAAGCTCCGCGAGTGGGGCATCTTCCAGCATCTGCGCAGCTCGGACACGATGATCGCGATCGACCCGCACCCGGAGCTGGGCCTGCGGCGCCGGCTGGCGATCGGCATCCGGGCGGGCGCGCAGCCGCTGGGCACCATCTGGGTCCAGGAGGGCGCGCAGCCGCTGGCCCCGCAGGCGGAGCAGGCGCTGGTCGGCGCGGCCCGGGTGGCGGCGGCGCAGCTGGTACGCCGGCGCCGGGAGCTGTCGGCGGACGTCCGGCTCACCCAGACCCTGCTGACCGGCCTGCTGGAGGGCTCCACCGGCCCGCAGTCGCTGGCCACCCACCTGGGCCTGGACCTGCGCCGCCCGGCCACCGTGCTCGCCTACGCGGCGGTCCCGGCCGGCCGCTCGGGGCCGGGTGAGGGCACCGACCTGGAGCTGACCCGGGCGGAGGTGACCGGCCTGATCTCGGTGCACACCGCCGCGCGGCACCGGGGCGCGCTGCTCGCGCCGATCGACTCCCGGGTGTACGTGCTGCTGCCCGAGCTGCCCGCGGGGCTGGCGATCACGACCGTGCGCGGCTGGGCTCAGGAGGTGGTCGACGCCGCCCGGGACCACCTCGGGGTACCGCTGCGCGCGGCCATCGGCAGTACCGTCGAGGCGCTCGCGGCCGTCCCGGAGTCCCGGGCGCAGGCGGACCGGATCCTGGACGCGATGGGGCGCGGCGGGGTGGCGCCGGAGGTCGCCGCGCTGAGCGACGTACAGGCGGAGGTGCTGGTCAGCGAGATGCTGGCGCTGCTCCAGGAGCGGACGGGCCTGCGCGATCCCCGGCTGACGGCGCTGACCGAGTACGACCGCCGGCACGGCACCAGGCTGGCCGAGTCGGTGCTGGCCTGGCTGGACGCGCTCGGCGAGGTGCGGGTGGCGGCCCGGGCACTGCACATCCACCCCAACACGCTGCGCTACCGGGTGCGCCGGGCCGAGCAGCTGACGGGCGTGGACCTGGCGCAGCCCCAGCAGCGCCTGCTGGCGATGCTCCAGCTGCGTCTGCCCGCCGACGACTGACCCAGGACGACCGACCGACGAAGGCCGACGGACGCATGGCCGAGCACCGAAGGCCGACGGCGGACGGCCGGGGGCCCGCCGGGATGCGCTCCCGGCGGGCCCTCGGCGGAGCGGGGTGTCAGGCGCCGTAGCCCTGGCCGCGCTTGTGCTCGTTGAGGCGGTGCCACGGGCCGGTGATGGCGAGCTGGATGCCCGGCACCTGGATGTTGGCGAACAGCGTCCGGCCGTCGTCCGAGAAGGTGACGCCGGTGAACTCGCTGAACTCCGGCTTCTCCGCCGTGCCGATGTTCAGCTCGTTGCGGGCGATCGGGTAGGTCAGGCCGTCCTCGGTGGCGCCGAAGAGGTGCGACTGGCCCTCGCCGTCCTCCGCGATCACGATGCCGCCGTAGGGCGAGACGGTGATGTTGTCCGGGCCGTCGTAGTTGTCGTGGTCGCCGAACACGTCGGTGTTGACGCCGAGCAGCACCTTGAGGGTGATGGTGCGGCGGACCGGGTCGTAGAACCAGACCTGGCCGTCGTGCTGGACGGGGCTCTCCGCGCGGGCGAAGCTGGAGACGAAGTGGAAGCCGCCGTCACCCCACCACATGCCCTCCAGCTTGCGGGCGCGGGTGACCTCGCCGTCCTTGAACTGCTTGCGAACGGAGACGGTCTGGGCGTCGCGCTCCTGGACCTTGACCCAGTCCACGCCGTAGGTGGTGCCGACCTTGGTGGCGCGGGAGAGGTCGTCGACCAGCTTGCCCTGGGCGTCGAAGACCTTGAAGGCTTCCAGCACACCGGCGTCGGCGGCGAGCTTGCGCAGCTGGTAGCGGCCGTGCTTGAAGCCGGCCGGCGGGGTCCAGCGGAAGAGCAGCCCGTTCGGGTTGGAGGCGTCCTCGGTCAGGTAGACGTGGCCACGCTTGGGGTCGACCACGACGGCCTCGTGCGCGTAGCGGCCGAACGCCTTGACCGGCTGCGGGTCGAGGTTGTACTCGTCGTCGAACGGGTCGACCTCGAAGATGTAGCCGTGATCCTTGGTCATGCCGTTCTTGCCGGCCTTGTCCTCGGTCTCCTCGCCCGACAGCCAGGTGCCCCACGGAGAGACGCCACCGGCGCAGTTGGTGGAGGTACCGGCGATGCCGACCCACTCCTCGACCTTGCCGTTGGCACGGACGTGCACCACCGTGCAGCCGCCGGACGCCGCCGGGTCGTAGACGTGACCCTCGGTCAGTGGCACCGGGTTCGGCCAGTTGGCGCGCGGGCCGCCCAGCTCGTGGTTGGTGACCAGCAGGTTGCCGCCGTGCTCGTCCTCGAAGGCGGAGGTGCCGTCGTGGTTGCTCGGGGTGAACTCGCCGGTCTTCAGCCTGGTGACACCGGCGCGGGTGACCACGGTGTACTTGAAGCCCTTGGGGAGCGCGAGCAGGTGCTCCGGGTCCGCGACCAGCGGGCCGTAGCCGACGGCGGCCCGCGCGGCGTCCGCGGTCTCCGCGGCCTGCGCCGTGCCGCCGGCGGGAGCGGCGATCGCACCCGGCGCGGTGGCCAGGGCCTCCGCGCTGCCGGCGATCAGCACGCCGGCCCCGACGAGGGTGGAACGGTTCACAAAGTCCCGGCGGGACAGCGACATGGCAGTCACTCCTGAAGGTCTGGGCGTCGAGCTCGACGTCGACGCCCAGCAGACTGTGCTGCCCGGATGAACCTCGGGTGAAATCCGACACCGGGTCAGGGTGTCGTTTTGCCAACTGAATCCGAACTCATGACCCTTCCTTTGCGGATCGGCACAAGGCCGGGTACGAGCGACCCGCTCCCGACCGGCGGCGGCACCGGCGGCACCGGCACCCGAGGCGAGGGCGGCCGGGCGATCAGTGGGCGCGCTCCAGCCGCCACTGCTCCCAGGCCGACAGCCAGACGCCCTCACGCAGCGTCAGCCCCTCGAAGGTGGCACGCACGTCCCGCACCAGCACCCCCGGCTGCCCGGGCCTGCCGTCCCAGAGCTGCTCCCAGGCGCGCTGCGCGGGCAGGCTCGGCACCTCGCTGGCGAACACGGTGTACCGGATGACCTCCTCCACGGCGGCCTGCCCCTCCGCCGTGCCGACCGCCCAGTCGGTGTTCTGGGCCAGCCTGGTCAGGTGGTTCACCATCGCCGTGACGGCCGCGCCCGCCTGGGCGCGGGTCTCCGAGGCCAGCCGCATCTGCTGCCGGACGGCGGCCTCCCAACGCAGCGCCCCGGCCTCGCCACGCAGCCGGCGGGGCAGCCGGGCACTGCGCTGGGTCCGTACCTGCGCCTCGATCGCGACCGACTCGGCGATGCTGTGCTCCACCAGCGCGCGGTGCGCCTCCAGCCCCACCACGGGCGGCAGTTCGCGCTCCTCCATCGGGACGAAGCTGCTGCGGCCGGCCGCCAGCCGGCGCATCAGGTCGGTGCGTCCGAGAATGTAGCGTTCGAAGTCCTCGATCCTCGCCAGCTCGACCCCGCCCGGCGGCACGCCCCGCCCGCAGACGGTGACGGTCAGCCCGTCCACCCGCAGCCGGCCCGCCCAGACGGCCCTGGGCTCCTGGCGCGGATCGCCCTCGGGGCGGCGGTCCTCGTGGATCTGCACCGAGCGCGGCTCGCCCTCGACGGTGATCCACTCCCGCAGGGCCCGGACCCGGCCCGGGCCCTCGCCCTCGTCGATGCCCAGCTGCTCGTACACCCGGTCGCGCTCGTCCTCGACCACGTCCTCCAGCTCGGGCAGGCTCTCGCCGCCGTCGGCGCCGGGGCGGTAGGTACGGACGCTGACGTAGGGACCCTCGGCCGAGGTCCAGTCGCCGGAGCGGACCTCCACCCAGCTGAGTTCGCCGTTGGAGGTCTCGAAGGCCGCGAGAGAGTCACTGCCGGGGGGCGCGTTCTCGCCCGCACGCGCGGGGGCGGCGCGATGCGCACCCTCGCCCCGGGCGGCCCGGCCCACCCCGTACACCGGGAAACCGGCCCCGGCGAGCGTCTGACGGGAGAACACCTCCTGGTCGGCGTAGAGGTCTTCCGGCTCCTGACGCCTGCGCCCGCTCTCTCTCATCATCCTCTTGCCGCACCCCCGTGTACTCGCCGTGCTCGTCCCTGCCCGCGCGCCGCGCCCGCTCCCGCGGTATCCTCCGCCACCCGGCCGCTGCCCGCCCAACGATACGGGCGCGGGACATGCCGGGTCATCAGCTTCCGCCGTACGGTTGCCGGATCGGGCACCGGGCCACGTCCTGCCGGTGATGTCAGTCGCCGTGCCTACGCTGGTCGGCATGACAGCATCCGCCGCCTTCCCCGCCCGCATCAGCATCGTCACCCTCGGCGTCTCGGACCTCGCCGAGAGCACCCGCTTCTACGAGGCCCTGGGCTGGCGGCGCTCCGCCGCCTCCAGCCCCGAGATCGTCTGGTTCCGCACCGCGGACTCCGCCCTCGGCCTGTTCCCGTACGAGGAGCTGGCCGCCGACGCGGGCGTCCCCGCGACCGGCGAGCCCTCCTTCCGGGGCGTGACCCTCGCGGTCAACCTGGAGTCACCCGAGCTGGTCGACGCCGCCCTGAAGACGGCCGTCGACGCCGGCGCCACGGTCGTCAAGCCGCCGGCCGCCACCTCCTGGGGCGGCTACTCCGGGTACTTCGAGGACCCGGACGGCCACCTCTGGGAGCTCGCCCACAACCCCTTCTTCCCCTTCACCGAGGACGGCTCGCTCGACCTGCCCTGACCGACGGCCCCGCCACACCCTCCCGCGGCGGCCGTCAGCCCTTCTTCGAACGCGCCTTGAAGGCGGCCTTGCGGGCCTCCTTGGCCACCTGCCGGTCCAGGTGCAGCTCACCGACGGCCTCCAGCACCTCCGCCGTGTACGGGTGGTCGACCCGCCACAGCTCGCCGAAGTAGCTCGCGGGGTTGTCCGTCACCGGCAGCCCCCCGATCAGCTCGCGCAGCAGCTCGGCGTCGCCGCCGCTGTCGATCAGCTGCGCGGCGAAGGTGTCGATCACCGTCCAGAGCGCCATCCCGCGCTCCGGGGTGGGCACGTCCTGCGCGCCCTGCGCCGCCAGCCAGGCGCGCGCGCCGCCGCCCAGCTCGGGGTCGTCCAGCACCTCGCGGACGGCCGGCTCGGCCGCCGCGCCCAGCTCGTTCAGCGCCAGCTGGCAGAGCATCCGGCGCAGCGGGGCGTAGGTGTCGGTGCCACGCGCCGCGTCCAGCAGCTCGCGCGCCGCCGGGAGGGCCTCACGCCCCTTGACCCACTCCCGTACCTCCTCCTCAGGCAGCACGTTGGAGGCCTCGGAGACGGCCCGCAGCAGGTCCGCGGCATCGCCCTGCGCCAGCTCGCCGACCAGCGGCGCGTCGTAGCCGTCCTCCAGCAGCCACTGCCGGACGCCGTACTGCCCGAGCGGGGTCAGCCTGACCAGGCCGAATCGGGCCGACTCCGCCTCGTCCAGCGGCTCGTCGCCCGTCGGTACGGCGGCGGCCTGCTCGGCGCTCTCCTCGCCCTCCTCCTCGTCGAAGAGCTCGGGGTCGATCGGCCGGTACTCCAGGAGGCCCAGCTCGGCCAGGTCGGCGAGCATCGGGTCCAGCGCGACCATGACGTCGGTGATGTCGCCGAGCAGCTCCTCGCTCGGGTCCTCGCCCTCGGGCACCACCAGCAGCGCGGCCAGCACGCCCAGCGGGACGGTCTCGGTGCCCGGGTCCGCGAAGGCCGTGGTCTCGTAGAGCACCTGGAGCGCCTCGTCGAGCAGCTCCGCGGCCTCGTCCCTGGACTCCTCGACCTCGGCGAGCCGGCTTTCCTCGGTCCGCTCCGAGTCCTCCTCGGCCTCGGCCTCCTCCTCGCCCGGCCCGGGCAGCGAGTCCGCCTCGGCGGCCAGCTCGCGGACGATGCCCGCGGCCGTCAGCCACAGTTCGAGGACGGTCTCGGCGTCCCCCTGTTCGGCGGGCTCCAGGTCCGGGCCCGGGATCGCCACGTGCGCGCCCTCGGCGGTCGTGCCGATCTCCACCAGGTCCAGGTCGCAGGCCAGCGACCAGGCCCGCATCGCCTCGATCACCGCCTCCTCGGGCACCTCGCCCTCGGCGGGCGCCAGGCCCAGCAGCCGGGCGGCGGGCTCGCGGTCCGCGTCGGTGAGGTCACCGAACTCGTCCACCGGGCGGTGCGGGGCCGTCCAGCGGGAGAGCTTCAGCGCGTACCCGAGCATCGGCACGGCCAGCGCCTCGGCCGCCAGCGCCTCCTGCGAGGGCAGCCGGACGGGGGGCACCAGCACGGCCTCGTCGTCCATGTCCTCGTCGTCCCGGCCGTGCGCGGCGAACGCCCCGTACAGGTCCTCCAGCTCGAAGTCGGCCGGCAGCAGGCCCTCGGCAGGGCGCTCGCCTGGCCCGGTCGCCGACGGGTTGTCCTGGCTCTTGCGACGTCGTCCGACCATCGTTGCGCGTTCTCCCTACAGCGAGCCGTCAACCGAGCGGTACGGGCGGATCAGCGCCGTGTACCGGCCTACTGCCTCAGCGTATCCGCCCTGCCGCGCCGATGCGGCGCCCTCCGGCGCGCGCCGCCGAGGTACGCCCGGTCCCGGCCAGCGCGTATCCTTCGTCTGGCGCCGCGCACACCCCGCGCGGCCCACCGGGCAACGAAGCCCGCATTCCTCAGCACACCTCGCTCCGCCAGGGAGCCCCGCACCGAGGCCACCACCACAGCGCCGCAGGACGGGCGCATCGGCACACCCCGCCGACCCCCGGTGGTGCCCGGCCACAGGAGACCCCTGCCATGGCGGACCTCTCCCCCGCCGGCTCCGGCCTGCCCACCTCCGGGCAGTTCGACGGACGCCGACTCTCGGAGACCCTGCTCCCTCTGGAGCTCGCCCCTCGTCCTCAGCTCCAGCTGGCCGCCATCAGCCGCTGGAACGCGATGCGCGGCATCCGCGTCGGCCTCTGCGCCGCCGCTCTCCTGCTCTTGCTGATCGGCGCCAACCTGGCCACCCCGATCTACCCCTACCTCCAGCAGCGGCTCGGCATGACCCCGCTGGACACCTCGGTGCTCTTCGCGCTGTACGTCTTCGCGCTGGTCCCCGTGCTGGCCGCGGCCGGCCACTGGTCCGACCTGCTGGGCCGGCGGGCGCTGATCCTGCCCGCCGTGGCGCTGGCCGCGAGCGGTGACCTGATCTTCGCGACCGCTGGGAGCTTCTGGCAGCTGGCCGCCGGGCGGATCGTCCAGGGCGTCGCGGTCGGGCTCTCCACCGGCGCCGCCGGGGCGGCGCTGGGCGACCTGCTGCCCGACCACCCGACGCTCGCCGCCAAGCTCACCCTGGCCTGCTCGGCCGGCGGCGTGGCGATGGGCCCGATCGTCGGCGCCGCCCTGTCCGGCGGCCCGGAGCCGCTGCGCACGCCCTTCCTGCTGCACGCCGTCGCGCTGCTGGCGCTGTGCGTGCCGCTCGCGCTGGTGCACCCCCGGATGCCCGGCCGCCAGCGGCCCCCGGCCTCCCCGCCGCGCATCACGACCCCGGCGCACCTGCGCCCGCGCCGGCTGGCCCTGCCCCGCCAGGGCCGCCGGGCGTTCCTGCTCGCCGCCGCCGCGGGCTTCGTCTCCTACGGCGTCTTCGGCGTCTACCTCAGCCTGGCGCCGGCCTTCTCCGCGCGGCTGCTGCACACCGACTCGCACCTGATGGGCGCGGTGGTCGCCGCGCTGCTGCTCGGCTCCTCGGCGGCCGCCCAGCTGCTCGTCCCGCCGACCTCGGACCGCCTGGTGATCGCCCTCGGCATGGCGGGCCTGGCGAGCGGCCTCGGCCTGGTCGTCGCCGCCGCGTACACCGGGACGCCCGCGCTGCTGCTGATCGGCAGCGTGCTGGGCGGCATCTGCCAGGGCATCGCCTTCCGCTCGCTGTTCACCAGCGCGGTCGCCGCGATGGACCCGGAGCGCCGCGGCAGCGAGCTGAGCGCGCTCTGGGTGATCGTCTACCTGGGCAGCTCGGTGCCGATCGTCGCCCTCGGCGCCCTGATCCAGCGCTACGGCCTGCTGCCGTCCGTCAGCGGCTTCGTCGCCCTCGCCGCCGTCGCCTGCCTGGCGCTCGCCGCAGCCGTGCTGCGCCGCCCCCGGCCGGCGGCGGCATAGCCGCCCGAACGCCCACACCTACGGATCGGCCCGGCCACCGCTGCGGTGGCCGGGCCGATCCGTACCCGCTCGTGCTGTGGAGGCGGGTGCCCGTACCCGCGTGGCACTGACCCCGGGAGACGACACTGCCGCGTGAACCCGGGGGTTCACGCGGCAGTGGTGGTACAGGCCGGGACGGCGGCTCAGACGTTGAAGCCGAGGGCGCGCAGCTGCTCGCGGCCGTCGTCGGTGATCTTGTCCGGGCCCCACGGCGGCATCCAGACCCAGTTGATGCGCAGGTCCTGGACGAGGCCGTCCGTGGCGGTCTTCGCCTGGTCCTCGATGACGTCCGTCAGCGGGCAGGCCGCCGAGGTGAGCGTCATGTCGATGGTGGCCACATCGGACTCGTCGATGTGGATGCCGTAGATCAGGCCCAGGTTGACGACGTCGATGCCCAGCTCGGGGTCGACGACGTCCATCAGGGCCTCGGTGAGGTCCTCGACGGAGACGGTGCCTGCGGTGGTGCCGACGATCACGGTCGGGCCGTCGGTGGCGGCCTCGGCCGGGGCCGGGCCGCCGGTCTCGGTGTCGCTCATGGGATACGTCCTCTTCAGCTTCAGTCGTTGACGGCGGGGTGCTCGGCCAGCGCCTTGGCGGTGGCGTCCTTCCAGGCCATCCAGCTCAGCAGTGCGCACTTGACCCGCGCGGGGTACTTGGAGACGCCGGCGAACGCGACCGCGTCCTCCAGCAGCTCCTCGTCGCCCTCACCCTGGCCCTTGCTCTGCATCAGCTCCAGGAACGCCTCCTGGATGGCCTGCGCCTCGCCGATGTTCTTGCCGACGACCAGGTCGTTCAGCACCGAGGCACTGGCCTGGCTGATCGAGCAGCCCTGCGACTCGTACGAGATGTCCGCGACGTTGACGCCGTCGAGCCTCACCCGGAGGGTGATCTCGTCGCCGCAGGTCGGGTTGACGTGGTGTACCTCGGCGTCACCCGCCCGCAGCCCCTTGCCATGGGGGTTGCGGTAGTGGTCCAGGATGATCTCCTGGTACATGGAGTCGAGCTTCATGTGGACCCTCAGCTCCCTCAGCCGAAGAAGTTCCGGACGTGGTGCAGGCCGTCGATCAGCGCGTCGACCTCACCCGGCGTCGAGTACAGGTAGAACGACGCCCGCGTGGTCGCCGGAACGCCGTACCGCAGGCAGACCGGCCGCGCGCAGTGGTGGCCCACCCGCACCGCGATGCCCTGCTCGTCCAGCACCTGGCCGACGTCGTGCGGGTGGATGTCACCCAGCACGAAGGAGATCGCCGCACCGCGGTCCACGGCCGTGCGCGGACCGATGATCCGCAGGTCGGGGACCTCCAGCAGGCGCTCGACCGCGTACTCGGTGATCGCGTGCTCGTGCGTCGCGATCTTGTCCATGCCGATGCCCGACAGGTAGTCGATGGCCGCACCGAGACCGACCGCCTGGGCGATCGGCGGGGTGCCCGCCTCGAACTTGTGCGGCGCGGGGGCGTAGGTGGACGAGCCCATGGTGACGGTCTCGATCATCTCGCCGCCGCCGAGGAACGGCGGGAGGTCCTCCAGCAGCTCCTGGCGGCCCCAGAGGACACCGATGCCGGTCGGGCCGACCATCTTGTGGCCGGTGAAGGCGACGAAGTCGGCCTCCAGCGCCTGGACGTCCAGCACCATGTGCGGGGCTGCCTGCGAGGCGTCGATCAGCACCAGGGCGCCGACCGCCTGGGCGCGGCGCACGATCGCCTCGACCGGGTTGATGGTGCCCATCAGGTTGGAGACCAGCGTGAAGGAGACGATCTTCGTCTTCTCGGTGATCAGCTGGTCGATGTTCGACAGGTCGAGCCGGCCGTCGTCCGTGAGGCCGAACCACTTCAGCTTCGCGCCGGTGCGCTGCGAGAGCAGCTGCCACGGGACGATGTTGGAGTGGTGCTCCATCTCGGTGATGACGATCTCGGCGTCGGCGTCCACCCGGTAGGGCTCGTCCGCCCAGCCGAGCATGTTCGCGACCAGGTTGAGCGACTCCGAGGCGTTCTTGGTGAAGATCACCTCGTCCCGGCTCGGCGCGTTGATGAACGCCGCGACCTTGTCGCGGGCACCCTCGTACAGCGCCGTGGCCTCCTCGGCCAGGACGTGGACGCCGCGGTGCACATTGGCGTTGTACCGCTCGTAGTAGGCGTTCAGCGCTTCGAGCACCTGACGGGGCTTCTGCGAGGTCGCCGCGTTGTCCAGGTAGATCAGCGGCTTGCCGTCGTGCAGCACGCGCTGCAGGATCGGGAAGTCCTTACGGATCGCGTCGGTGTCCAGGAGCCCGGCGAGTGCCGAGCCGGGATGCGTGGTCACTCGGAAGCGCCGCCCTTCACGTAAGACTCGTAGCCCTCGTTCTCCAGCTTGTCGGCGAGCTCTGCACCGCCGGACTCGACGATGCGGCCGGCCGCGAAGACGTGGACGTAGTCGGGCTTGATGTACCGCAGGATGCGGGTGTAGTGGGTCACCAGCAGGGTGCCCACCTCGCCGGTGGAGCGGGTCCGGTTGATGCCCTCGGAGACCACGCGCAGCGCGTCGACGTCCAGGCCCGAGTCGGTCTCGTCGAGGATCGCGATCTTCGGCTTGAGCAGCTCCAGCTGCAGGATCTCGTGGCGCTTCTTCTCACCGCCGGAGAAGCCCTCGTTGACGTTGCGCTCGGCGAAGGCCGGGTCCATCTGGAGGGCCGCCATGGCCTCCTTGACCTCCTTCACCCACAGCCGCAGCTTGGGGGCCTCGCCGCGCACGGCCGTGGCCGCGGTGCGCAGGAAGTTGGAGACCGACACGCCGGGGACCTCGACCGGGTACTGCATGGCCAGGAAGACACCGGCCCGGGCGCGCTCGTCGACGGACATCGCCAGGACGTCCTCGCCGTCCAGCAGCACCGAGCCGCCGGTGACGTTGTACTTCGGGTGCCCGGCCAGCGAGTAGGCGAGGGTCGACTTGCCCGAGCCGTTGGGGCCCATGATCGCGTGGGTCTCGCCCTGCTTCACGGTGAGGTCGACGCCGCGCAGGATCTCGCGCGGGCCGCCCTCGGCCTCGACGGAGACGTGCAGGTCACGGATTTCAAGGGTTGCCATGGGGACTCAGGACTCCTGGTTGACGGAGACGAGCACATCGTCCCCTTCGATCTTTACGGGGTAGACAGGGACCGGCTTGGTGGCCGGCAGACCGGAGGGCTTGCCGGAGCGCAGGTCGAAGCTGGAGCCGTGCAGCCAGCACTCGATCATGCAGTCCTCGACCTCGCCCTCGGAGAGCGACACGTTCGCGTGCGAGCAGATGTCGTTGATCGCGAACACGCCCTCGTCCGTACGGACGATCGCCACCGGCAGGCCGTTGAGCTCCACGCGCTTGGGGACGTCCTCCGCCAGGTCGCTCAGCGCGCAGGCACGCAGGAAACTCATCAGACGTTCGCTTCCAGCTCTGCCTCGATCTTCTCCATGAGGTGGTCGTGCAGCTCGGGGACGCCGATCTGCTGGACCAGCTCGGCGAAGAAGCCGCGGACCACCAGGCGGCGGGCCTCCTCCTGCGGAATGCCGCGCGCCTGCAGGTAGAACAGCTGCTCGTCGTCGAAGCGGCCGGTCGCCGAGGCGTGGCCGGCGCCGACGATCTCGCCGGTCTCGATCTCCAGGTTCGGGATCGAATCGACCCGGGCGCCGTCGGTGAGCACCAGGTTGCGGTTGTGCTCGTAGGTGTCGGTGCCCTCGGCGGCGGCGCGGATCAGCACGTCGCCGACCCAGACCGCGTGCGCGTCCTGACCCTGGAGGGCGCCCTTGTAGACCACGTTGGAGCGGCAGTGCGGGGTGTCGTGGTCGATGACCAGACGGTGCTCCAGGTGCTGGCCGGCGTCCGCGAAGTAGAGGCCGAACAGCTCGGCCTCACCGCCGGGGGCGGCGTAGGTGACGCGCGGGTGGATCCGGACCACGTCGCCGCCGAAGGTGACGACCACGGACTTGAGCGAGGCGTCCCGGCCGACCAGCGCGGTCTGCTGGACGACGTGCACCGCGTCCCGGTCCCAGTCCTGCACGGAGACGAAGGTCAGCTTGGCGCCGTCACCGACGAGCAGCTCGACATTGGCGGCGCGGGTGCCGGTACCGGTGTGGTTGATCACCACGACGGCCTCGGCGAACGCCTTGACGTCGATCACCACGTGGGCGAAGCGGACGCCGCCCTCGCCGTGCACGTCGATCTTCACCGGCTCGGTGAGCACCGTCTCCTTGGGGACGGTGACGACCAGCGCCTGCTCGAACGCGCTGTACGCCTGCGCGGCGACCCGGTCGACCGGCTTGCCGGCCTTGCCCAGGCGCTCGTCGTCGCGGCCGACCCGCTCGGCGGTCACGCCCGCCGGCAGGCCGAACTCGACCTTGTCCTCGCCGCGCGCGCTCTCGGCGGCGGTGCCGTCGTGCAGACCGGCGAGGCGGTGCAGCGGGGTGAACCGCCAGTCCTCCTCGCGGCCGGTGGGCACCGGGAAGTCGTTCACGTCGTACGAGGGCTTGACCGCGACGCGGGCGTCGATCGGCTGCCGGACCGTGGCCCGGCCCGTGCCGGGGCCGGCCAGCTGCGCACCTGCGCCGGCCGTGCCGACCTCGATCGAACCGGCGGTGGTCGAGCCGGTGGGGGTGTTGACGTCAGCCATGGCTGTCGTAGTGCTCTCTTCCTGAAAGGTCTGGACTGGACTGCGTGCGGCCGGCGTCAGCCGACGGAGCCCTCCATCTGCAGCTCGATCAGCCGGTTGAGCTCCAGCGCGTACTCCATCGGGAGCTCACGGGCGATCGGCTCGACGAAGCCGCGCACGATCATCGCCATCGCCTCGAACTCCGTCATACCCCGGCTCATCAGGTAGAAGAGCTGGTCCTCGCTGACCTTGGAGACCGTCGCCTCGTGGCCCATCGACACGTCGTCCTCGCGGACGTCCACGTAGGGGTAGGTGTCCGAGCGGGAGATGGTGTCCACCAGCAGCGCGTCGCAGAGCACGTTGGACTTGGCGCCCTTGGAGCCCTCGCCGATCTCGATCAGACCGCGGTAGCTGGTGCGGCCGCCGCCTCGTGCCACCGACTTGGAGACGATGTTGGAGGAGGTGTTCGGAGCCATGTGCACCATCTTGGCGCCGGCGTCCTGGTGCTGGCCCTCGCCGGCGAAGGCGATCGAGAGCGTCTCGCCCTTGGCGTGCTCGCCCATCAGGTAGACGGCCGGGTACTTCATCGTCACCTTGGAGCCGATGTTGCCGTCGACCCACTCCATGGTCGCGCCCTCATAGGCCACGGCCCGCTTGGTGACCAGGTTGTAGACGTTGTTCGACCAGTTCTGGATCGTCGTGTAGCGGCAGCGGCCGCCCTTCTTGACGATGATCTCGACCACGGCGCTGTGCAGCGAGTCCGAGGAGTAGATCGGGGCGGTGCAGCCCTCGACGTAGTGGACGTAGGCGTCCTCGTCGACGATGATCAGCGTCCGCTCGAACTGGCCCATGTTCTCGGTGTTGATCCGGAAGTAGGCCTGCAGCGGGATGTCCACGTGGACACCCTTGGGCACGTAGATGAACGAGCCACCGGACCACACGGCCGTGTTCAGCGAGGCGAACTTGTTGTCGCCGACCGGGATGACGGTGCCGAAGTACTCCTTGAAGAGCTCCGGGTGCTCCTTGAGCGCGGTGTCCGTGTCCAGGAAGATCACGCCCTGCTGCTCCAGGTCCTCGCGGATCTGGTGGTACACGACCTCGGACTCGTACTGCGCGGCGACACCGGCGACCAGGCGCTGCTTCTCCGCCTCCGGGATGCCGAGCTTGTCGTACGTCGCCTTGATGTCGGCGGGCAGGTCCTCCCAGGACTCGGCCTGCTTCTCGGTCGAGCGCACGAAGTACTTGATGTTGTCGAAGTCGATGCCCGTGAGGTCCGAGCCCCAGGTCGGCATGGGCTTCTTGCCGAAGAGCTTGAGGCCCTTGAGACGCAGGTTCAGCATCCACTCGGACTCGGACTTCTTCGCCGAGATGTCGCGCACGACATCCTCGCTCAGGCCGCGCTTGGCCACCGAGCCGGCGGCGTCGGGGTCGGACCAGCCGTACTCGTAGGTGCCCAGACCTTCGAGCTCCGGGTGCGAAACGATGTCAGTCATACGAGGTTCCTCCGCGCGGACGCAGGTTCCGGATCAGTGGTTGGCGTACCGGCAGTCGGCACGGCATCGGGCGTCTGCTGCGCAGACGACGATGCGGCACCGGATGCCGGCACATAGGTGGTGCAGACCCCGTCGCCGTGGGCGATGGTGGCCAGCCGTTGCACATGGGTGCCCAGGAGCTGGGAGAAGACCTCGGTCTCCGCCTCGCAGAGCTGCGGGAACTGCTCGGCGATGTGCGCGACCGGGCAGTGGTGCTGGCAGAGCTGGGCGCCGGCCGGGGCCGCCTTGGAGGCCACGGCGGACGGCACACGCCGCACCGTCGCAGCGTACCCGTCGGCACTGAGGGCCTGCGCAAGCGCCTCCGTGCGCTCACCGGCCGCGGCCTGCTCCAGGGTGGAGAGGTAACGCTCGCCCTGCTTGCCGAAGCGGGCCCGGGCGAAGGCGGCGACCGCCTCCTCGCCCGCCTTGCCGCCGCCCACCGCGTCGGAGATCCAGCGCAGGGCGTCGGCGGCGAGCTGGTCGTACGCCTGGTAGAAGGCGTCCCGGCCGGATTCGGTGAGGGCGAAGACCTTGGCGGGGCGACCCCGGCCGCGGCTGCCGTAAACCCGCTGCTCGCGGGACTCGACCAGGCCCGACGCGGCTAGGCCGTCCAGGTGACGGCGGACCGCCGCGGCCGTCAGGCCGAGCCGGTTCGCCAGGTCGGCGGCGGAGGACGGGCCGTGGTCCAGGATCGAACGGGCGACCCGGTCACGCGTCGCCCGGTGCCCGTCCAGCAGCACCTCGGCCGCCGTCTCGGGCACGGCACAGCCGGGGGCCGACTCGGCCTCCTGCATGTCCCGACGCTCCCGCACGTTTTTCACAACACCAGTGTTGCGTAATTACTTCCGGCAGGACAAGCCGTGACCCACGCAACATTCGTAACCTCAATCACGCAGGTAAGCCTTACCTGACCTGCGGAAACGATCACTCGCGCACCGCCGGGAGGGTCCGCGCCCCGTTCCGGGCGCCCCCGGCACCCCTCCCGCCACACCCCGGCGGCGGCCGGACGGCGCCCGCCGGCACCCCTCCCGACCCCCGCCCCGCGCCCGGGATCCGCCCACGCCTCTCCTAAACTCACCGCTATGCACGCAGAACCCGCAGTCGAGATCGCCGGGCTGGTCAAGCGCTACGGCGACAAGACCGCGGTGGACTCGCTCGACCTCACCATCCGGCGGGCCTCGGTCACCGCCGTCCTGGGCCCCAACGGGGCCGGCAAGACCACCACCGTCGAGACCTGCGAGGGCTACCGCCGCCCCGACGCCGGCACCGTCCGGGTGCTCGGCCTCGACCCCGTGACGCAGGGCGCGCGGCTGCGCCCCCGGATCGGGGTGATGCTCCAGTCCGGCGGCGTGTACGCGGGCGCACGCGCCGTCGAGATGCTCCAGCACACCGCCCGGCTGCACGCGCACCCGCTGGACGTCCCCGAGCTCGTCGAGCGGCTCGGCCTCGGCTCCTGCGGCCGCACCACCTACCGCCGCCTCTCCGGCGGCCAGCAGCAGCGCCTCGCCCTGGCGATGGCCGTGGTCGGCCGCCCCGAGCTGGTCTTCCTGGACGAGCCGACCGCGGGCCTGGACCCGCAGGCCCGCCGCGCCACCTGGGACCTCGTCCGGGACCTGCGCCGGGACGGCGTCACCGTCGTCCTGACCACCCACCACATGGACGAGGCCGAGCAGCTCGCCGACGACGTCGCCATCGTCGACCGGGGCCGGGTCATCGCCGCCGGCACCCCCGATGAGCTCTGCCGCGGCGGCGCCGAGAGCAGTCTGCACTTCGACGGCCCCGCCGGCCTCGACCTCGCCCCGTTGCTCAAGGCCCTCCCGGACGGCTGCACCGCGCTGGAGCCCGCCCCCGGCAGCTACCGCGTCGAGGCACCCGCGGTCGACCCGCAGCTGCTGGCCGCGGTGACCGGCTGGTGCGCCGCCGCCGGCATCCTCCCCGAGCGCCTGAGCGTGCAGCGGCGCAGCCTCGAAGACGTCTTCCTCGACCTGACCGGACGGGACCTGCGCTCATGACCACCTACACGCCGGACCCCGGCGCGGCGCCCGTCGGCCGCATGCTGCTGGCCCAGACCGCCTTCGAGACCAGGATGCTGCTGCGCAACGGCGAGCAGCTGCTGCTCACGGTCGTCATCCCGACCGTCCTGCTGGTGCTCTTCAGCGCCGTCGACATCGTCGCGGTGGACGGCCCCGGCAAGCGGGTGGACTTCCTCGCCCCCGGGCTGCTCGCCCTCGCCGTGATGTCCACGGCCTTCACCGGTCAGGCCATCGCCACCGGCTTCGAGCGCCGCTACGGCGTGCTCAAGCGACTCGGTGCCAGCCCGCTGCCGCGCTGGGCCCTGCTCACCGCCAAGACCGGCTGCGTGCTGGTGACGGAGGCCCTCCAGGTCGCCCTGCTGTCGGTGATCGCCCTGGCGCTCGGCTGGTCCCCGCACGGGCTCGCCACACCGCAGGGGGCGCTGTCCGTCGCCGCGCTGCTCGTGCTGGGCACCGCCGCCTTCTCCGGGCTCGGCCTGCTGATGGCCGGCACCCTGCGCGCGGAGGCCACCCTCGCCGCGGCCAACCTGGTCTTCGTCCTGCTGCTGCTGGCCGGCGGCGTGATCGTCCCGCTGAGCAGGTTCCCCGCCGGCGTACGCGCCGTGCTGGAGCTGCTGCCCATCAACGCGCTCTCCGACGGGCTGCGCTCGGTGCTCCAGCACGGCGCCGGCGTGCCCTGGTCCGACCTCGGCGTCCTCGCCGTCTGGGCGGCCCTGGCCCTGGCCGCCGCGGCCCGCTTCTTCCGCTGGGAGTAAGGGGCGGCCGGGCGGACCCCGGACGCGCCACGGCCCGGCCCCCACTCGGTGGGGGCCGGGCCGTGGCGCGTCGGCTACCTGATCGATCGGCTACCCGGTCAGTGGCGGCCGGCCGCACGGCGGCGGCGGGCGAGCAGGAGCAGACCGCCGCCGACCACGACCACGCCGGCGCCGGCCGCCGCGACGATCGGGGTGGCGTCATTGCCACCGGTCTGGGCGAGCGCCGGGGAGTTCGGGCTGGGCACCGTGCTGACCGGCGCGGTGACCGCCGGAGCCGCGGTGGTGGTGGCCGGGCTGCTGGGCGGGGCCGGGGTCGAGGTGCTCACGGTCGGGGCGGCGGTGGCCTTGGTCGTCGTGGGCGCCGCCGTGGTCGGCGCGGGGGTGGTGGGTGCCGAGGTGGTCACCGTCGGCGTGGGGGTCGGGGTGCTGGTCTTGGTGGCGGTCGGGGACGGGGACGGGGTCTGGCAGACCTCTATGGTCTTGGTCTCCGTCTTGTTCCAGTCGGGGTTCTTTGGGTCCTCGGTCGTGGTGACCACCAGGGTCGCCTTGACCGGCGCGGAGTGCGCCGCCACCGGGAACGTCTCGTGGTACGCGCCGCCGAACTGGTGCTGGTCGAGCACCTTCTTGCCGTCGACGGTGAGGCTGACCACGTTCTTCGTACCGTGGTCGTCCTTGTAGTTCTTCAGATCGATGACGATCTTGTCGCAGGTCACCTGCCAGGTCGGGGTGTGCGCCGAAGCGCTGGTCGCCAGCACACCCGGCACCAGAACGGCAACGCCCGTGACCACGGCGAGCGCCGCGCCGAGTGTCCGCACCTGTCGCGCCATTTCGCTCTTCCCTCCGAACGGTCTTTCGCGGCAGGACGTTTGGCCGAACCAGGGACGCCCCGCTACGCCTTGCGGGGGGACTCTACCGGCACTCCCGCACCTCGCTACCCCCCCGTTCGGCCTGATCCGTCCTGTCCGCCAGACCCCCGGAGGCGGCCCAGCGGCGCGCCGTACCCACCCACCAGGACAACGGGACGCGGGCCCGGTCCGGTTCAGCTTGAATTGATCATGCCAGAACGGACCGGCCGCAGGTGCCCGATTCGACCGGAACGGACCGGTGGACGTACGGAAACCGACGTAGTCGACCGATCCGGCGAGCACGGACGACCGGCGCCCCGCCCGGCCCAGGCACCGACCCGCCCCCGCCCGAAGATCGCCTACCACGCAACCTAGGATGAAGCGGTGCGTACCCCCTCCTCCCTGCTCGCCGAACGCTGGCACCCGTCCGCCGTGGTCGTCCGACGCGCCGCGCTCGCCGCGCTGGTGATGAGCGTGGTGATCGTGGTCACCGGCGGCGCCGTCCGGCTCACCGCCTCCGGCCTCGGCTGCACCACCTGGCCCCGCTGCACCGGCGAGAGCATCGCGCCGACGCCCGAGATGGGCATCCACGGCGTCATCGAGTTCACCAACCGGATGCTCACCTACGTGCTGAGCGCCGCGGTCGGCTGGGCGATCCTGGCCGCCCGCTGCCACCGCCCCTGGCGACGCAGCCTCACCAAGCTGGGCTGGGCGCAGTTCTGGCTGGTGATCAGCAACGCCGTGCTCGGCGGCATCACCGTGCTCACCGGCCTCAACCCGTACACCGTGGCGCTGCACCTGATCGCGGCGATGGCGCTGGTCTGGGTCGCCCTGCTGCTCTGGGAGCGCTCGAAGGAGGGTGACGGCCCGCCGCAGCCGGCCGTGGCCCGGCCGATCGTCCAACTCTCCCACGTCCTGGTCACGGTGATCGGCCTGCTGGTCGCCGCCGGCACGCTGGTGACGGGCGCCGGGCACCACCCCGGGACGCCCAAGGACAACAAGATCGTCCCGCGGATCCCGCTGGACTACGACCGGCTCGCCCAGGTCCACGCGGACCTGGCGTTCGTCTCGGTCGGACTGGTCATCGCGGTGATCTTCGTCTTCGCCGCGGTCAAGGCCCCGCCGGCCGCCCGGGCCAGGACCCGCGAGCTGTTCGTCGTCCTGCTGCTCCAGGGGGTGCTGGGCTTCGTCCAGTACTTCACCGACGTCCCGGAGATCCTGGTCGGCCTGCACATGCTGGGCGCCACGCTGACCTGGATCGCCGCGCTGCGCATCCCCCTCGCCCTGCGGGTACGCGAGCCCGCCGAGCCCACCGCCGGGGTGCCGGCACCGGCCGCGCAGGGCGAGGCGGCGGGGCGGACCGAACAGGCCGCGCCGACCGAACAGGCCGCCGGCGTCTGACCCGCACCGCGCCCACGCACGACGGCCCGGCTCCCCCGCGAGGAGAGCCGGGCCGCTGCCGTTCAGCCGCCGGGGGCGGCGCTCAGCCGCCGATCTGGATCCCGGCCATCCGCTTCCACTCGTACGGGCCGGTACGCACCCGCAGTGCCAGCTCGCCCTCGAAGGAGTCGTGCAGCTTGAGGCCGGCCAGCTCGGCGGCCCGCCGGCCGACGGCGTACGTCGGGGCGACCTGGTCGCCCCAGGAGCCGTCCGCGCCGACCAGGACGATCCGGGTGGCCGTCCGGCCGACGTACTCGACGACGGCGTCGGCGCTGCCGCCGTGCTGGGCGGCGAAGCCGGTGAGGTTCTTGGCGATGCGCTTGGCGCGGCGCTCGGCGCGGGCGTCCGGCGCGGCGGGGGTGGCGGTGTCTGCGCTGCTCATGCCCGCATGCTACCCATCGGTAGCCGCACTGGCGACGGCAGCGGCGTGTGCGGCGGACCACACGGCGCCGATCTACCCTGGCGTGGTGACCTTCCAAGGCTGGCCCGCCGAGGCGCTGGAGTTCTACGAGCGCCTGGAGACCGACAACTCGAAGACGTTCTGGCAGGCCCACCAGGGCCGGTACGAGGACGCCGTCCGCGCGCCGATGACCGCCCTGCTGGAGAAGCTGGAGCCGGAGTTCGGGCCGGGGAAGATCTTCCGCCCCAACCGCGACATCCGCTTCAGCGCCGACAAGACGCCCTACAAGACGCACATCGGCGCCGTCCTGGACTCCGGCGGCTACATCCAGCTCTCCGCCGACGGGCTGGCCTGCGGCAACGGCCTTTACCACCCGGCGGCGGACCAGCTCGCGCGCTACCGCGCCGCGGTGGCCGAGGACATCGGCGGCGCGGAACTGGAACGCCTGGTCGCCGAGGTGCGCCGGGCCGGCCCGCAGGTGGTCGGCCGGGACCCGCTGAAGACCGCACCGCGCGGCTACCCCAGGGACCATCCACGGATCGAGCTGCTCCGCTACCGGGGCCTGATCGCCTGGCAGGAGTGGGAGCCCGCACCGTGGCTGGGCACCGCTCAGGCGTACCGGCGGATCACCGGCTTCCTGCACGCCTCCCGGCCGCTGAAGGACTGGCTGGACGAGCGCGTCGGCCCCAGCGAGCTGCCGCCGCGCTGAGCGGCCCGGGCGCCACCCGGGCGGGCCCCGCCGCACCCCGGCGAACACGAACGCCCCCGCCGCCCGGACCGGGCGGCGGGGGCGTCGGCGGCTCTCGGAGCACGGCGCGGGGTGGTCAGCCGATGAACGGATCCACCGCGATCACCACGAAGAGCAGCGTCAGGTAGGTGATCGACCAGTGGAACAGCCGCATCTCCTTCAGCTTGGCGCCCACCACACCCGACTTGGCGCGGGCGTGCAGGCCGTGCGCCTCCTTCAGCCAGGCGGCGCCCAGCACGAGGGCCGAGACGGGGTACAGCCAGCTGGTGTGCGCCAGCGGCCACAGGGCCAGCGAGACGGCGACCATGACCCAGGAGTAGGCGACGATCTGCCGCGCCACCGCCAGGTTGCCCTTGATCACCGGCAGCATCGGCACACCGGCCTTGGCGTAGTCCTCGCGGACCTTCATCGACAGCGGCCAGTAGTGCGGCGGCGTCCAGAAGAAGATGACCAGGAAGAGCACCAGCGCCGACCAGGACACCGAGTTGGTGACGGCCGCCCAGCCGACGAACACCGGCATGCAGCCGGCGATCCCGCCCCAGACGATGTTCTGCGCGGTGCGCCGCTTCAGCCCGAGCGTGTAGACGAAGACGTAGAACAGCAGCGCGGTCAGCGCGAGCGCCGACGCCAGCGGGTTGACGAGCAGGCCCAGCCAGATCGTCGAGCCGACCGCCAGCGAGATGCCGAAGACCAGCGCCTCGCGCGGCGAGACCATGCCGGTCACCAGCGGCCTGCGCTCGGTGCGCGACATCACCGCGTCGATGTCGCGGTCGATGTACATGTTGAGGGCGTTGGCACCGCCGGCCGAGAGGTAGCCGCCGATGACGACCTCCAGCACCAGCAACGGATCCGGCACCCCGCGCTGCGCCAGGAACATCACCGGCACGGTGGTGATCAGCAGCAGCTCGATGATCCGAGGCTTGGTCAGTGCGATGAATGCCCCGACGCGGGCCCCGAACGGCCGGTGCGCAGGCGTCGCCCCGGTGACCCCGGCCGGGCGGGTTTCGACGGCGGTCACTAACACCCCAACTGAAGATGAATCTTCGCAGGCGTCCAGCGGGACCATAGGTGCCGAATCGTCCGCTCTGCGCGTACCACGCCACCTTAGACGCTCCATATCTCCCCACCGGCTTCGGGGTCCCCCGGCGAGGCGTAACGCACACCCCTGGGTGAACCGACAAAGCTGACCTGGGACAACCCCGCTCCCCCGTCCTGACCACCGGAGGGGCAGATGCGGTCAATGCGGGAGAGGGTGGGACAAAAGTCCCACCCTTCTCATCGTGGGAATCACCATACGAATATCCCGGTTCCATCAGCACGGAGGGTGAGCCCCGGCCCGGGCGGTAGGCTCGCACAGAGAAGCGGGATCTACCCTCCGTGACCGGCACCACCCAAGCGTCAGGTCCACACCGCCGTGGCCGACCCGGTCCCCTTCACGGGGTCACTCTTCAATACGGAAGGAGCCCTGAGACAGGGTGAGCACGACGCCGACGAACGCATTCGAGTGGACCGAGCTGGACGAGCGCACGGTCGACACGGCCCGCGTCCTGGCCATGGACGCAGTACAGAAGGTCGGCAACGGACACCCCGGGACGGCCATGTCGCTGGCCCCCGCGGCGTACCTGATCTTCCAGCGCTTCCTGCGCCACGACCCGACGGCCCCGTCCTGGGTGGGGCGCGACCGCTTCGTCCTCTCCCCCGGGCACACCAGCCTGACCCTCTACACCCAGCTCTTCCTGTCCGGCTACGGCCTGGAGCTGGACGACCTCAAGTCCTTCCGGGTCGCCGGCAGCCGCACCCCGGGCCACCCGGAGCACGGCCACACCGCGGGGGTCGAGACCACCACCGGGCCGCTCGGCCAGGGCATCGGCAACGCGGTGGGCATGGCGATGGCCGCCCGCTACGAGCGCGGCCTGTTCGACCCCGAGGCCCCGGCCGGCGAGAGCCCGTTCGACCACACCATCTGGGCCATCGTCTCCGACGGCGACCTGGAGGAGGGCATCTCCGCCGAGGCGTCCTCGCTGGCCGGCCACCAGAAGCTGGGCAACCTGGTCGCGCTGTACGACGACAACCACATCTCGATCGAGGGCGACACCGCGACCGCCTTCTCCGAGGACGTGCTGGGGCGCTACGAGGCGTACGGCTGGCACGTCCAGCGGGTCGCGCCCAAGTCCAACGGCGACATCGACGTGGCCGCGCTCGCCGAGGCCCTGGAGGCCGCGAAGGCCGAGACCGGCCGCCCGTCCATGATCGCTATGCGCACGATCATCGCCTGGCCGGCCCCGGACGCCCAGAACACCGCCAAGGCACACGGCTCGGCGCTCGGCGCGGCCGAGATCGCCGCGACCAAGAAGGTGCTCGGCTTCGACCCCGAGAAGACCTTCGAGGTCAGCGACAAGGTCCTCGCCCACGCCCGTGAGGTCATCAAGCGCGGCAAGGCCGCCCACGCCACGTGGGAGCAGGACCTCGCCGCCTGGCGCTCGGCCAACCCGCACCGCGCCGAGCAGTTCGACCGGATCCAGACCGGCGAGCTGCCCGAGGGCTGGAAGAAGCACCTGCCCGCGTTCCCGGCCGGCAAGGACGTCGCCACCCGCAAGGCGAGCGGCGAGACCCTCAAGGCGCTCGGCGCGGTGATCCCGGAGCTGTGGGGCGGCTCGGCCGACCTCGCGGAGTCCAACCTCACCACGATCGACGAGGACAGCTCCTTCCTCCCCGCGGGCAACCCGCTGAAGTCCGCGAGCCCGTACGGTCGCACCATCCACTTCGGCATCCGCGAGCACGCCATGGGCTCGGTCATGAACGGCATCGCGCTGCACGGCCGGACCCGGGTCTTCGGCGGCACCTTCCTGGTGTTCGCCGACTACATGCGCCCCGCCGTGCGCCTGGCCGCGCTGATGAAGCTGCCGGTCACCTACGTCTGGACGCACGACTCGATCGGCCTCGGCGAGGACGGCCCGACCCACCAGCCGGTCGAGCACCTGGCCGCGCTGCGGGCCATCCCGGGCCTGGCGATGGTCCGCCCGGCCGACGCCAACGAGACGGCGGTCGCCTGGCGCACCGTCCTGGAGCGGCAGAGCACCCACCCCGGCCCGGTCGGCCTGGCGCTCACCCGCCAGAACGTCCCGACCTTCGACCGCGAGGTCTTCGGCTCCGCCGAGGGCACCGCCAAGGGCGGGTACGTCCTGGCCGAGGCGTCCAACGGCGCCCCGCAGGTGGTCCTGATCGGCACCGGCTCCGAGGTCCAGCTGGCCGTCGCGGCCCGCGAGGCCCTGGAGGCCGAGGGCATCGCCGCCCGCGTGGTCTCGATGCCCTCCGTCGAGTGGTTCAACGAGCAGGACCAGGCCTACCGCGACCACGTCCTGCCGCCGACCGTCAAGGCCCGCGTCTCGGTCGAGGCCGGCATCGCGCAGGGCTGGCGCGAGCTGGTCGGCGACCACGGCGCGATCGTCAGCCTGGAGCACTTCGGTGCCTCGGCCGACTACCAGGTGCTGTTCCAGGAGTTCGGCATCACCACCGAGGCCGTGGTGCACGCCGCCCACAAGTCGCTGCGCTCGCTGGAAGCCGTGAACCGCTAGTACCCCTGCCCGTGAGCCGAAGGACGCGCCGATGCCGAGAGTGACGAGCGACCAGCGCCGCAGGAGCGCCGGAGCGAGGACCGTCGGCACCGGATCCGGGCGTCCGGAGGCGAGCAGGCAGTAACGCTCGCGAGCCGCGTGCCCGCCCGCACAGCGGGCACGCGGCCCGTCTGACGACCCCACAGACAGACGAAGAAGACGAACGAAGAGGACTGAGCACCATGACTGACGCACTGAAGCGCCTCAGCGACGAAGGCGTGGCGATCTGGCTGGACGACCTCAGCCGCAAGCGGCTGAACACCGGCAACCTGGCCGAGCTGGTGCAGAACAAGCACGTGGTGGGCGTCACCACCAACCCGACCATCTTCCAGAAGGCCATCGCCGGCAGCGGCGACTCCTCCTACGACGGCCAGCTGCGCGACCTCGCGGTCCGCAAGGTCACCACGGAGGAGGCGGTCCGGATGATCACGACCTCCGACGTGCGCGACGCCGCCGACGTGCTCCGCCCCGTCTACGACGCCAGCAACGGCCGTGACGGCCGGGTCTCGATCGAGGTCGACCCCCGCCTCGCGCACCACACCGCCCCCACCGTCGCCGAGGCCAAGCAGCTGTGGTGGCTGGTGGACCGCCCGAACGTGTTCATCAAGATCCCCGCGACCAAGGCCGGCCTGCCCGCCATCACCGAGGTCATCGGCAAGGGCATCAGCGTCAACGTCACGCTGATCTTCTCGCTGGAGCGCTACCGCGCCGTCATGGACGCCTTCCTGGCCGGCCTGGAGCAGGCCAAGGCCAAGGGCCTGGACCTCTCCCAGATCGAGTCCGTCGCCTCCTTCTTCGTCTCCCGCGTGGACACCGAGATCGACAAGCGCCTGGACAAGGTCGGCGGCGACGCCAAGCAGCTGCGCTCCAAGGCCGGCGTGGCCAACGCCCGCCTCGCCTACCAGGCGTACGAGGAGGTGTTCGGCTCCGCCGACGGCCGCACCGCGCCCTCCGAGCGCTGGAAGGCCCTGGAGGCCGCCGGCGCCAACCCGCAGCGCGCGCTGTGGGCCTCCACCGGCGTGAAGGACCCGGCCCTGCCGGACACCCTCTACGTCACCGAGCTGGCCGCCCCGGGCACCGTCAACACCATGCCCGAGGCCACCCTGGAGGCCACCGCCGACCACGGCGTCGTCACCGGTGACACCATCACCGGCAACTACGCCGACGCCAAGGCCGTGATGGACGCGATCGCCGCCGCCGGCGTCGACTACGACGACGTGGTCCAGGTGCTCGAGGACGAGGGCGTCGAGAAGTTCGAGCAGTCGTGGAACGAGCTGCTCGACACCGTCACCGCCTCGCTGGCCGCCTTCGCCGCCGAGAAGTGACTCCTGCTCACACCAGCGCACTGAAAGCGGAGCCAATCAAGTGAGCACTGATTTCCCCGAGTTGACGTCGGAAACGGACGCGGACGATCTCCCGCCCGCACCCGTCAACCCGCTCCGTGACCCGGCAGACCGGCGGCTCCCGCGTATCGCGGGGCCGTCCGGCCTGGTCATCTTCGGGGTCACCGGCGACCTGTCCCGCAAGAAGCTGATGCCGGCCATCTACGACCTGGCCAACCGCGGTCTGCTGCCACCAGGGTTCTCCCTGGTGGGCTTCGCCCGCCGCGAGTGGGAGGACGAGGACTTCGCCCGGGAGGTGCACGACGCGGTCAAGGAGCACGCGCGTACGCCGTTCCGCGAGGAGGTCTGGCAGCAGCTCGCCAAGGGCATGCGCTTCGTCCAGGGCGACTTCGACGACGACGAGGCCTTCGACCAGCTGCGCGCCACCATCGAGGACCTCGACAAGGCGCAGGGCACGGGCGGCAACTTCGCCTTCTACCTGTCGGTGCCGCCGAAGTTCTTCCCGACCGTGGTCCAGCAGCTCAAGAAGCACGGCCTCGCCGAGCCCCCCAAGGGTTCCTGGCGGCGTGCCGTCATCGAGAAGCCGTTCGGCCACGACCTGGAGAGCGCCCAGGAGCTGAACCGGATCGTCCACGAGGTCTTCCCCCGGGACGAGGTCTTCCGGATCGACCACTACCTGGGCAAGGAGACCGTCCAGAACATCCTGGCGCTGCGCTTCGCCAACACCATGTTCGAGCCGATCTGGAACCGGTCGTACGTCGACCACGTGCAGATCACCATGGCCGAGGACATCGGTATCGGCGGGCGCGCCGGGTACTACGACGGCATCGGCTCGGCCCGGGACGTCATCCAGAACCACCTGCTCCAGCTGATGGCGCTCACCGCCATCGAGGAGCCCGCGTCCTTCCACCCGAAGGCGCTGGTGGCCGAGAAGCTGAAGGTGCTCTCCGCCGTCAAGCTCCCCGCGGACCTCGGCAAGCACACCGTGCGCGGACAGTACGCGGCGGGCTGGCAGGGTGGCGAGGAGGTCGTCGGGTACCTCGACGAGGACGGCATCGACCCGCGCTCGAAGACGGACACCTACGCGGCGATCAAGCTGGAGATCAACAACCGCCGCTGGGCGGGCGTGCCGTTCTACCTGCGCACGGGCAAGCGCCTGGGCCGCCGGGTGACGGAGATCGCGGTGGTCTTCCAGCGCGCGCCGTACCTGCCGTTCGACTCCTACGCGACGGAGGAGCTGGGGCAGAACGCCCTGGTCATCCGGGTGCAGCCGGACGAGGGCGTCACGGTGCGGTTCGGCTCCAAGGTGCCGGGCACCTCCTTCGAGGTACGGGACGTCACGATGGACTTCGCCTACGGCGAGTCCTTCACCGAGTCCAGCCCGGAGGCGTACGAGCGGCTCATCCTCGACGTCCTGCTCGGTGACGCCAACCTCTTCCCCCGGCACCAGGAGGTCGAGCTCTCCTGGCAGATCCTCGACCCGATCGAGCAGTACTGGGACACCCACGGCAAGCCCGCCCAGTACCCGGCCGGCACCTGGGGCCCGGTCGAGGCGGACGAGATGCTCGCACGAGACGGCAGGAGCTGGCGCCGGCCATGAAGATCGACCTGACGAACACGACGTCCAGCAAGATCAACGCTTCACTGATGGACGCCCGTCGGCGCAGCGGCTCCACCGCTGCCGGCATGGTGCTCACCCTGGTGATCGTGACCGACGAGGGCAGCGCGTACGACGCCCTCAAGGCCGCCAACGACGCCTCCCGTGAGCACCCGTCCCGCATCCTCGCGGTGATCAAGCGCGCCGGGCGCTCGCCCCGGGCCCGCGCCGAGACCCGCCTGGACGCCGAGATACTGCTCGGCGCCGACGCCGGCCCCGGCGAGACGGTCATCCTGCGGATGCACGGCGAGCTCGCCGCGCACGCGCAGTCGGTCGTCCTGCCGCTGCTGCTCCCGGACGCCCCGGTGGTGGTCTGGTGGCCGGAGAACGCCCCGGCGCACCCGGCCCTGGACCCGCTCGGCTCGATCGCCCAGCGCCGGATCACCGACGCCGTGACGGCCGAGTCGCCGGTGGGCCAGCTCGCCCAGCGGGCCCAGAGCTACACCCCGGGCGACACCGACCTCGCCTGGACCAGGATCACCGGCTGGCGCTCGATGCTGGCTGCCGCGCTGGACCAGCGGCCCACCACGATCACCTCCGCGGTGGTCGAGGGCGAGTCGTACAACCCCAGCGTGGAGCTGCTCGGCCTCTGGCTGCTGAACCGGCTGCGGGTGCCGGTCGAGCGGGTGGTCACCGGCGGCCCCGGTATCACCGCCGTCCGGCTGCGCACCAAGGACGGGGACATCGTCCTCGACCGTCCGGACGGGCTGATGGGCACCCTCTCGATGCCCGGCTCCCCGGACCGCCAGGTCGCGCTCAAGCGCCGTGAGACGGCCGAGCTGATCGCCGAGGAGCTGCGCCGGCTCGACCCGGACGACATCTACGCGGCTGCCGTGCGGACGCCCGTGGACCGGCTTCGCGAACCGGCGGACGCGGGCGTCGCGGCGGAGGCCGCGCCGGCCGGCAAGGTCATCGAGGCCGCCGTCACCGCCAACCCCGCCCGGGTCACGGCCAAGATCCTGGCCGAGAAGACGGTCGAGAAGGCGGTCGACGAGGCCTCCGACGGCGGGGGCGGCGCCGAGAGCGGCAGCGTGACGGCCGGCGCAGGGAAGGCTCCGGGCAAGCGCGCCGGCAAGCGGAGCGGCGCATGAGCACGACCGCGCCGCAGCTGGTGGTGCACCGCGACAAGGAGCTGATGGCCCAGGCCACGGCGGCGCGGCTGATCACCCGGATCGTCGACGCGCAGTCCGCCCGCGGCACCGCCTCGGTGGTGCTCACGGGTGGGCGCAACGGCAACGCGCTGCTCGCCGCCGTCGCCGCCTCCCCCGCCAGGGACGCGGTGGACTGGGCGCGGCTGGACCTCTGGTGGGGCGACGAACGGTTCGTCCCCGCCGAGGACGGCGAGCGCAACGCCGTACAGGCCGGGGAGGAGCTGCTGGCGAGCGTCCCGCTGGACCCGGCCCGGGTGCACGAGATGCCCGCCTCCGACGGCCCGGACGGCCCGGACGTCGAGGCGGCGGCCGCCCGGTACGCGCGGGAGCTCGCCCGGGCTGCCGGGGCGGACGCCCGCTCCGGTGTGCCCGAATTCGACGTGCTGCTGCTCGGGGTCGGCCCGGACACCCATGTGGCGTCCCTGTTCCCCGAGCACCCGGCGGTCCGCGAGAGCGGGCTGACGGTCGTCGCGGTGCGGGACGCGCCCAAGCCCCCGCCCACCCGGATCTCGCTCACGCTGCCCGCCATCCGGGCCGCCCGCGAGGTATGGCTGCTCGCGGCGGGCGAGGACAAGGCGGAGGCCGTCGCGCAGGCCCTGTCGGACCCGGGCGAGGTCAAGGCCCCGGCATCGGGCGCGTACGGGCGGGAGCGCACCCTATGGCTGCTCGACCGCTCCGCCGCGGCGAAGATCCCGGGCCGGCCGTAGCGCCTGCCGGATGAGAGCGGCCGGTGGCCGGGCGTCCTGGACGCCCGGCCACCGGCCGCTCGGCGAAGCGCGGCGGGCCGCGCCGGGCCGCGCCGGGCCGCCTAGAGCGGTGCGCAGCGGACCCTGCGGAGCACGAGCAGGACCAGGGCCGCCGTCAACGCCAGGCAGATGCCCGACTCCGCCGCCTGAAGCGGCCAGTAGTCACTCGCCCGGTGGATGTTGAACTCCTCGTTGCCGCCGTGCGTCAGCAGGCAGCCCGAGTAGTCCGGGGCGACGCTGCACAGGTCGTACGGCAGCTGGTGCGCGACGGATCCGAGGAACTGCCGGGCGAACCCCCAGGTGTCGTAGCCCACCGCCGACGGTCCACCGCGCGCGGTGTCCCAGTGGATCAGGTACGGACGGACGGCTCCCAGCAGGTACTGCAGTACCAGCAGCACACACGCGGTGGCCGCCATCGCCCGGACGACCCGGCGCAGCAGCAGGCCCGCCGCGGCGCCGAGCGCCAGCCCCAGCAGGGTCGTCGCCACCAGCACCGGGCCGCCCGCCGCCATGAAGCTCTTGCTGAACCAGCGGACGCCGGTCAGCTCGCCGCCGCCGGCCAGCCAGAGCCAGCGGTACATGACCATCGCCACGGCCGAGACGGCCAGGCCGATCGCACCGACCGTCAGCAGCTTGGCCGCCACCCAGCGGGTGCGGGTGACGGACTGCGTCAGCACCAGCCTCCAGGTGCCGCGCTCGAACTCGGCGGCCAGCAGCGGGGCACCCACGAAGACGCCGAGCACGAGCGGCATCAGCGTCAGCAGCGCGCCACCGAGCTGCAACAGCCGCCCGTAGGTCTCCTGGAAGTTGTGCATCGCCCTGCCCGGGCAGGCCGGGTCCCGGGTGTACTCCCGGCAGCCCGCGATGTGGTGCGAGTCGATGTAGGAGACCATCGCGGAGTGCACCACCGGTACGGCGACGACGGCGACGGCCACCGCCACCAGCAGCACCCGGATCAGCATGCGGTGCTGGCGCCACATCAGCCAGCCCAAGCGGGCCTGGAGCGGCGCCCCGGAGCCGGCCGCGGCGCCCGGCCTGTCGGCGGTGACCGGCTGGGCGGCGCTCACGCGGCCACCGCCGACCGCGCGGGGCGGGCCTCGTCGGTCAGCAGCGCGGGGGCGGCGGGCGAGCGCAGGTGGGCCAGCAGCACCTCCTCCAGGGTCGGGGCGCTCGCCTCCCAGTCACCGGGGACCGGCCCGTCGGGGCGTACCAGCGCGGTGAGTTGACGCCCGTTCTGCCTGCTGTCGATGACCTGGTGCGGTGCCAGCGCGGCGGGCAGCTCCGGGCCGACCGACTGCCTGGGCACGGTGGTGCTGCCGATCAGCAGGCGGTGGGAGTCCACGATCTCGTCGATGTCGCCGGCGAGCAGGGCCCGGCCCTCGGAGAGCAGGAGCAGGTAGTCGCAGGCGTCGGCGAGCTCGGCGATCACGTGCGAGGACATCAGCACCGTGGTGCCGCGCTCGGCGGCCTCGGCCATCAGCACGCCCATCATCTGGTGGCGGGCGAGCGGATCGAGGTCGGACATCGGCTCGTCGAGGATCAGCAGCTCGGGGCGCTTGCCGATGGCGAGCGCCAGCGAGACCCGGGTGCGCTGGCCGCCGGAGAGCGACCCGATCCGGGCGGAGAGCGGCAGGCGCCCCTCGGCGATGATCTCCTCCGCCCTGCCCTGGTCCCAGAACGGGTTGAGGTCGCGGCCCAGCCGCAGCAGTTCGCCGACCGTGAAGCCGGTGTAGAGCGGCTTGTCCTGGGCCACGAAGGAGACCCGGCTCTGCAGCTGCGGATCGTCCAGGGGCAGGCCCAGCACCCGTACCGAGCCCTCGGTGGGCACCAGCAGATGCGAGGCGATGGACATCAGCGTGCTCTTGCCGGCGCCGTTCGGGCCGACCACGGCACAGATCCGCCCGACCGGCACCCGGAACGAGCAATCGCGCAGCGCCCAGCCGTCCCGGTAACGCTTGCCGAGGCCCACGGCCTCCAGGGCCGGCGGCTCGGCGCCGACGTGCTGCTCGGTCATTCGATCCCCTCGATTGCTTCGGTCCGGCTCCCCGGACCTACCGTGTACTCCTCGTCGAGCACGGCGGTGACCAGGGCGGCGACGTCGTCGCGTTCCAGGCCCGCCGTGCGGGCTCTTCGGGCCCAGGACGACAGTTCCGCACGCAACGGGGAGTCCGTCGCCGCCTCCTCCCGGGCGAGTGAGCGGAGCACGAAGGTGCCCTTGCCCGGCCGGGGCGCGACCAGCCCCTCCCGTTCGAGCTCCCGGTAGGCCTTGAGCACGGTGTTCGGGTTGACCGCCGTGGCGGCCACCACCTCCCTGGCCGTCGGCAGGCGGTCCCCCGGCAACAGCAGCCCCAGGCGTAGGGCGTTCCTGGTCTGCTGGACGATCTGGAGGTACGTGGCGACACCACTGCGGCGGTCGATGCGGAAGTCGACCATCTGCATCACCATTCCACTAAGTAGTTAGTGGAATGGTGATGCAAAGAAGCCCCGCCGTCAACCTGGACGGCGGGGCGAGTGGGGCAGAGCCGGTCCGAGCATGGCCGAAGGGCGGTCGGGTGCGGCCCGCCAGGGGCCGGCGGGACAACGGCAGGGCGAGGGCCGGGGCGGTGGCGGGGCAGCGCCGCCCGCGAACGCCAACGGGGGCCGGGCCGACGGCCCGACCCCCGCTACCGAGGTGACATGGGTTCAGATCTCGCCACGCAGCTTGGCGAGCGCCTCCGCGAGGATCGCCTCGCCGTCGGCGTCGGTGCGCCGCTCGCGGACGTACGCGAGGTGGGTCTTGTACGGCTCGTTGCGCGAGGGGGCCGGCGGGTTGTGCTCGTCCTGGCCGGCCGGGAAGCCGCAGCGCGGGCAGTCCCAGGTCTCCGGGATGACGGCCTCGGCGGCGAAGCTCGGGCGCGTCTCGTGCTTGTTGGCGCACCAGAAGGAGATCCGGTTGCGGGGGGCGGACTCGCCGCGCTCCGCCTCGCCCATCGGGCCGGCGCCGACTCTGCTGCCACGGATGGCGTTGCCACTTGCCACGGTCTGACTCCCTGCGTGCTGGTGCGATGCGATCTCAGCCGACACCCTGGGACAGGGAGACCGAGGCCCCGTGACGGGCCAAGGTCGCGGCCAGTATCCACTGCCGGCCGGCCGCGGCCTGCGGACGGTGGCGAAGTTGTCCCAGTGTAAGCAGCCGATAAGGATCTGTCGCACCGCCTCCGGGACTGTGCCCGGGGGCACCGCTCCAGGATAGGCGGGCGGACGACGCTCCGTCAGATCTGCGGCAAATCGGCCGCCACGCGAGGGCACTGCCGCCCGGGCGCGCTCAGGTCTGGTACTTGAGCAGCAGGCCGAGCACAACGATGCAGGCGAACCAGCCGAGGCCGACGATCACGGTGATGCGGTCGAGGTTACGCTCGGCCACGGCGGAGCCACCGCCGGTGGACATCGCGCCACCGCCGAACATGTCGGACAGGCCGCCGCCCTTCCCCTTGTGCAGCAGCACCAGGAGGATCATCAGCAGGCTGAAGATGATCAGGGCAATCGAGAACCCGAGAACCACGACGGGACCAACTCTCTCGTATCTTCGGCGAAGGGGCCGGGCCGTGTGAAGACGGTCCGGCCCCAAAGCCTACGTTGCTGCGGCGGCGTTAGCCTACTGCCTGCTCACGGTAGCGCACGATCTTGACGAACTCGTCGGCGTCCAGCGAGGCACCGCCGATCAGCGCACCGTCCACGTCCGGCTTGGCCATCAGGCCGGCCGCACTGGAGGACTTCACCGAACCGCCGTACAGGATGCGGACCTTCTGGGCCAGCTCGGCGCCGTACAGCTCGGCGAGGCGGGCACGGACCGCCGCGCAGACCTCCTGCGCGTCCTCCGGGGTCGCCACCTCGCCGGTGCCGATCGCCCAGACCGGCTCGTACGCGACGACGATCTGCTCGGCCTGCTCCGCCGGGACGCCCTCCAGGGCGCCGTCCAGCTGGGCCAGGGTGTGCGCGACGTGGGTGCCCGCCTTGCGGACCTCCAGCGGCTCGCCGATGCACAGGATCGGCAGCAGGTCGTTGCGGAAGGCCGCCTTGACCTTGCCGTTGACGATCTCCTCGTTCTCGCCGTGGTACTGGCGGCGCTCCGAGTGGCCGATGGCCACGTAGGTGCACTTCAGCTTGGCGAGCATCGGGCCGGAGATCTCCCCGGTGTAGGCGCCGCCGTCGTGCTGCGAGATGTCCTGGGCACCGTACTTGATCTTCAGCTTGTCGCCGTCGACCAGGGTCTGCACCGAGCGCAGGTCGGTGAACGGCACCAGGACCGCCACCTCGACCGCGGCGTAGTCCTTGTCGGTCAGCGAGAAGGCCAGCTTCTGGGTGTGGGCGATGGCCTCGAGGTGGTTGAGGTTCATCTTCCAGTTGCCCGCCATCAGCGGGAGACGCTCAGTCATGATGATCAGCCTTCCAGTGCGGCGAGACCGGGAAGGGTCTTGCCCTCCAGGTACTCCAGGCTTGCGCCACCGCCGGTCGAGATGTGCCCGAACTTCGTCTCGTCGAAGCCCAGGATGCGGACGGCCGCGGCGGAGTCGCCGCCGCCGACCACGGTGAACGCGTCGCTCTCCAGCAGCGCCTGCGCGACGGCCTTGGTGCCCTCGGCGAAGGTCGGGTGCTCGAAGACGCCGACCGGGCCGTTCCAGAACACCGTCCGGGCGTCGGACAGCTTGGCCGCGAACAGCTCGCGCGTCCTGGGGCCGATGTCCAGGCCCTCCTTGTCCGCGGGGATCTTGTCCGCGTCGACGACCTCGAAGTCCTCGACCGGGGCGTGCGTCTTGGTGTCGGGGAAGTGCGCGGAGAGGCAGATGTCCACCGGCAGCACGAACTCGACGTTGTTCTGCTTGGCCCGCTCCAGGTACTCCAGGACGACCGGGATCTGGTCCTTCTGCAGCAGCGAGATGCCGACCTCGTGGCCCAGGGCCGCGAGGAAGGTGTACGCCATGCCGCCGCCGATCAGGATGCGGTCGGCCTTGCCCAGCAGGTTGTCGATCACGCCGACCTTGTCGGAGACCTTCGAACCGCCGAGGACGACGACGTACGGGCGCTCGACCTCCTCGGTGAGGCGCTTGAGCACCGCCACCTCGGTGGCGATCAGGTCGCCGACCGCGTGCGGCAGGCGGGCCGGCAGGTCGTACACCGAGGCGTGCTTGCGGTGCACCGCACCGAAGCCGTCGCCGACGTAGAGGTCGGCGAGGACGGCCAGCTGGTCGGCGAACGCGCCGCGCTCGGCGTCGTCCTTGCTGGTCTCGCCCGGGTTGAAGCGCAGGTTCTCCAGCAGCGTGACCTCGCCGTCGGCCAGGGCGGCGACGGTGGCCTTCGCGCTCTCGCCCACGGTGTCGGTCGCGAAGGCGACCGGACGGCCGAGGATCTCGCCGAGGCGAGCGGCGACGGGGGCGAGGGAGAACTGGGCCTCGGGCTCGCCCTTGGGGCGGCCGAGGTGCGAGGCGACGATCACCTTGGCGCCGGCCTGAACCAGCTTGGCGATGGTCGGTGCGACGGCGCGGATCCGGCCGTCGTCGGTGATCTTGCCGCCCGAGAGCGGCACGTTGAGGTCGGCGCGGACGAATACCCGGCTGCCGGCGACGTCGAGGTCTTCGATGGTCTTCACGGTCTTCGAGTCTCCTGGGGAGAAGGTGCGCGAGGAAGGCTGCCACACGAGGGATCGCACGCGGCACGCGCCCCCCGGGGGAGGGGGCAGCGGCGACGGGCCGCCTGGGGGGTTCGAGGGTGCGCAGGGGAAGGGCCCGGACGGTCGTACTGGGTGTCCGGGCCCTTCCCCTATGTCACGTCAGCTCCCGCTGCGTCAGAGCTGGCCGCCGACGAGGGAGGTCAGGTTGACGAGGCGGTTGGAGTAGCCCCACTCGTTGTCGTACCAGCCGAAGACCTTGACCTGGTTGCCCTGGGCCATGGTCATCAGGGAGTCGAAGATCGTGGAGTACGGCGAGTTCACGATGTCGGAGGAGACGATCGGGTCCTCGGTGTACTCCAGGATGCCCTTGAGGGAGCCCTCGGACGCCTTCTGGAAGGCCGCGTTGACCTCCTCGACGGTGACCTCACGCTCGAGGGTCACGACCAGGTCGGTGATCGAGCCGGTCGGGACGGGGACGCGCAGCGAGGTGCCGTCCAGCTTGCCCTTGAGCTCCGGCAGGACGAGCGCGGTGGCCTTGGCGGCACCGGTCGAGGTCGGGATGATGTTCAGCGAGGCGGCACGGGCGCGACGCAGGTCCTTGTGCGGGAAGTCCAGCGTGACCTGGTCGTTGGTGAACGCGTGCACCGTGGTCATCAGACCCTTGACGATGCCGAAGCTCTCGTTGAGGACCTTCGCCAGCGGCGCCACGCAGTTGGTGGTGCAGGAGGCGTTGGAGATCACGGTGTGGTTCGCCGCGTCATACTTGTCGTCGTTGACACCCATGACGATGGTGACGTCCTCGTCGGTGGCGGGCGCCGAGATGATGACCTTCTTGGCGCCGGCCGAGACGTGCTTCTTGGCCTGGTCGGCCTTGGTGAAGATACCGGTGGACTCGATGACGATGTCCACGCCCAGCTCGCCCCAGGGGAGGTTGGCCGGGTCACGCTCGGCGATGACCTTGAAGGTCTTGCCGTCGACGGTGATGCTGTCGGCGGTGTGGCTCACCTCGGCCTGGAGGGTACCCAGGATCGAGTCGTACTTGAGCAGGTGCGCCAGCGTCTTGGTGTCGGTCAGGTCGTTGACACCGACGATCTCGATGTCCGCGCCCTGGGCTCGAACCGCACGGAAGAAGTTGCGGCCAATGCGGCCGAATCCGTTGATGCCTACCCGGATCGTCACGAAACCGATCTCCTTGTTAGGTACGCCGGAACTATGCCGACGGGGGTGGAAATGGGATGTCCCCGACCACCCATGACCCTACCCCTCCGAAGCGGGGAGGGGCACATCCCCCCTTGGTCAAGGCCTTGGCGTGGCGCGTCAAGACCGCATAATCAGGGCTTCTCTCCTCGGGCCCGCGGCAGTTGGTGGAACATCCCGGAATTCGGCGCCGACTCCGGCGCAGCGCAGGTTCGGGCACGAAGCAGCCGATGTCCGGAATCCGGACATCGGCTGTTTCGACAGGTGGGACGGATGAGCTCAGTTGAGCGCCATCTCGTCGGTCAGGTTGGCCTCGGTGCTGGGCAGACCGAGCTCGGATGCGCGCTTGTCGGCCATCGCCAGCAGCCGGCGGATCCGGCCGGCCACCGCGTCCTTGGTGAGCGGCGGATCGGCCAGGGCGCCCAGTTCCTCCAGCGAGGCCTGCTTGTGCTGCATCCGCAGCTGGCCCGCGGCCGCCAGGTGCTCGGGCACCTCGTCGCCGAGGATCTCCAGCGCGCGCTGCACCCGGGCACCGGCAGCGACCGCCGCACGGGCCGAGCGGCGCAGGTTGGCGTCGTCGAAGTTGGCCAGCCGGTTCGCGGTGGCCCGCACCTCGCGGCGCATCCGGCGCTCCTCCCAGGCCAGCACCGACTCGTGGGCGCCCAGCCGGGTCAGCAGCGCGCCGATCGCGTCGCCGTCGCGGATCACCACCCGGTCCACCCCGCGCACCTCGCGCGCCTTGGCCGGGATGCCCAGCCGCCGGGCCGCGCCGACCAGCGCCAGCGCCGCCTCGGAGCCGGGGCAGGTGATCTCCAACGAGGAGGACCTGCCGGGCTCGGTCAGCGAGCCGTGCGCCAGGAACGCGCCGCGCCAGGCCGCCTCGGCGTCGCAGGTCGCGCCGGAGACCACGGCCGGGGGAAGCCCCCGGATCGGCCGGCCCCGGCCGTCCACCAGCCCGGTCTGCCGGGCGAGCAGCTCGCCGTCCTTGACCACCCGCACCACGTACCGGCTGCCGCGCCGCAGGCCGCCGGGAGCCATCACCACCAGGTCCGAGGAGTGTCCGAAGATCTCCAGCAGGTCCTTGCGCAGCCGCCGCGCGGCCACGCCGGTGTCCAGCTCGGCCTCGATCACGATCCGGCCGCTCACGATGTGCAGACCGCCCGCGAACCTGAGGATCGCCGACACCTCCGCCTTGCGGCAGCAGGCCCGGGTGACGGGGAGCCGGCTGATTTCGTCCTTGACCGCTGGAGTCATCGCCATGGGCCGATCCTTCCATGTGTCCGGAAGATCCGGTCGTACGCGGCGGCCAGAAGCTCCGGGTCGTGTCGCGGAGTGCCGTCGGCCGCCGCCACCCGGCCGAGCACCAGGGCGGCGCCCATCCGCTCGGCCGCCTTCTCCAGGCCGGCCAGGTCGGCCACGCCGAAGGCGCCGCCGGTGACCGCCCGCTCGTCCACCAGGATCGCATCCACCGCGAGCTCCGGGGCGTGGTCGGCGATCACCTCCAGGTGGCGCTGGGGGGTGAAGCCCTCGGTCTCCCCGGGCTGCGGGGCGAGGTTCAGGGTGAGCAGTCGGCGCGCACGGGTCTCGGTGAGGGCCTTGGACAGCTCGGGGACGAGCAGGTGCGGCACCACGCTGGTGAACCAGGAGCCGGGCCCGAGCACCACCCAGTCCGCCTCCAGGACGGCCGCCACGGCCTCGGGCACGGCCGGCGGCTCCTCGGGCAGCAGCCGGATCGACTGCACGGTGCCGGGGGTGACGGCGACGTTCGCCTGGCCGCGGACGGCGCTCAGCTCGGCCGGCCTGGCCGGGTCGTGGCCCCGGACGTCCGCCTCGATGTCCAGCGGCACGGCCGACATCGGCAGCACCCGGCCCTGGACGTTCAGCAGCCGCCCCACCCAGTCCAGCGCCGCGACCGGATCCCCGAGCTTCTCCCACAGGGCGACGATCAGCAGGTTGCCCACGGCGTGGCCGCCGAGCTCACCGGAGCCGCTGAAGCGCTGCTGGATCACCTCGGACCAGGTACGGCCCCAGTCGTCGTCCCCGCACAGCGCGGCCAGCGCCTTGCGCAGGTCACCGGGCGGCAGGACGCCGAGCTCGCTGCGCAGCCGGCCGCTGGAGCCGCCGTCGTCGGCGACGGTGACCACCGCGGTGAGGTGGGTGGTGAGCCGGCGCAGCGCCGAGAGCGAGGCGGACAGGCCCTGCCCGCCGCCGAGCGCGGCGATCCTGGGCGCGTTAGCCCGCGGTTTGCCGGCGGCCGAGACGCGTGACGGGACCACCGACCGGTCAGCGGCCTTGTTCTGAAGCTGCCGCCCGGGCAAGTATCCCGTCACACCTACCTCGCGTTCCTCTGCCTGCCGCCTCCTGCCGACCGGCAGGTGGGCGGCTACTCCCGTCCCATGTCCCGATGGACGAGCACCGTCTCGACGCCGTCCGCGATCAGACGCTTCGTCAACCGCTCCGACATGGCCACGCTGCGGTGCTTGCCACCGGTGCAGCCTACGGCAAGCGTCATGTAACGCTTCCCCTCCCGCCGGTAGCCCTCGGTGACGATCCGCAGCAGCTCCGTGTAGCCGTCCAGGAACTCGTTGGCACCGGGCTGCTGGAACACGTAGTCCGCGACGTCACTGTCCGTGCCGGTACGGGCACGCAGCTCCGGCACCCAGTGGGGGTTCGGCAGGAAGCGACAGTCCACCACAAGGTCCGCGTCGACCGGAAGACCGTACTTGAAGCCGAAGGACATCACCGTCGCGCGCAGCTCGGGCTCGTCGTGGTCGGCGAACTGGGCGTCCAGCTTGGCGCGCAGCTGGTGGACGTTGAGGTTGGAGGTGTCGATCACCAGGTCGGCCTCGCCGCGCAGCTCGCGCAGCAAGTCCCGCTCCTGGGCGATGCCGTCGACGATCCGGCCCTCGGCCTGCAACGGGTGCGGGCGGCGGACGCTCTCGAAGCGACGTACCAGGGCGTCGTCCGAGGAGTCGAGGAAGACGACGCGCAGCTGGACGCCGCGCTTCTCCAGCTCGTCCAGCGAGGTCAGCAGGTCGTCGAAGAACTGGCGGCCGCGGACGTCGACCACCGCGCCGATCCTGGCGACGTTCCCCTGGGAGCGGGCCCCGAGGTCGACCATGGTCGGAATGAGGGCCGGCGGCAGGTTGTCGACGACGAACCAGCCAAGGTCCTCCAGGCACTTGGCCGCGGTGGAGCGGCCCGCGCCTGACATGCCTGAGATGATCACCAGCTCCGGGGCGTTCTCGCCCACGTCGGACACGGTCACTTCGGTTCCCCGATCTCGGTGGTTCTGCTGAGGAGAACGCCCGTGAAGGCGCCACGCTTCCCCGCCCCACCCGGACGAGTGAAGGCGTGGATCATCGGTTGACGGGCGGCGTCGGCCGTCATGGCGTCTCCTGGGGCGTTGCGGTCGGCGCCGGCGCCGGCGGCGCGTCGTCGGCGGTGGTGGTGGCGCCGGCGTCGGTTTCGGTCGCGTCGGTTTCGGTCGCGTCGGCAGCGCTCTCGTCGGCTGCGTTCACGGTGGTCGGACTCCGGTCGGCTGTGCTGTCCTCGATGATCTCGCCGGTGGCGGTGTTCACCGCGAAAGCCGCGGGTGTACGGGAGGCCAACGCTGCCGCAACAGTCTCCGCGGTGCGGCGGCCGATGCCGGGAACGGCGCACAGCTCGTCCACCGTGGCCGCCCGGAGCCGCTTCAGCGAGCCGAAGTGCTTGAGCAGCGCCTGGCGCCGGGTCTCGCCCAGGCCGGGCACGGAGTCCAGCTCCCCGGCGGTGAACCGCTTGGAGCGCTTGCTGCGCTGGTAGGAGATGGCGAAGCGGTGCGCCTCGTCGCGGACCCGCTGGAGCAGGTACAGGCCCTCGCTGCTGCGCGGCAGGACGACCGGGTCCTCCTCGCCCGGCAGCCAGACCTCCTCCAGCCGCTTGGCCAGCCCGCAGAGCGCCACGTCGTCGATGCCCAGCTCGTCCAGCGCCCGGCGGGCCGCGGCCACCTGCGGCTGGCCGCCGTCCACCACCAGCAGCTGCGGCGGGTAGGCGAAGCGGCGCGGCCGGCCGGTGTCCGGGTCGATCGGGCCGGCGACGCCCTCGCCGACGGCCACCTCTGCGGTGGCCCCGTCGCCGGTGGCCGGCTCGACCGAGGCCCGGCCCGCGAGCGGCTGGTCCTCCTGCCCCGGGTCGTCGGCCTCGGGGACGGCCCACTCGCCGGTCTGCTCGCGCTCCTGGAGGTAGCGGCGGAACCGCCGGGTGATCACCTCGTGCATCGAGCGGACGTCGTCCTGGCCCTCGAAGCCCTTGATCTGGAAGCGGCGGTACTCGCTCTTGCGCGCCAGGCCGTCCTCGAAGACGACCATCGAGGCGACCACGTCCTCGCCCTGGAGATGGGAGATGTCGAAGCACTCGATGCGCAGCGGCACGGAGTCCAGCTCCAGCGCGTCCGCGATCTCCTGCAGGGCGCGACTGCGGATGGTGAGGTCCGAGGCGCGCTTGGTCTTGTGCAGCGCCAGCGCCTGCTGGGCGTTGCGCTGGACCGTCGTCATCAGGTCCTTCTTGTCACCGCGTTGGGGCACCCGCAGGTCCACCTGGGCGCCGCGCAGGCTGGTCAGCCACTCCCGGACGGGCGCCGCGGGCTCCGGCAGCGCGGGCACCAGCACCTCGCGCGGCACGCTCTCGGTGCCGCCGCCGTACAGCTGCTGGAGGGCGTGCTCCACCAGGGCGGCGGTGTCCACGTCCTCGACCTTGTCGGTGACCCAGCCGCGCTGGCCGCGCACCCGCCCGCCGCGGACGTGGAAGATCTGGACGGCCGCCTCCAGTTCGTCCTCCGCCAGGGCCAGCAGGTCGGCGTCGGTGCCGTCGGCGAGCACGACGGCGTTCTTCTCCATCGCGCGCTTGAGCGCCACGATGTCGTCGCGCAGCCGGCCCGCCCGCTCGTACTCCATCGCGGCGGCCGCCTCGCGCATCTGCTCCTCCAGGCGGCGCAGGTAGTTGCCGGTGCGGCCGGCCATGAAGTCGCAGAACTCCTCGGCCAGCGCGACGTGTTCGGGCTGCGAGATCTTGCCGACGCAGGGCGCCGCGCACTTGCCGATGTACCCGAGCAGGCACGGGCGGCCGACCTGCTGGGCGCGCTTGAAGACGCCGTTGGAGCAGGTGCGGACCGGGAAGACCCGCAGCAGCAGGTCGACCGTCTCGCGGATCGCCCAGGCGTGGCCGTACGGGCCGAAGTAGCGCACGCCCTTCTTGTGCGCCCCGCGCATCACCTGGACCCGGGGGAACTCCTCGTTCAGCGTGACGGCCAGCTCGGGGTAGCTCTTGTCGTCGCGGTACTTGACGTTGAAACGGGGGTCGAACTCCTTGATCCAGGAATACTCCAGCTGGAGCGCCTCGACCTCGGTGCCGACCACCGTCCACTCCACCGAGGCGGCGGTGGTGACCATGGTCGCGGTGCGCGGGTGCAGGCCCGCGATGTCCTGGAAGTAGGAGGAGAGCCGGGGGCGCAGGCTCTTGGCCTTGCCGACGTAGATGACCCGCCGGTGGGCGTCACGGAACTTGTAGACGCCCGGTGAGGTCGGAATCGCACCCGGAGCCGGACGGTAGGTGGACGGGTCAGCCATGGATCTACCGTACCGAGTCGCGCGGACAGCCCGCGGGCCGGTTCGCATGGTGGCCGGACCCGTTGTCGATCTCACCGTTGATCTGGTGGCCGATCTTGCCGGTGATCCCGCTGCAGGTCCCGCCGGGAGCGCCGGGGATCGCCGGCGGGAGCCCGCGGCCGGGCCGCCGGCGGGCCCGAAGGGCGTACGACGGCCCGCCGGCGCTCAGCTCTTGGTCACCTTGAGGTTCCCGCCCTCGACCGCCACCTGGTACGAGGGCAGCGGGGTGGGCGCCGGGCCCTCCTGGACCGCTCCGTCGGTGATGCTGAACCGGCTGCCGTGGCACGGGCACTGGATCTGACTCGCCTTGACCTGGTCGACGATGCAGCCCGCGTGGGTGCACTTGGCGCTGAAGGCCTTGTACTGACCCTCCGTCGGCTGGGTGACGACGATCTTCTGCTCGCGGTAGACCTTGCCGCCGCCGACCGGCACATCGGCCGCCGGGCCCACCTCGACCGGGCCGGCCGAACTCCCGCCGGAGGACGAGGAGGACGAGGAGGACGAGGAGGAGCAGCCCGCCACGGCGAGCGTGCCACCGCCGACGGCGAGGACGGCTGCTGCTCCGCAGAGCAGGGTGCGGCGGGAGGTGGCGGGGCTTTCGGCGGCCTCTGACATCGGTGGCTGCTCCTGGTGTTGGGGGTGGGCACCGCGGTGAACGGCGCCGGCGGTGGACGGCAAGGCAGTGCGTGGCACGGCCCGACGTGACCGTGCGGCACACGGCACGGCGGCACGCGGCACTGCGGTACGCGGCGCCGGGCCGGCATGCGCGTCCGCGGCAGTCTATGCGCCGCCGCCGGGCCGCCCCACCCCCGGGCAAGACGGGGGCGGGGTGGCCCGGCAGGCGCACTCCGGCTGCTCCGCCGCTGCGACGGCCGCTACTTCGGCCGCCGCTGCGTCCGGCGGCCGCTACTTCTTCTTGGCCACGGCCCGCTTGCGCGGGGCCTTGGCCGGTGCGGCCTCGTCGGCCATGGCGTCACCGAGGATGTCGCGCAGGAACTTGCCGGTGTGGCTGTCGGTGACGGCCGCGATCTCCTCGGGGGTGCCCTCGGCCACGACCATTCCACCGCCGGAGCCGCCCTCCGGGCCCATGTCGACGATCCAGTCCGCGGTCTTGATCACATCGAGGTTGTGCTCGATGACGATGACCGTGTTGCCCTTCTCCACCAGCCCCGCGAGCACCCTGATCAGCTTGCTGATGTCCTCGAAGTGCAGGCCGGTGGTGGGCTCGTCCAGCACGTAGACCGTCCGGCCGGTCGAGCGCTTCTGCAGCTCGGAGGCGAGCTTGACGCGCTGCGCCTCACCGCCGGAGAGCGTCGGCGCGGGCTGGCCGAGCCGGACGTAGCCGAGGCCGACGTCGTTGAGGGTGCGCAGGTGCCGGGAGATGGCCGGGACCGCGTCGAAGAAGTCCATCGCCTCCTCGATCGGCATGTCCAGCACCTCGGCGATGGACTTGCCCTTGAAGTGCACCTCCAGCGTCTCCCGGTTGTACCGGGCGCCGTGGCACACCTCGCACGGGACGTAGACGTCCGGCAGGAAGTTCATCTCGATCTTGATGGTGCCGTCACCGGAACAGTTCTCGCAGCGGCCGCCCTTGACGTTGAAGGAGAACCGGCCGGGCAGGTAGCCGCGGACCTTCGCCTCCTGGGTCTCCGCGAAGAGCCGGCGGACGTGGTCGAACACACCGGTGTAGGTGGCCGGGTTGGAGCGGGGGGTACGGCCGATCGGCGACTGGTCGACGTGCACCACCTTGTCGACCTGGTCGGTGCCGGTGATCCGGGTGTGGCGTCCGGGCACGCTGCGGGCGCCGTTCAGCTCCCGGGCCAGGTGGGTGTAGAGGATGTCGTTGACCAGGGTGGACTTGCCCGAGCCGGAGACACCCGTGATCGCGGTGAACGTCCCGAGCGGGAAGCCGACCGTGACGTCCTTCAGGTTGTGCTCGCGGGCGCCGTGCACCGTCAGCTGGCGCTGCTTGTCGCGCGGGCGGCGGGCGGCGGGGATCGGGATGGAGCGCTTGCCGGAGAGGTACTGGCCGGTCAGCGACTCCTTGTTGCCGAGGAGCTCCTCCAGCGAGCCCGAGTGCACCACCTTGCCGCCGTGCTCACCGGCGCCCGGGCCGATGTCGACCACCCAGTCCGCCATCTTGATGGTGTCCTCGTCGTGTTCGACGACGATCAGGGTGTTGCCGATGTCCCGCAGCCGGACCAGGGTCTCGATCAGCCGGTGATTGTCACGCTGGTGCAGGCCGATGGACGGCTCGTCCAGCACATAGAGCACGCCGACCAGGCCCGAACCGATCTGGGTGGCGAGCCGGATGCGCTGGGCCTCGCCGCCGGAGAGGGTACCGGCCGCGCGGTTGAGCGAGAGGTAGTCCAGGCCGACGTCGACCAGGAACCGCAGCCGCTCGTTGACCTCCTTGAGCACCCGCTCGGCGATCTTCTTGTCCCGGGCGGTGAGCTTCATCGCGCCGAGGAAGTCGGAGCAGTCGCTGATCGACATCGCCGAGACGTCCGCGATGGACTTGCCCTGGACGGTGACGGCGAGCACGACGGGCTTGAGCCTGGTGCCCTGGCAGGTCGGGCAGGGCACCTCGCGCATGTAGCCCTCGAAGCGCTCGCGGCTGCTGTCGCTCTCCGCCTCGGTGTGCCGGCGCTGGATGAACGGCACCGCGCCCTCGAAGCCCGTGGTGTACGAGCGGTCGCGCCCGTAGCGGTTGCGGTAGCGGACCTCGACCTGGTGCTTGTGGCCGTACAGCAGCGCCTTCTTGGCCCGGGCGGGCAGCCCGGCCCAGGGCAGGTCGGTACGGAAGCCCAGCTCGCCGGCCAGCGCGTCGATCAGCCGCTGGAAGTACTCCTTGGTGTGGCCGCCGGACCACGGGTGGATGGCGCCCTCGTCCAGCGACTTCTCCTCGTCGGGGATGACGAGCTCCGGGTCCACCTCCATCCGGTTGCCCAGGCCCGAGCAGTCGGGGCAGGCGCCGAACGGCGAGTTGAAGGAGAACGAGCGCGGTTCGAGCTCCTCGAAGGAGACGTCGTCGTACGGGCAGTAGAGGTGCTCGGAGAACATCCGCTCACGCTCGGGGTCGTCCTCCGGGAGGTCGACGAAGTCCAGCACGACCATGCCGCCGGCCAGCTTGAGTGCCGTCTCCACCGAGTCCGTCAGGCGGCGCTTGGCGCTCTCCTTGACGGTGAGGCGATCGATGACCACCTCGATGGTGTGCTTCTCCTGCTTCTTGAGCTTGGGCGGCTCCGCCAGCTGGACGGTCTCGCCGTCGACCCGGGCGCGGGCGTACCCCTTGGACTGGAGGTCCGCGAAGAGGTCGACGAACTCGCCCTTGCGCTCGCGCACCACCGGGCTGAGTACCTGGAAGCGGGTGCCCTCCGTGAGTTCCAGCACCCGGTCGACGATGGCCTGTGGGGACTGCTTGGCGATCGGGCGGGCGCAGTGCGGACAGTGCGGCTTGCCGATCCGGGCGAACAGCAGCCGGAGGTAGTCGTAGACCTCGGTGATGGTGCCGACCGTCGAGCGGGGGTTGCGGTTGGTGGACTTCTGGTCGATCGAGACGGCCGGCGAGAGGCCCTCGATGAAGTCGACGTCGGGCTTGTCCATCTGCCCCAGGAACTGCCGGGCGTACGAGGACAGCGACTCGACGTAGCGGCGCTGGCCCTCCGCGAAGATCGTGTCGAACGCGAGCGAGGACTTGCCGGAGCCGGACAGACCGGTGAAGACGATCAGCGAGTCGCGCGGGAGGTCGAGGGAGACGTTCTTGAGATTGTGCTCGCGAGCACCGCGGACGATGAGGCGGTCGGCCACTGCTTCTGGCGCCTTTCTCCGGTGTGGAAGGGACGGGGCCGGGGCGGGGGCATTCCAGTGTCACAGCCCGTGCCACCCAGTGTCGCAGCCCGGCGCCCCCGCCCGGAGTCCCGGACTTCCAGTGTGGGACAGCCAGCCTATAGCGCAGACGTTCGATTATCGACTCTGTCCAGTCGGGTTCACCCGAACGAGTGGCAAGGGCGGCGGGCGGCCACCCGCCGATCCGGCAAATCCCCTGCTCACCAAGCGGATCAGCGATAGCGTCACTCACGTCAACGAGCGGCGGCCGTCCCGGCAACGCCGCATCCAGGCCAATCGCCCGCCGATCGCACACCGGTCGCGGGCCGACCGGAGGGCACCCCGATGACGGACGACCGGACCGCGGCCGAGAGCCCGGCGACGAGCGCGGCCGAGAGCGCGGCGACGAGCCTGCGCCTCGTCGCCGGGAGCACCGAGCTGCTACTGCACACCCTCGACGGGCTCAAGCCCGAGGCCGTGGCCGAGCCCTGCGCCCTGCCCGGCTGGACCCGCGGCCACCTCCTGGCGCACATCGCCCGCAACGCGGACTCGCTGGTCAACCTGCTGGACGGGGCCCGCACCGGCCGGGACATCCCGCAGTACGCCACCCCCGAGACCCGCGACCGGGACATCGAGGCCGGCGCGGCCCGCCCACTGGACGTCCAGCTCACCGACGTCCGGGCCGCCGCCGAGCGCTTCGTGCAGGCCGCCGCCGCGCTGCCCGAGGAGGCCTGGAGCGTCCAGGTCCGCCACCGGGCCGGATACCTGTTCAGCGCGTCCGACATCCCGTGGAAGCGGCTGATGGAGGTCGAGTACCACCACGTCGACCTGGACACCGGCCACACCCCCGCGCACTGGCCGGAGGTGTTCGCCGTGCGCGAGCTGCGGCGGATCGCGGCGAACCTGGACGGCGCCGAGGGCCTGCCCGGGGTGCGGCTGATCGCCGACGACATCACCGACCGGCTCCGGATCGGCGCCGGCAGCGACGGCGACGGCGACGGTAGCGGCGAGCCCGGGCTGACGGTGGAGGGCCCGGTGCGGGCGCTCACCGCCTGGCTCTCCGGGCGCTCCGACGGCGACGGACTCCAGGTCCACCGCGGTGGCGTCCTGCTCTCCGACGCCCGCGCCGCGCTGCCCCGGCTTCCCCCGCTGGCCTGACCGCGCGACGATGATCTCTGAGGCGATGATGCCGGCAGACGAGACCCGAGACCCACGAGGAGCGGACCGATGGCGTACCACGGAGCGGTGAAGGTCGGCGGCCCGCCGGACGTGCGGGAGCTGGCCCACCTGATCATCACCAAGGTGGCCGTCGGCCCGTACGACAACAACGCGTACCTGCTGCGCTGCCGGGCCACCGACGAGCAGTTGCTGATCGACGCGGCGGCCGACGCGCCGGCCCTGCTGGAGACGGTGGGCGAGCGGCTGGCCACCGTGGTCACCACCCACCGCCACCACGACCACTGGGGCGCGCTGCCCGAGGTGGTGGCCGCCACCGGCGCCCGCACGGCGGCCGGGCGGATCGACGCCGAGGCCATCGACGTGCCCACGGACCTGCTGCTGGAGGACGGCGAGACCGTGCGGGTGGGGCGGGTCGAGCTCACCACCCGCCATCTGGTCGGGCACACCCCCGGCGCGATCGTGCTGATCTACGACGACCCGCAGGGCCACCCGCACGTCTTCACCGGCGACTGCCTCTTCCCCGGCGGCGTGGGCAACACCTGGGGCGACCCGGCCGCCTTCGAGAACCTGTTCCGGGACGTCAAGGAGAAGATCTTCGACGCCCTCCCGGACGAGACCTGGGTCTACCCCGGGCACGGCAACGACACCACGCTGGGCGCCGAGCGCCCGCAGCTCGACACCTGGCGCGAGCGCGGCTGGTAGCGACCCGGGACGTGCGCGGACCCGCGACCGGTGATCCGGTCGCGGGTCCGTCGCGTTCGACCTGCCGGCCCCCGGCGCCCTGCCCCGGGAGTCGGGGGCAGGGCGCCGTCAGACCTCCGGGCCGCCGGCCTTCTAGGCTTCTACCTTCTCCCGCTGCTCCTCCTCGGCCTCCTGCTGCCGCTTGGAGGCCACCAGGCTGGTCACGGTGGTGACGGCGAGCACCACCACGATGAACCCGAGCGAGAACGGGATGCCGATCTCGGGGACGTGCACACCGCTCTCGTGCAGTGCGTGCAGCACCAGCTTCACGCCGATGAAGCCGAGGATCACCGACAGCCCGTACGACAGGTGGACCAGCTTCTTCAGCAGCCCGCCGATCAGGAAGTACAGCTGTCGCAGCCCCATCAGGGCGAAGGCGTTGGCGGTGAACACGATGAACGGGTCCTGGGTGAGGCCGAAGATCGCGGGGATCGAGTCCAGCGCGAACAGCACGTCGGTGGTGCCGATCGCGAGCATCACGATCAGCATCGGCGTCATCAGACGACGGCCGTTCTCCCGGATGAAGAGCTTGGTGCCGTGGTACCTGTCGGTGGAGGGGAAGCGCCGCTCGATGGACTTGAGCAGCCGGTTCTCCTCGAACTCCTCGTCCTCCTCCTCGGATCGGGCGTCCTTGATCAGCTTCCAGGCCGTCCAGACCAGGAACGCGCCGAAGATGTAGAACACCCAGGAGAAGGTCGTCACCAGCGCCGCGCCGCCCGCGATGAACACCGCCCGCAGCACCAGCGCGATGATCACGCCGACCATCAGCACGCGCTGCTGGTAGATCCTGGGCACGGCGAACTTGCCCATGATCAGGATGAAGACGAAGAGGTTGTCGACGCTGAGCGACTTCTCGGTGATGTACCCGGCGAAGAACTCACCGGCGGGCCGGGAGCCGAAGTGCCACCACAGGAAGCCGCCGAAGACCACCGCGAGGGCGACCCAGACGGCCGTCCAGATGCCGGCCTCCTTGATCGAGACCTCGTGCGGCTTGCGACCACCGATGAAGAAGTCGGCCACGATCAGCGCTATCAGCACACCGATCGTGCCGACCCACATGGTTACGGAAACGTCCACTGCTGCTCCTCCGGCAGGTAGGCGAGAACACATCGTCACTGCCGGAGGTCTCTTCCGCCCGTCGGCTCACCGCTGCGACGCCGCCCGGACCAGCGCCCCGGGAGGCCCGTACAAGGGCGTCCGTGATGACGGGAACGCTACGAGGGAGTACTCCCCTCCGCTTCGGCCAACACTAACAGAACTCCCAAGAAAGGGTAAAGAAGGTAAAGACCTACCCCGGACCTCTCCCCGCGAGGAAGCCCCACCGGAGGAGGGTGGAGAGGGCGGTGAGGGCAGTGAGGAAGGCCGGGACGGCGCGAGCCGTCAGAGGAACGGCTCGATCGCCGGGAGCATGTCCTGGAACGTCCTGGCCCGGGCCGGTGCGCCGATCGCCTGCATGCCCCAGCCGCCGCCGACATCCTCGCGGTACACCTTGGCCATGATCTGGCCGGTGTGCGGCCCGCCGCCGGCCAGCTCGTAGCGCGCCAGCTCCTGGCCGGTGCTCTCGTCGACCAGCCGGCAGTGCGCGTTCTGCACCTCGGCGAAGGTCTGCCCGGTGTACGAGCTGACGGTGAAGACCACCTGGGTGATGTGCGCCGGAACATGCGCGAGGTCGACCAGAATCGACTCGTCGTCGCCCCCCGAGCCGGCCCCGCCGACCAGGTTGTCGCCGGTGTGCCGGACCGAGCCGTCGTTGCTCTCCAGGTGCTGGAAGAAGACCACGTCGGACGGCGTCTTCTCGGCGTAGAGCAGCGCGGAGGCGTCCAGGTCGATCTGCCGGGTGCGGCTGCCGAACAGGCCGCGCTTGGGAGCGGCCCGCCAGCCGAGCCCCATCCGCACGACCGTCAGCGACTCGCCCGAGCTCTTCTGCAGGCTGACCTGCTGCCCCTTGGCCAGGTTCACCGACACGGTGTTGTCCTCTCTCCTCAGCCGCGCGGGTCGGTCTCCCGCTTCGGCTCCCACGGCGGTACACCCCCTTGCCGTCCCCCGGCTGAGGCCCCTTGGTAGCGCGGTACGCTCCGCCCGCCGTCGGCCCGGCAGGCGGGCCGTCGGCGCACGGAGAAAGCACCCGCAGGCCAGCCTAGGGCCTGCGGGCCTTCGCACCGTTCAGCACGTACCCCTTTGCAGCAGTCCTGAGACACCAAAGGGGTTTACTCAGGCCATTCCGGCCTCGCGCATCTGCCGGAGCTCCTTCTTCAGCTCCCCGACCTCGTCGCGGATCCGGGCGGCCACCTCGAACTGCAGGTCCCCCGCCGCCGCGTGCATCCGGTCGGTCAGCTGCTGGATGAGATCGGCGAGCTCGGCCGCCGGCAGGCTCTTGGCCGGCTTGCGGTCGGCGCCCAGCGCCGGCACCGGCGCCTTGCCGCCCTTCCCGCCGCCGCGGTACCCGGTGGAGAGCAGCTCGTCGGTGTCCACGTCCTCGCGGGCGAGGGTGGCGACGATGTCACCGATCTTCTTGCGCAGTGGCTGCGGGTCGATGCCGTGCTCGGTGTTGTACGCCTGCTGGACGGCCCGGCGGCGGTTGGTCTCGTCGATGGCCTTCTCCATCGCCGCGGTGATCTTGTCCGCGTACATGTGCACCTGACCCGAGACGTTTCGGGCGGCGCGGCCGATGGTCTGGATCAGCGAGGTACCGGAGCGCAGGAAGCCCTCCTTGTCCGCGTCCAGGATGGCGACCAGCGAGACCTCCGGGAGGTCCAGGCCCTCGCGGAGCAGGTTGATGCCCACCAGGACGTCGTACTCGCCCGCCCGCAGCTCGCGCAGCAGCTCGACCCGGCGCAGGGTGTCGATGTCGCTGTGCAGGTAGCGGACCCGGATGTCCAGGCCGAGCATGTAGTCGGTGAGGTCCTCCGCCATCTTCTTGGTGAGGGTGGTGACCAGCACCCGCTCGTTCTTCTCGACCCGCTTGCGGACCTCGTGCACCAGGTCGTCGATCTGGCCCTCGGTCGGCTTGACGATCACCTCGGGGTCGATCAGGCCGGTCGGACGGATGATCTGCTCGACCTGGCCCTTGCCACGCGAGAGCTCGTACTTGCCGGGCGTCGCGGAGAGATAGACCGTCTGCCCGATCCGCTCCAGGAACTCCTCCCACTTCAGCGGGCGGTTGTCCATCGCGGACGGCAGCCGGAAGCCGTGCTCCACCAAGGTCCGCTTACGGGACGCGTCGCCCTCGTACATCGCGCCGATCTGCGGGACGGTGACGTGCGACTCGTCGATGACCAGGAGGAAGTCCTCCGGGAAGTAGTCGATCAGCGTGTTGGGCGCCGTGCCGGGCGCGCGGCCGTCGAAGTGCATCGAGTAGTTCTCGATGCCCGAGCAGGTGCCGATCTGGCGGAGCATCTCGATGTCGTACGTGGTGCGCATCCGCAGCCGCTGGGCCTCCAGCAGCTTGCCCTGCTTCTCCATCCTGGCCAGGGTCTCGGCCAGCTCCTTCTCGATGTCGTTGACCGCCCGCTCCATCCGCTCCGGGCCGGCCACGTAGTGCGAGGCGGGGAAGATGTAGACGGAGTCGTCCTGGCTGATGATCTCGCCGGTGAGCGGGTGCAGGGTGTAGAGCGCCTCGATCTCGTCCCCGAACATCTCGATCCGGACGGCGAGCTCCTCGTACACCGGGAAGATCTCGATCGTGTCGCCGCGGACCCGGAAGGTGCCCCGGCTGAAGGCGATGTCGTTGCGGGTGTACTGGACGTCGACGAAGCGGCGCAGCAGGACGTCCCGGTCGATCTCCTCGCCCACCTTGAGCGGGACCATCCGGTCGACGTACTCCTGCGGGGTGCCGAGGCCGTAGATGCACGACACCGAGGCGACCACGATCACGTCCCGCCGGGTGAGCAGCGAGTTCGTCGCGGAGTGCCGCAGCCGCTCGACCTCCTCGTTGATCGAGGAGTCCTTCTCGATGTAGGTGTCCGTCTGCGGGACGTACGCCTCGGGCTGGTAGTAGTCGTAGTACGAGACGAAGTACTCGACGGCGTTGTTGGGCAGCAGCTCGCGGAACTCGTTGGCCAGCTGGGCGGCCAGGGTCTTGTTCGGCGCCATCACCAGGGTGGGGCGCTGGAGCTTCTCGATCATCCATGCCGTGGTCGCCGACTTGCCGGTGCCGGTGGCGCCGAGCAGCACGACGTCCTTCTCGCCCGCGCGGATCCGGCGCTCCAGCTCGGCGATGGCCGCAGGCTGGTCACCATTGGGTTGGAAGGGACTGACGACCTCGAAGGGCGCCACTGACCGCTCAATGCTCGTGATGGGTCGCACGAGACCACCGTACGACCCACCACCGACAATCCGGCCGACTTCGCCGGACACGAGCCCGACCCGGGCCCAGCCCCGGGGAGCCCCCGAGCCGCCGCGGAGATCGGGCGAGCGAGCCGAAGGGGCGCGCCGGTGCCGAAAGGAAGGAGCGAGGAAGAGAGCGAAGCGAACGCGGGAGCGACGCCCGTCGGCACCGGACCGGAGCGCCCCGCAGGCGAGCCGAGCCCTCAGAGAAGAGTCCTGCTGTCCCGGGCGAGGGCGACCAGGCGGGAGATCGCGCGGAGGTACTTCTTGCGGTACCCGCCGCGCAGCATCTCCTCGGAGAAGACCTGGTCGAACGGGATCCCCGAGGCGGTGATCGGCAGCTCCCGGTCGTACATCCGGTCGGCGAGGACGACCAGCCGCAGCGCGGTGGACTGGTCCTCCACCGGCCGCACCCCGCGCAGGCAGACCGCCCGGACGTCGTCCAGCATCGCGCCGTACCGGCTCGGGTGGACGGCCGAGAGGTGGTCGAGCAGGGTGGCGAAGTCGTCCAGCGAGGCGCCCTCGGTCCGGGCGGCGGCAGCCTCCACGTCCTCGTCCGTGTAGGGCGGCGGCGCCTCGGGCAGGCCTCGGTGGCGGTAGTCCTGGCCGTCGATGCGCAGCGGGCGGAAGTGCGCGGACAGGCCCTGGATCTCGCGCAGGAAGTCGGCGGCGGCGAACCGGCCCTCGCCGAGCTTCTCGGGCAGCGTGTTGGAGGTGGCGCAGAGCTTGACGCCGTTGTCGACGAGCCGGCCGAGCAGGGTGGAGACCAGGACGGTGTCGCCCGGGTCGTCCAGCTCGAACTCGTCGATGCAGAGCAGCTTGTGCCCGGAGAGGGTCTGGACGGCCTGCTGGAAGCCGAGCGCGCCGACCAGGTTGGTCAGCTCGACGAAGGTACCGAAGGCCTTGGGGCCCGGGGTGGCGTGCCAGAGCGAGGCGAGCAGGTGGGTCTTGCCGACGCCGTAGCCGCCGTCCAGGTAGACGCCAGCCGGGCCGGTGGGCGCGGGCGCGGAGCGGCGGAACCAGCTGCGCTTGGGCGCGCCGTCGGCGGAGTTGAGGGTCGCGGCGAACTGCTCCAGGACCTGGACGGCCTCGTACTGGCTGGGCTGGCTGGTGTCCGGGAGGTACGTCCCGAAGCTGACGTCGGAGAACCTCGGCGGGGGGACCATCTCGGCGACCAGGCGCTCGGCGGGTACCACCGGTCGGCGGTCCGTGAGCGCGATGGGGGCGGTCGCGGTTATGGCGTGGGTGTCGGCGTGGGGGCCTGGGGCTGCGGGCACGTTAGTAGAGGGTACGCCTGGTGGAAGACTGGCTTTCATGCAGCAGCTGATCAGCCCTCTGGCCGAGCCGTTCCCCGACCCCACGTCGCTGGAGTCGCTGGCGGCCGTCTACGCGTACCCCGACCAGGTGAATCACGGCCGTGCGTGGCTGCGGGCCAACATGGTGGCCGGGCTGGACGGCGGCGCGCGCCTGGACGGGCTCTCCGAGGGCCTGTCGGGGGATGCCGACAAGCGGATCTTCGGCGTGCTGCGAGCTCTGTCCGACGTGGTGCTGGTGGGCGCGGAGACGGTGCGGGCGGAGGGGTACCGGCCGGCCAGGGCGCGGGAGCAGTTCGCGGCCGCCCGCGCGGCGGCGGGGCAGCGGCCGGCGCCGGCGATCGCGGTGGTGAGCCGCTCGCTGGAGCTGGACCTGACGGCCCCCCTGTTCACCGAGCCGCTGGTCAGGACGGTGGTGGTGACCACCGAGGACTCCCCCGCCGAGGGCCGGAAGGCGGTCGCCGAGGTGGCCGACCTGGTGGTGGCGGGCGAGGGCTCGGTGGACCTGCGGGCCGCGGTGGCCGAGCTGGCCGGCCGGGGCTGGACCCGGCAGCTGAGCGAGGGCGGGCCGCGGCTGCTAGGGCAGCTGGCGGCGGACGGCCTGCTGGACGAGCTCTGCCTGTCGCTGGCACCGCTGATCACCGGCGGCAGCGCGCCACGGATCGTCCACGGCGCGCAAATGCCTGACGTGCAGCGAATGAGGCTGGTCTCATTGATCGAGCAGAAAGGTTTCCTCTTCACCCGTTATCTGCGTCCGCAGACCCTGTGATCCGGCTGCCACCGTGGCCCGGGTGCCGTCTGTGCAGCGTGAGGAAAGCTTCCTCCGGGCACTATGTGATTGCACCACGCCGGACCCGGGGACCTGCGACTGGAAGGGACTCACGTGTTCAGAACAGTATTGATGATTGAGAAGGCACTCTCCGACGCCGATGTGGAGCTCGTCACCACACTCCACAGCGAGGAGAAGGTCTCCTTCATCGTCCTGATGCAGCCCCGCGGCAAACAGGACGAACTGCTGCGCGCCCTCGACGACGTCGCTCTCGGGCATCTGGACAAGGTGGCACGCGAGCACGACGAGTCGGCCAGCACGCCGACGGTGGCCGGCGAGTCACTGGAGCACAGCCTGCGGCATCTGCGCGAGGCCGGCGCCGAGGCCGTCGGCGAACTGGTGGAGGACCGCCCGCTGGAGCGGCTGCGCGAGGTGGTCGAGACGAACAGCGCCGACGAGGTGGTCGTGCTGACCTCCCCGCACTTCGTGGAGGAGTTCTTCCACCGCGACTGGGCCTCCCAGGCACGGCACAAGGTCGGCGTCCCGGTACTGCGACTGTTCGCCAGCGACTCCTGACTCGCTCCGCCGGTGGTGCAGAATCGTCCTTGCGGCCCGTCCGCAAGGACGATTCGCCTTCCACCACCCCGCTCGATCCCGGTCGAGCACCGATCGAGCCCCGGCGGGCCCGGATCACCCCCGATCCGGCCCCGCCCAGCGCGATCGACCCCTGTTCGCCGTCCCCGCCTGTACGGAGCCCCGCCTTGAACGACGCCGCGCACGACCTGCACGCCCCGCACTTCATCGGCATCGGCGGCGCCGGGATGTCCGGCCTGGCGAAGATCCTCGCGGTGCGCGGCGCCCAGGTCTCCGGCAGTGACTCCAAGGAGTCCGAGACCGTCCTCGCGCTGCGCGCCCTCGGCGCCCAGGTGCACGTCGGCCACGCCGCCGAGAACGTACCCGAGAGTGCGAGCAGCATCGTCGTCTCCAGCGCCATCCGCGAGGACAACCCCGAGCTCGCCGCCGCCCGCGAGCGCGGCATCCCCGTCGTGCACCGCTCGGACGCGCTGGCCGCGCTGATGGGCGGGCGCCGGGCGCTGGCCGTCGCCGGCACCCACGGCAAGACCACCACCACCAGCATGCTCGCCGTCAGCCTCGCCGAACTGGGCCTGGACCCCTCGTACGCGATCGGCGGCGACCTCGACGCACCCGGCTCCAACGCCCACCACGGCACCGGCGCGATCTTCGTCGCCGAGGCGGACGAGAGCGACCGCAGCTTCCACAAGTACGCCCCCGAGGTCGCCATCGTCCTCAACGTGGAGCTCGACCACCACGCGAACTACGCCTCGATCGAGGAGATCTACGAGTCCTTCGAGACGTTCGTCGCCCGGATCACGCCCGGCGGCACGCTGGTCGTCTCCGCCGACCACGCGGGCGCACGTGAGCTGACCGCCCGGGTCGCCGGCCGCGAGGGCCTGAACATCGTCACCGTGGGCGCCGCCGAGGACGCCACCGTACGGGTGCTGTCGGTGGCCGCGCGCGGCATGACCAGCGAGGTCACCGTGCTGCTCGGCGGCGCCGAGCTGACCTTCACCGTCTCCGTCCCCGGCCGGCACTACGCGCACAACGCCGTCGCCGCCCTCGCGGCAGGCGTCGCCCTGGACATCCCGGCCGCCGACCTCGCCAAGGCGCTCGGCAGCTACACCGGCGTACGGCGCCGCCTCCAGCTCAAGGGCGAGGCGGCAGGCGTGCAGGTGATCGACTCCTACGCCCACCACCCCACCGAGATGAGCGCCGACCTGGAGGCCATCCGGGAGGGTCTGGAGGGCTCCGGCCGGGTGCTGGTGGTCTTCCAGCCGCACCTGTTCAGCCGGACCCAACAGCTCGCCGAGGAGATGGGCCAGGCGCTGGCCCTCGCCGACGCCTGCGTGGTGCTGGACATCTACCCGGCCCGCGAGGACCCGATCCCCGGCGTCACCAGCGAGCTGATCGTCGACGCCGCCCGCCGCGCCGGCGCCGACGTCACCGCCGGGCTCACCTTCGACGCCGCCCCCGCCGGCCTCGCCGGCCTCGCCCGGCCCGGCGACCTGGTGCTCACCATGGGTGCCGGCGACGTCACCAACCTGGGCCCGGAAATCCTGAAGCACCTCGCGAACGTTGCTACCAACGCCTGACCCTCGCACCACCCGGCCGGCCACGCCCGACGCCGGCCACCGAGCTTCGACCCCGGGAGCAACGCCGTGAGCTACGAGATCGAGAAGTCCGACGCCCAGTGGCGCGCGGAGCTCAGCCCCGAGGAGTACCACGTACTCCGCGAGGCGGGCACCGAGCGCCCCTTCGTCGGCGAGTACACCGACACCAAGACGGTCGGCGTGTACAGCTGCCGCGCCTGCGGCTCCGAACTGTTCAGCTCGGAGACCAAGTTCGACAGCCACTGCGGCTGGCCGTCCTACTACGCCCCGCTCGCCGGCGACCGGGTGCAGTACATCGAGGACGTCTCCCTCGGCATGCGCCGCGTCGAGGTCCGCTGCGCGCGCTGCGGGGGCCACCTCGGCCACGTCTTCGAGGGCGAGGGCTACGACACCCCCACCGACCAGCGGTACTGCATCAACAGCATCTCGCTGACGCTGAAGCCCACCGAGGGCTGAGCCGCGCAACACGGAGCCCCCGCCATGACACCGCCAGGAGTCGTTGCGGGGGCTCTGCTCTGCACCGCCCCCCGGCTCCGGTCGGCTGCCTTCCGGGGATGACGGCCGGGGCGGAGTCCGTTCGTGGCTACCAGCGGGTGCGGGCGTAGCGATTGGCCTCGCGGATGCGCTCCAGCAGCGATGCCCGGCGCTCGCGGTCCTCGGGCGGCAGCGGCTGGTCGGTGTGCTGCTCCGGGGTGAGCGGCGGCCGTCGCTCAGGGTCGGGAGTCACCTCGGCTGCCGTGTCGTCGGGGACAGGACACCACGGGTGCGTCATGGCAGTGCTCGCACGACGAGACCAGGGATCACCCGTGCCTCGTCGTCCTCGCCCGCACCGGTCGCCACCACCCGTCCGATGCACACCGCATGGGCGCGAATGAACTGCGCGATGGCGATTACGGTTTGAGCATTGGCACCGCCGATCTGTACGTGCCCGCCGATGACGTGACCCGTCGCGTTGGAGGGTGAAAGCGAGACCAGCGGTGGCAGGTCGGCCAGCCGCAAGGCGTCCTCCAGCTCTCCGGCGGCCCGCTCCGCCATTCGCTCGTGCACGCTGATCAACCGGTTGCGTTCACTGTCCGGACTGATGTCGGCCATCGGCCGCCCCTCTCCGCGTCGGTGCTCTCATCATCGACAGCGAAATGGGCGGTATCAGCCCCATATGCGGGACGTGACGGCGTTTCAGGCGCTAGCGTCCAAGAAAGCCCAAACGTCCGGGGGAGTGCCCTTGAACATCGCTCTGAGAGACGGTATGGCAGCCGCGGGGCTCAACCCTCGGCAGCTGGCCACCCGGGTGGGCGTGACGCCGAAGACGGTGGAACGCTGGCTGTCGGATGAGTCGCTCATCCCGCATCAGAGGAACCGCGCCGACGTAGGTACCGCCTTAGGGGTTGATGAACGGATGATCTGGCCAAAGGCGGTACGTGCCGCTCTCAAGACCGGCCACGACCGCGAGGTGTTCGCCGCCTATCCCTACCGGTCCGCCTGCCCGCAGGCGGTGTGGGGACAGCTGATCGCGGACGCCGAGCGCGAGATCTTCTTCGCCGGGTACACCAACTACTTCGTGTGGCTGGAACAGCCGGCGCTGGTGCAGACGCTGCGTCGCAAGGCCGACGCCGGCTGCCGGATCCGGTTCCTGTTGGGCGACCCCGCATCGGAGACGACCCGGCAGCGTGAGCGGATCGAGGACGTCGCGCTCACGGTGTCGACCCGGATCCGGATCACCCTGGAGCACCTGGCCAAGCTGGCGGACGCGGCGAGCGTGGAAGCACGCTTCAGTGCACCCGACGACGGCGCGAACCACGTCGGCCTGTCGGTGTTCCGGTTCGACGGCGATGCTCTCGTGACGCCTCACCTGGCTCGGTTCGTCGGCCACGACTCCCCCATGATGCACCTGCGGCGACAGCAGGCCGGGGGGATGTTCGACCGGTTCGCGGAGCACGCCGAGGAGCTCTGGGAGCGTGGCAGTCCTGCCAACTGACCCGATCGGCCCCCTCGGTGTCACACCGAGGGGGCCGTTGAGGCCGAGCCCGCCGAGGGGGCGGTGCGCCTGCGGTCAGGTGACCGTCACTCGACCGGGCACCAGCAGACCCAGACGCCGTGGATGCGGAAGCAGAAGCAGCCTCCCGCACTCTCCGAGACCGAGCTCATCGGCTTGTTGAAGGAGACGATGATCTTCCCGTCGATCTCGACCCGGTCGCCGTTGCCGGCCTGTACCTGCTGGGACGCGCGCTCTAGGATCTTGGCCGTCAGTGCCCGTCCGAAGAAGTCGGGTGTGTGGATCTGGGCGAGAGCGTCGTCGAGCGCCTTCTCCTGGTCAACCTTGTTCGCAGCCACTGCTACCTGCCTTTGGTCAGGGAGGTGCCTCCCCCGTCAGGAGCCGGAAGCCCTTCGGGAGGCACGGGCGAGCTCGGCGCATGCGTGTGCCACGCAACCGGACGCCTTGAAGTCACCGACCGGCGGTGACGAGCTCGCGCTGCCAACTCTCCGACACCTCGCAACGGCCCGCACTCCGGGAGCGCCGTCCGGCCTACGGTCGGGTGATCCGTCTCGTGGGGCTGGGCGCGACCGCGCATGGCGGCCCGTGACTGCGGCCCGGCTCAGCCCGGTGGGGGGTGCCCGGCCCGGTCGGGCCGGGCCGGGCCGCACGAAATGGCAGGGGCGACAGGATTCGAACCTGCGACGCGCGGGTTTGGAGTCCGCTGCTCTGGCCAACTGAGCTACGCCCCTTCGTGCTTCCAGCTTCCCCCGGCGGGCCGATCCGGTGCAACGGAATATCGTGCGGCGCGGGCGGACGCACCGCGTTGCACGGCGTGAGCCGCGCGCACTACATTCAGCGGCTGCAACGCGCACGAGCCTGATGATCATTCAGCAGGGATGATCGATCAGCCGTGCGCGCCCTGCACAAGTCGGGGGACATTCACGGGGCAGGGCTGCTGCCGTGCGCCCCCGCGCGCCATTCGCAACGGGGGAAGGAAGAAGCATGTCAGCCAGCCGCCACCAGGTGCCGACCGGCCAGCCGGACACAGCCGCGATGGAGTGAGGCCGTCGGCGGAGGGAACGACCCCCGTCCGCCGAACGCATCCGACACCGGATCTCCGTCTCCGGGCGTCCGACCGAGACGTGCGAGACGTCCGGCACGTCCGTCAATCTGCCGAGTCCCACACCTGAGGAACAGTCATCACCGTGTCCCGCATCTCCACGCTCGCCGCAGCCGGCGCCACCGCGCTGCTCGCTCTCTCCTCGCTGACCGCCTGCGGCCCCGACAACTCGTCCGCCGACGCGGCCGCCACGCCTGCCGCGACGGCGGGCGGCACCGCCAAGCCGACCCCCGGCACCACCACGGGCGCCACCGGCGGAGCCACCACCGCCGGTGCCACCGCCGGCACCGCCGACGCCTCCGGGGTCCCGGCCTCGGCGTGGATCGCGGCGGCCGACATCCCACTGGCAGCGGCGTACCACTGGCAGCCCCCGGCGGGCGCGGCCGCGACGGCGAAGAACCCCAAGTTCCAGTTCGAGCAGCTCTGCCGCTCCACCCGCGCGCCCGAGAACGACCTCGGGGACTGGAAGGGCCCCGCCGCCCAGGCCTCGCTGGTCGCCGGCAACCGAGCCGACTGGCAGGTCAAGCAGACGATCATCCACTTCCCGGGCACCAGCAGCATGGGAGCCCAGATGGCCAGCTCGCTCTACCGGGGTCTGGAGGAGGAGCTGAAGGCCTGCGGCACGTCCGTGCGCGGCGCCACGGCGAAGGTCACCGGCACCAGCAACCCCACCGACGGCAACTCGGACCTCGCCGCCACCGTCACCGTCCCGGTGCAGGGCGGCACGTCCACCCTGCACGTGTACCTGTCGCTGACCGGCCGCGTGGTGACCGAGCTCGCGCTCTGGTCCGACCGTCCGGCGCACCCGTGGGCCGCTCCGGCGGACGCCGACGTCCTGAAGGCACTCGCGGCGCCGATCTGCCCGGCCGTCAAGGACTGCTGACACCCGCGACGCCCGCCGACGCCCGCCGACGCCGGCCCAGGCCGCGGCGGGCGTCGCGGCCCGCCGTGGCGTCGCGGTCAGCGGGCCCCGGGGAGCTGCTTGATGAACTTACGCTCGCTCGCGCAACGCTCGTAGCCCAGCCAGGCGTTGATGGCCAGCATCGGGGCGTTGGTGTCGTCGTTGCTGGTGAAGGCCTCGGTGTACCCGGCCGCGCGGGCGCGGTGCAGGGAGTCCGTCTTGGCCAGCTTGGACAGGCCCTGGCCCCGGTGGCTACGGCGGCAGGCGGTGAAGGCCGACCAGTAGCGGCTCTCGCCGTCGGTCTGGGCGGCGCTGAACGCCACCGGCTCCCCGTCCGCGAGCACCACCGAGGTGAGCGCCCGGTCCAGGTCGGGGCGGGACCACACCTCGGTCAGCCAGCTGTCGTAGTCCGCCGCGTCCTGCGCGATCTCGCCGGGCTCGTCCCGGGCCGCGTCCGCCTCGACGACGAAGAGCGGGAACGGGTCGTCCAGGTAGTCAGCGGCCGTACGGAGCTCGATCCCGGGAGCCGGCGCCGGTACGGGCGGCAGCGGGGCGGTGAGGTCCCGGCCGGAGAAGTGGGCGAGGCTGCCCTGCCGGAAGCCCCGGTTGGCGGCGAAGGCGAGCGCGTCCGGGACCTCGTCCACCCAGCAGTGCAGCTCGGTGACGCCCTGCGCGGTGAGGTGCCGCTCGGCGGCGGCGAGCAGCGCGGTGAAGACGCCCCGGCGGCGGGATTCGGGCCGCACGCTTCCGTTGGCGAAGCCCACGCCCCGGGCCGTCGTACCGGTGACGACTCCGCAGCGGATGCAGCCGACGACCTCGCCGTCCAGCTCGGCGACGAAGGTCCGGTAGTGCTGATCGGCGGGGAGGTTGGCGGCCAGCCAGGTGAACACCTCCGCGCCGAGCACCAGATGGGAGCGCCCGGCGCGGTGGATGGCGGCGGCCGCCACGGCATCGGCGGGGCGGAAGTCACGAATCGTCACGGTCTCAGTCATATGCGGGTCACGATAGCCATGTACCTGCTCGGAATCCTCCGAATTTCCCGCCCGTAATCCACCGGGCCCGGTGACAGATACCCCGAATCGGACAGATAGGCTCCGCAAGCTCAAGTAATGCTCTGAGAAACCCGGACGAGGCTTGGCAGCGACCCCGACCGGGGACATCCTCAGCATCGAGCGGGGCAGTGACCCCGCCCCCACACTTCACATCGGCCGAAGGCCGCGTCGGCAACGAAGCCCGCGACCCGCCCGGCCACCTCCCACCGCCTGCCCTGCGAAGGGGGCGCACCCATGACTTCTGCTGCACCGGCACCACCGGCACTGCCCCGGCTCGGCGTCGGCCTCGGCTGGCGGGCCGAGATCGACACCCTGGTGGAACGACTGCCCGGCCTGGACTGGGTCGAGGTCGTCGCGGAGAACATCTGCGCCGGCCACCTGCCCGAATCGCTGCGGATCCTGCGCGGACGCGGCGTCACCGTGATCCCGCACGGGGTCTCGCTCGGGCTCGGCGGCGCCGACCTGCCCGACCGTCGGCGCCTCGCCGAGCTGGCCGAGGCCGCCGAGGCGCTGGACGCCCCGCTGGTCACCGAGCACCTCGCCTTCGTCCGGGCAGGCGACCTGGAGGCGGGCCACCTGCTGCCGGTGCCGCGCTCGCGCGACTCGCTGCGGGTGATCGCCGAGAACGTCCGGATCGCCCAGGAGCAGTTGCCCGTACCGCTCGCGCTGGAGAACGTCGCCGCCCAGCTGGCCTGGCCCGACGACGAGCTGACCGAGGGGCAGTTCCTCGCGGAGCTCGTCGAGCGTACGGGCGTGCGGCTGCTGATCGACGTGGCCAACCTGCACACCAACCGGGTCAACCTGGGCCTGGACCCGGCCGCCGAGCTGGACCGGCTGCCGCTGGAGGCGATCGCGTACGTGCACGTCGCGGGCGGCCGGCTGGTCGACGGGGTATGGCACGACACCCACGCCCACCCCGTCACCGAACCCGTCCTGGAGGTGCTGGCCGAGCTGTGCGCCCGGGTGGCGCCGCCGGGGGTGCTGCTGGAGCGGGACGACAACTTCCCTTCGCCCGCCGAGCTGAGCGGGGAGCTGGAGGCGATCCGGCGGGTGCTGGAGGGGGTGGCGCAGCATGTCTGACCAGCTCATTGTCTCGGCGCGACGCGACGCCTCGCACGGGCACGGCTCCACGCACGGGCACTCCACGCACGGGATCGGCCCCGTTCACGGGCTCGGCCCCGTTCACGGGGACGACGTCCCGGAGCCGGCGACCCGCCCGGCGGTCGGTGATCACCGGCTGGAGTACCTGGCCAGGGGCGAGGACGCCGAGCTGGTGCTCGCGCGGGCCGGGCTGGCCCGGCGGCAGCACGCGCTGCTGGCGGCGCTCGTCGCCGGCGGGCCGGTGCCGGCGGGCTTCGACCCCCGCCAGGTACGCGCCCAGGCGATCGGGCTGGCCGCCAAGCGGCGGGACACCGTCGCCCGGGTCTGCCCCGAGCTGCCGCGCGTGGTCGGGCCGAGCTTCGGCCCGCTCTTTCTGCGCTACGCCCAGCAGCATCCGCAGAGCGGCGGCTACCGGGCCGATGCCCGGGCCTTCGCGCGGTGGGCACTGACCGCCCCGCACCGGCCCGAACGCCACCCGGAGCTCGTCACCGAGCCCGTCACCGAACCCGCCGACGAGCCCGGCGACGCACTCGGCACAGCGCAGCGCCGGGCCCTGGAGCAGTGGCTCACCCCGCCCCCGGCGCAGGCCGAGGGCTCGCTGAGCCGGCTCCGCCGGGCGCTGCCCCGGGCGCTTCGCCCGTCACACCACTGATCGACCAAACCACTCACTTCCGGGGGATTCCTATGTGGGACAGCGCCCTGCTCACCGTCTCCAGCGTCGCCCTCGCGGGCTCCGGCCTGTACGCGCTGCACACCAAGCAGCGGGCCCAGCACGTCGCCAGGCCGCAGGGCCTGCCCGGGCGCGGCCTGCCGCTGCTGGATGCCGCCTTCCTGGCCGGCGGGCCCGGCCGGGTGGTCGACACCGTCCTGGTGCGCATGCACCAGGAGGGGCGCGTGATCGTCTCGCGCGCCGGGCTGGTCACCGTCACCGGCACGGACCCGTACGACGACGTCGAGGCCGTGCTGATCGAGGAGACCGGCCGCGACCGCCGACGCGACCTCGCCGGGCTGCGCCGGGCGACCATGGAGAGCCCGGCGGTCCAGCGGATCGGCGACCGGCTCGCCGAGCGCGGCCTGATGCGCGACCCGGGGCGCCTGCGCCAGGCCAAGCGCGCCCGGCGGGTGCTCTGGCTGACGTCGCTGCTCGCCGCCGTGACGACGGTGGTGACGCTCGCCGCCGGCAGCCCCTCCCTGCCCGCGCTGTTCGTCCTGCCGGTGGCGGCCCTCGCGCTGCTGGTCGCCGCGCGGCCGGCCAAGGGCGGGCGGCTCACCCCGGCCGGGCGGCGGCAGTTGGGCCTGATGTCCACCAGCAGCTCGCCGTGGAAGCCGCACCACGGGGTCGGCACCGGCGCCGCGAGCGGGGTGCTGCTCGGCGCCCTGGCGCTGGAGGGCATCGGCGGGCTGCCGGACGAGGAGCTCCAGGAGGCGATGCTCGCGGCCGCCGCGATGAACCAGCCCCTGCGTCCGGGCGCGCTGGCCGGGTCGGGCTCCGACTCCGGGTCGAGCTCCGGTACGGCGCTCTGGTGCGCCTCGTCCACCACGGGCTGCGGCTCCTCCTCGCCGTCCAGCGGCGGGTCGTCCAGCAGCTGCGGCTCGTCCTCGTCGAGCTGCGGCTCCTCGTCCTCCAGCTGCGGGTCGTCCAGCAGCTGCGGCTCGTCCTCGTCGAGCTGCGGCTCCTCGTCCTCCAGCTGCGGGTCGTCCAGCAGCTGCGGGTCCTGACTCCGCCCGGCGCGCGGAAGCACCTACGGGGAGCAGGGGCCGGCGTGCGGCCCGTGGTTCGGGTCGGCGTGCGGACCGGCGCGTGGGCTCGGAGCAGGGCGCGCATCCGGGCCCAGCGGTCACAGTTCGGTATCACGGGCGCGGAATCCGCCCCATTCGGCCGAGGGAGGTCTACAACGAACCCCATGTGGTTGCTCTTCCTGATCCCCGCCTGCGTCGCCGCCGTGCTGTCGTGTCTGCGGCTGGTGCGGATCGCGGCCACCGCGGACTCGCTCTCCACCCCGGACGGCCCCCGCCAGGGCGATGCCATCGGGATCGGCCTGTACGAGACGGCCTACCTCGCGGGAGGACCCGACCGGGTGGTCGACCTGGCGCTGGTGCTGATGGCCTCGCGGGGCCGGCTGCACCTCGCCCACACCGGCTGGACGACCGTCGCCGACCCGCAGGGCCGCAGCCGGCTGGAACGGGCCCTGGTCGCCACCGTGGGCCCCGAGGGCCAGTGCCGGACGGCGGAGCTGCGCCGGGCGATGGCCGCACACCCGACGGTGCTGGAGATCGGCAGCCGGCTGACCCTCGGGGGCCTGGCGACCCCGTCGATCGTGCGGGAGAGCACCGCGCTGGTGATCCGGCAGGTCCGGCAGGCCCTGCTCTTCTGCCTGGTCCTGCTGGCGGCCGCGCTCACCCTGGATTCGCCTCCCGGCAAGGACGCGACCGCCGCGCTGGCGTGGTTCTCACTGCCGCTGATACTGACCTCCGGCACCCTGCTGATGGCCCGGGTCGACGTCTACCCGTACACGCGGTGGGCGTCGCCGCTCGGCCAGGAGGTACTCCACGAGGTGCGGCTCCCCCGGCCGGCCGGCTGGTCGGACGACACCGAGCGCGAACTGCTCACCGCCGTGGCGATGGACGGCACCGCCGCCGTCCCCGACGCCCGGCTGCGCGCCGCCCTGCGGCACCCGCGTTACCCGCGGCACTGAGCCGCCGGTCGGCGGGGCACCACGGCACCCGGCCGGCGGTCGCAGCGGACCCCGCACGAGTTCGCCGGTCCGCGTCCCTGACTGCGGGAGGGTGCCACCCCGACGGGGGTGGCACCCTCCTGGTGGCCGAGCGCCGAGGCTCAGACCAGGCCGTTCAGCAGCTCGGTGAGAGGCTTGCGGCGGCCCGTGAAGAACGGCACCTCCTCGCGCACGTGCAGCCGCGCGCGGGACGGGCGCAGGTCGCGCATCAGGTCGACGATGCGGTGCAGCTCGTCCGCCTCGAAGGCGAGCAGCCACTCGTAGTCGCCGAGCGCGAACGAGGCGACGGTGTTGGCGCGGACGTCGGGGTACCCGCGGGCCATCTGACCGTGCTCGGCGAGCATCGCCCGGCGCTCGGCGTCCGGGAGCAGGTACCACTCGTACGAGCGCACGAAGGGGTACACGCAGACGTAGTCGCGCGGGCGCTCGTCGGCGAGGAACGCCGGGATGTGCGACTTGTTGAACTCCGCCGGGCGGTGCAGCGCCATGTTCGACCAGACCGGCTCCAGCGTGCGGCCGAAGGCGGTACGGCGGAAGCGGTTGTACGCCTCCTGGAGGTCGTCGGAGTCCTCGGCGTGCCACCACACCATGACGTCGGCGTCGGCGCGCAGGCCGGACACGTCGTACGTGCCGCGCACCGTGACGTCCTTGGCGGCCAGCTGCGCGAACAGCTCGTCGACCTCGGCCGCGAGCGCGGCGCGGTCCTCGGGCAGCTCGCCCTTGAGCTTGAACACGGACCACATGGTGTAGCGGATCACCTGGTTGAGGTCGCGCGCCTTCTTCTTCTCGGGCTGCTGCGCGGTGCCCTGCTGCTCAGTGCTCTCAGTCATACGGACATTGTCCCCTCAGTCGCGGGCGCCCCGACCGGCGGGGCCAACACCTTGTCAACGAGCAGCCCGACGGCCGAGCGCGCGCTCGCGATGCACGCCGGGATGCCCACCCCGTCGTAGGCCGCGCCGCACAGGACGAGGCCGCCGAGGCGCTCCGCCTGCTCGCGGATCCTGGCCACCCGGTCGAGGTGGCCGACGGGGTACTGCGGCAGCCCGCCGTGCCAGCGGGTGACGGCGCTGTCGTACGGCTTCGCGCGCAGACCGACGGCCTCGCCGAGGTCGGCCAGCGAGCGGGCGAGCAGTTCGTCGTCGGACAGCCCCAGGACCTGCTCCTCGCCCTGGCGGCCGAGCGAGGTGCGCAGCAGGAAGGCGTCGGGGGCGGCACGCTCCAGCCAGCCCCACTTGTTGGAGGAGAAGGTGGAGGCCTTGATCCGGTGGCCGTCCACCGGCGGCACCAGGAACCCACTGCCGGTGAGCGGTTCGGTCAGGTCGGAGCGACGGAAGGCCATGGTGACCAGCGCCATCCCGGCGTACTCGACGGCGGACAGCTCGGCGGCGGCGCCGGGGGCGTCCGGGCGCAGCAGGCGGGCGGCCTGCGGGGCGGGGACGGCCAGCACCACGGCGTCCGCCGTCAGCACCTCGCCGTCGACGACGATCCGCCAGCCCTCGGGGGTGCGGCGCAGCTCCGCCACGGGGGCGCCGGTGCGCAGCTCGACGCCGGCCTTGGCGCAGGCGGCGGCGACGGCCTCCGGGAGGGTGCCGATGCCGCCGCGCAGGCCCTGGAAGACCGGGCCCGCGGCGGCTCCCGCCTTCGCGGCCAGCGCGCGTACGCCCTCCACCAGCGGCCCGCCGCTGCGGGCGAGGGGGAGCAGCGCGGGGACGGCGGCGCGCAGCGAGATGGCGTCGGCGTGCCCGGCGTAGACCCCGCCGAGCAGCGGCTCCACCAGCCGGTCGACGACCTCGCGGCCGAGCCTGGCCGCGACGTACTCGCCGATCGTCACGTCCTCGTCGGCCCCGATGCCTTCTGCTCCCCCATCGGTGCTCTCCGCCCCGGCCCGGCGCAGGCCCTCCGGGGAGAGCACCCCGCTGGCGGCCAGCGCGTCGAGGTCGCCGGGCACGCCCATCAGCTGGCCGCCGGGCAGCGGGCGCAGCGCGCCCCTGGTCCAGATCGCGGCCTTCGCGGTGCTGGGCGGCTCCAGGAAGTCGGCCAGGCCGACTTCCTGTGCGAGCTCCACCCCCTCGGGGCGGCGGGCCAGCATCGACTCGGCCCCGAGGTCGACGCGTACGCCGCCGACCTCGCCGCCCTGCAGCTTGCCGCCGAGCCGGTCGGCGGCCTCCAACAGGGTGACGGACGCCCGCGGGCTGCCGCCGGCGGCCCCGCTGAGGAAGGCGGCCGCGGCGAGGCCGGCGATACCGCCGCCGATCACGACGACATGTGGTTGCGACATGCTTCGCAGTCTTGCAGAACTTATGGCGAAGCCGTCACGGCGTCCGCGTCCGGTCGGGCAGCGCGGTCATGCCTCTACGTTAGCCACTGTCCGGGGCGCGGGTGGCAGTGTTCGAGGGGATGGAACGGTGCCTGCGGGCCCGGCTCGCCGACTCCGACGCGGACGTCCGCGCCTGACGCCGGGCTCGCTCTACGATCGGCCGCATGACCGACTACCTCGCCGTCCTGACCACCACCGACAGCGCCGTGGCCGCCGCCGTGCTGGCCCGCTCCGCCGTCTCGGCCAGGCTGGCGGCCTGCGCGCAGGTGGACGGCCCGGTCACCTCCACGTACTGGTGGCAGGGCGCGGTGGAGACGGCCGAGGAGTGGCGGATCACCTTCAAGACCACCGCCGAGCGCTACCCGGCGCTGGAGGCGCACGTGAAGGCCGCGCACTCCTACGACACCCCGGAGCTGGTGGCCACCCCGATCACCGCGGGCAGCGCGGAGTACCTGGCCTGGCTCTCGGCGGCCGTGGCCCCCTGACACCGGCCCGCGCGGGCCAGGAGCCGAGGGGGCGGGAACGGACGAGGCCGGGGCGGACGGACGTCAGGTCCGTGCGCCCCGGCCTCGCCGGCGGTGCGGGTTCAGACGGTGTCGGCGTACCAGAGCCGGCTCGGCGGCCGGACCGCGTCGCTGTCCGGGTACCGCTTGGGCATCCCGGGCCGCAGGGCCGGGCGCAGCAGTTGCCACGTCCGCTCGATCGCCCCGCCAGTGAAGCCGTCGAACTCCGGTGTGACCTGGAGCAGCACGGCTCCGTCGCGCAGGGTCTCGACCCGGTGGAAGTCACCGGCGGCGATTGCCTCCGCGCCACCGAGCTGCTGGGCGATCTCGCGCGGGATCACCGTCAGCCACTCGTACCCGCGCAGCAGCCGCCGCGAGTGCGGCAGCGTCAGTTCGGGCAGCGGCGGGCCGACCCGCTCCTCGTGCTCGGTGCGGCCGAGCGTGAGGCTGTAGCCGATCTGGGCGTAGGACGGGTCGACCTCCTGCGAGAAGTCGCGCAGCAGCTCCGTCCACCGGGGCTGGTCGGCCGGCGCGAAGCGCCCCTCGGGGGCTTCCGCGCTGAGCCTGACCCAGTCCTCGGCGTCCTCGTCACGCGCGACGCCCATCCGCAGCAGCTCCTGGCCGGGCATGCCCTGCTCGTCCAGCCGGTAGATCGCGAGCTCGGCCAGCTGGACGTCCGAGATCAGCCACTTGCGCAGATTCGGCAGGTTCTTGCGGGTCAGCACCTTGCTGCGGTTGGTGATCCGGCCGCGACCGACACTGTCCACCTTGAGGAAGCCCCAGAGCCCCCCGGGCGGGCCGCAGGGCACCGCCTTCTTCAGCGACTCCTCGACCAGGTCGGTCGAGTCGAGGACCGCCTGGAAGGACTCGCCCTCCAGGCGCTCCGCGCCCTCGGTGAGCCAGCGCCACGCCAGGTCGGCCAGCGCCTCGGTACCGCGGAACTCGGTGTCGATCTCGCATCGGATCGCGTGCATGCCTGCTCACCACTCCTTTCGGGACAACCGTCGGTCGAAACCGGAGGTCATCCTAGGTGACGGGGTTGAAGAGGATGATGAGACCGCCGATGAAGCCGACCACCGTCGCCACCCCGGTGGTCTGCTGCTGCTGGGGCGTCATCGTGGGCACGTTGATGGTGAGCCCGTCCCCTCCGCCCTCGCCGAGCGGGACGGCGTGGGGCATCTCTCCGGGCGCCGGAAGGCCCTTGATCGGGCGGGTCGAGGTCCAGTCAGGCCGCCTGCCGCCCAGTTCCTTCCTCAGCGGTACCGGGCTGGGCTGCGGGACGGGCACGGGGTGCGGCACCGGGTCGGGCTCGCCACCGCGGGGGTCGTCCTTCGACCACGAGTAGGTGATGATCCCGGCCTTCCGGCCGTCCTTCGCGGTGATGAACTCGGAGGGATTGCCGAAGTTGGGCACCGGGCCGAGTTCCGTCCCGAGCGGGTCGCCGACCCGCACCGTCCGGGTGTCGCCGCTGTCGGTCAGCATCTTCTGCAGGTTCTTGACGTACCGGGCGAGCTGCGCCGGGCCGGCCTCCTCGGCGCCACCGCCCTGGTGCTTGACCTCCCAGATCATGACCTCGTCCTTGCCCCACTCGACGATGTCGGCGTAGCCGGCCTTGGAGTTGCCCTTCGCCGAGGCACCGCGGATGAAGACGTCCATGTCGAAGTCGTTGTACGGGTGCTTGGACTTGAGGTACGCGGTGGCCATCAGGACGGCCGTGTCATGGCGCGGCTGCCAGACCTTCCACCACTTCTCCTCCTCGGGCGCGGGCTCGTCCTCGCCGAGGTCGACCGGCTCGGTCTCCTCCGCCGGGACGGCGTTGGCCTTGTCGGCGCGTGCCTGCTCCAGCTGCCAGGCCCTCAGGTCCGGGTCGTAGAGGCCGGACGGGTCGCTGCGGTTGACGGGGTCGCTGTGCGAGTAGCCGTAGCTGTTCCACTGCTGCGGGTCGTCCGGTACGAGCAGCGGGTCCGGGCTGAGGAAGCGTCCGGTGCTCGGCTGGTACTGCCGGGCGCCGAGATTGGTCAGGCCGGTGACCTCGTCCTTGGTGCCGCCGACGAAGCCCTTGTCCCCGGCCCAGATGCCCGGCGCGGGCTGGCTGCCGCGCGGGTTGCCGAAGGGGTCCATGGCCCGGCGGGTGACGGCGAGGCTGGTGGCGTCGACGGTCAGCAGGCCGCTGTTGTGGTGGTCGACGAGCTGGATGGTCAGGCCGCCCGCGCCGACCCGGACCATGGTGAGGCCGCCGGGCACCGGGTAGTACCGGGTGCCGGTGAGGGTCTTGGTCACCGTGTCGTAGGTGACCTCGTCACCGCCGAGGTTGATGGTGGTCCTGCCGGGGTTGCGCCGGATCAGCTGGTTGCCGTCGGCGTCGTAGACGTAGCTGGTGGCCTGGTTCGGGACGGTCCACTTCTGGCCGGCCGGCACGGGTGCCGTGCAGTCGCCCAGCACCAGGTCGGTGCCGTTGGTGGTGACGTCGCCGGGCACGGCCAGGCAGCGGGTGGCGGCCGGGTTGAGCACGGTGCCGTCCGCGCGGACCGTCCAGTTCTGGGCGGCGGTGCCGTCACAGGGCTGGAGCTGGACGAGCGAGCCCGCCGCGGTGCCCATCGCGGTGATGCACTTGTTGAACACCTTGAGCAGGCCGCCGTTGGTGGCGAAGCGCTGGCCGCCGCCCGAGTTGCAGGTGTAGATCTGCACCGGGGTGCCGTTGGCGGAGCTGCCGCCCTGCATGTCCAGGCACTTGCCGCCGATGCCGGTGATGGCGCCGGCCTGGGCGAGGGTGCCGAGCTTGCCCTCGCTGTTCCAGGTGAGGTCGGTGGTGCCGGTCTTGGAGGTGTACGTCGTGGTGGTGTTCCCGGCCGCGTCGAACCTGCTGCTGCCCGAGACCGTGGTCGCGGCGTTGACCTTCGTGGTGGTGCCCGTGAGGGCGTGCGGACCGCCGCTGCCGCCGCCGTTGTTGACGGTGCCGGCGCTCGGGAAGGTCTGCGTGGTGACGGCGTCCTTCGTGGTGTCGCCGCCGATGTCGTGCTGGACGAACCGGGTCCGGTTGCCCGTCACGTCGTAGCCGTACTCCTGCCAGTACGGGGTGCCGCCGCCGACGTTGGTCAGCGAGGGCGCGACCGCGCCGCTGGTGGGGCTGGTGTTGGTGCACCGTCCCTGGTCCTGGGTCTGGTGCTCCAGCGGGTCCGGGACGGTGACGTTCCCGGTGTCGGTCCATGCGGTGGTCAGCCGGCCGAGGCTGTCGTAGCCGAAGCACTGCAGGTCGCGGTTGGCCGGACTGTTGTCGGGGGTGCTGCTGATGGAGGTGACGCGGCCGGAGCCGTCGTAGGTGTAGCCGGTCTGCTGGACGGCGCCGACGGTGGAGGTCTGCTTGTCCAGGAACTGGTTGCGCAGCCGGCCGGTGGCCTGGTCGTAGTCGTTGGTGACGACCACCTGGGTGGCCCAGGGGTTGACGGTGGAGCGGATCACCCGGCCGAAGGCGTCGTACTCGGTCTGGGTGTCGTAGGTGGTGGCTCCGGCGTACTTGAACATCTGGCCGTAGTCGTTGTACGAGTACGCCATGTCGTCCACCGGAAGGCCGCCCAGGGCGGGCAGCAGCGTGGACTTCAGGTTTCCGGTGATCTTGTCGAAGGTGCTCGACACCGTGTACGTGAAGTTGCCGCTCGCCAGGCCGACCTCACTGCCCGGGATGGTGATGGTCATCCCGGTGGGGCGGTAGGCGTCGTCGTAGCCGGTCACGGCCGTGGTGTAGGCCTGGCCGGCGGCCCCGCCGACGTAGCGGGTGGCGGAGGCCGTCCTGCCCTTGGCCACCGTGTCGTAGGACCAGCCCGCGAGCTGGTTGGCCGGGGCCACGCTGCCCTCGTACACGCCGGTCTTGCGGCCGGTCAGGTCGTAGCTGAAGACGAGCTTGCGGCCACGGCTGTCGGTGGTGCTGGCCGGCCGGGAGGCCGCGTCGAAGGTCTGGACGACGGTGCCGGTGTCCGGGTCCGTCGCCGAGGTCTGCCGGTTGCGCTGGTCGTAGCCGTAGGACCAGCGGTTGCCGGCCGCGTCGGTGCGCGTCTGCGGTTTGCCGTCGGCGGTGTAGGTGTACCGGGAGATCACCGCGTCGGCCGGGTTGCCGGTCGCGGTGGCCGTGTTGTACTGCCAGCGCTCGACGGTGTGGTTCCGGGCGTCCGAGAGGGTGCTGGTCGGCCAGGTGCCGGCGGGCGGCAGCAGGTCGACCCGGTCGACGCCGGCGTAGACGGTGGTGGTGCGGTTCTGCTCGACCCCGAGGGACCAGGAGGCGACCGAGGTGGCCCGGCCCTGGCCGTCGTAGGTCGTGCGGGTCTGCGCCGGGATGGTCGAGTCGGCGGCCTGCACCAGGGTGGCGCTCGGCCCGGAGACGTTGTTGTACCAGGCGGCGTCGGACGTCTGGACCCGGCCCTGCGAGTCGTACCGCGAGTCGCTGATCATCCGGCCGGTGTAGGCCGGGTTGGCGGGCGAGGCCTGCGCCTGCCGGGTGCGGCCGAAGCCGTCCAGGATGTCGATCCGGCGGGTCTGGACCGGCATGGCCAGGTCCCGCTTGAGCACCGAGGTGGTCACCGAGGACGGCACCCCGGCCTGGTTCGACAGGTTGTAGGTGTACGAGACGTTGGCGTTGGCGTTGGCCGCCGGGGTGCGCCCGGCCAGCCAGACGCCGCTCAGCCGGCCGAGGGCGTCCCAGACCTGGGTGCTGGTCTTGTTGTTGGGGTCCTTGACGGTCAGCGTGTTCCCGCGCCGCGGGTCGATCGTGGTGACGGTGTCCCAGCTGCCGGTGGCGACGCCGGGGATCGGCGCCGAGGAGGTCAGCGTGGACGGGAGTTCGCCCGCCGCGGCCGCCGCGTAGCTGGTCCGGGTGGTCGCGCCGTTCGGGTGCTGGGTGTCCTTGACGGTGGCAGCGGTGACCGACTCGGTCCGCCCGTACCTGTCGAAGGTGGTGCTGGTCTTGGTGGTGAAGGTGGCGCTGCCGTCGCTCTCGTAGCGCTCCAGCTCCTGGGCGCCGGTCGGGTTGGCACTCGCCGCGGCCTGGCCGAAGGGCAGGTCGTCGTAGAGCACCCGGCTGCGGGAGGTGGTGTTGCCGGCGTCGGCGGTGGCGGTGCAGGCGCCCGGGCCGGAGACGTTCAGGGTCTCGGCGGCGAGGTCGGTGCGCTGCGGGTCGGGCCCGGCGGCGTAGGCGGTGCGCGTGCACAGGTCGGGCAGGCCGTCGGCCTGTTCGAGCGAGGTGACGACGCGGTTGGCCTTGTCCGGGTCGGTGACGGTGGTCTTGGTGGTGGTGCGCCAGGTCTGGTCGGCCTTGAGCCCCTGGGTGGTCACCGTCCGGGTGGTGGCGGTGTAGCGGGCGACCAGGTCGGGCAGGCCGCTGCCGCGCGGGTGGGTGGCGGTGGCGACCTCGCCGGAGGCACCGTTGACGGTCCGGGCGGTGACCTTGCCGTCGGCCTGATCGAAGGTCTCGGTCTGCAGGGCCTGGCCGGCCAGCCAGTCGGCGTCCACGACGTCCCGGCCGAGTGCGTCGGTCAGGTGGACGCTGCGGGCGCTGCCGTCCTTGCGGACGTCACCGTCCATGCCCTGGCGGTAGGTGGTGCGGGTCTGCGCCCTGGGGCCGTCGGTGCCGCTGCCCACGGTGGTGGTGACGGCCTTGAAGCCCCGGAAGTCACCCCAGGTGCGGGCCTTGGTCTCGGTCAGTTCAGCGTCGTCGCGGTGCCAGCCGGCCGACTCGTAGGTGTACTTGGTGATCTTCTGCGGGGCGTCGGTGGCGGTGTCGTTCTCGGTCAGCGAGGCGACGGTGTAGTGGTTGAACCAGTCCAGCACCGGGTCTGCGTCGGCCACCGAGCCGGGCGGCAGCCAGCGGACGGGGTAGCAGCCCGAGGTGTTGTCGTCCTCGGCGGCCGGCATCACCTTCTTGATCCGGGAGCAGGCCGGCAGGTTGTAGTCGACGTTGAGGACGCCGCCCATCTCGTTGTGGATCTGCTGGATGCGCGGGCGGTTCATCAACGGCGGCGCGGGCACCAGGTCGGTCCCGTCCACCCGGTTGGGCAGCATCACCGGGGTGAAGGTCACCGCGGGGGTGGCGAGTTCGGGGGTGGCCGTCTTGCCGGTGCGCTGGACGGAGTCCAGCCAGAGCGCCTTCTGGCTGGTGTTGTCGTTCGGGTTGGGGAAGGAGTGGCTGAGCTTGTAGGAGTCGACGTCCTTCCACGCGTTGTTGATCCGGACCTGGGTGGTGACGGTCGCCAGCCGCTTGGTGGTGAAGTAGCTCGGGCTGTAGTGGGTGCAGGTGCCGTCCTGCTTGCACTCCTGGTCGACCGGGACGTCCGGCCAGTTGTTCTTGTTCGCCACGGTGCGCTGGGCGGGGTCGCAGGTCGCGGTGTCCAGGCAGCGCTCGGCGGTGGTGAAGGCGATCCTGGCGGCAGGTTGCAGGGCGCCCTTGGCGGCCACCTGCTCGTCCAGGCGCTGACCGTACGCGATCGAGGCCGGCAGGTTGGCGCGGGTGTAGACGGTACGGGTGCCGTTGCCGTTGTTCTGGCCGCCGCCGCGGGCGTACCAGTTGGTCTCCGGCGCCCAGGTGTAGCTGGTCAGGTTGCCCTTCGGGTCCACCACGTAGTCCAGCGAGAGCCGCTGCCACATCTGGCACCAGGAGGCCTTGCCCTGCGCCGAGTCGTAGCAGGGGTCGCCACTGTTCGGTGAGTACACGGGGACGGTGGACACCGAGTTGGCGGCCGGGTCGCTCTTGTCACCGCCGGGCAGGTGGTTGAGCCCGAAGTAGTACACCGTGCCCGAGCTGTCGGTGACCTTGGCGTACGCGCCGTCCCGGGCGTCGTTGCCCGCGCCCGAGCCGAACTCGATCTTGGTCCCGTCGTCGTCCTTCGGGTGCCACACACCGGTGGCCGCGTCCGTGGTGGCGCCGGACGAGCCGGCGTTGCGGTCGCGGACCAGCTGGCCGGAGTGCGCGCCGAGCGAGAGCGTCGCGTTGAAGCCGCCCCAGCACTGGTCGCCGGAGCCGGTGATGCCGCTCTTGTCGCAGGGCTTGAAACTGCGCTCGATGAAGCCGGGGTTCAGCTCCCAGCCGTCGCCGGCCCAGGACGCCTGGGCGTTGGTGGCCGAGGTCTTGCCGTCCACCGACGAGGAGTTGTAGGAGAGTCCGACCGTCGGGGTCGCGCCACCGAGCGAGGGCGGCACCTGAACGGGGAAGCTGTACGTCAGCGCACCCGAGGCGCTGCCGGCGGCCCAGGCCGAGGAGGGCGAGAGCGTGGACGCGGCGTAGCTGCCGCCGCCGCCGGCCGGGCCGGTCTCGGCGGCCAGCAGCAGCGGCGCGGCCGCGGGCGCGGCGGTCTGCTGCGCACCGGCGGCGAACGCGGCCCGGACGGCGCCGGTGCGCGTGGGCGCGGCAGAATCGGCGGCGGACCGGGTGGTCGATTGAGCGGCGGGCAGCGGCACCTCGGCCACCATCCGTCCGGTGGCCTGTTCGTAATGGGCCGTCACGGGAGTGCGGACCTGGCAGGCGGGCGACTCTGGGGTGGTCGCGGCGCAGGCCGGCAGCGTCACCAGGCGCCCGCGGGAGGCGAATTCACCACCGGTGGCGGCATCGAGCGCGGCCACGTCCACGCCGACCAGCACCGGGGCGACAGCCGCCGGCTCCTGCGGCGTGCCGGGGGCCACGGAGGCCACGGGGGCTTCCTGCGGCTGCGCGGTCAGGGTGAAGAGCAGCCCGTTCACCCCGGCCGCGTGCGCGGCCTGCCCGTCGCCCTGGACGACCGTCACGGCCTGCGGCGCGGCGGGCACGCCGGGCTTGGGCGCCACCCAGACGGGCAGCTTCCCGGCCCGCGACGGCGATTCCGGTCGGGCACCGGACAGTTCGGCGGTGGCGGACTCACGCTGGACGGGCGCCGGGGCAGCCGTCTTGCCGGCCCGCGGGGGCACCGGATAGTGCGGCGCGATCGCGGTCGCCTTGGCCACGTCGGTGGCCTTCACCGGGGTGCTGCCCGGCAGCGGAGTGCCCGGAGGCTGCCAGACCTTGGAGAAGTCGGGGCCGGCCGCGGCCTGCGCCGCCGGACCGATCAGCGAGCCCGCGACCGCGAGGGCCACGGGCCCGACTATCCATCTCCAGGGAAATCCCGTACGGCTGGGTCTGTCCGGATTTGACACTCTGCCACCCCGTCGTCTGTGAAAGATATTTGATGATCATCAACACAATCGGACGGGAAACTAGCAGCCCCACCACGACGATGTCTGCACCGTGGGCGATCATCGCCCGGCGTGACACATCTCACAGGCCGTCCATTCGGTTTCTTTAGCGGCCATATCCGGACAACCGCGCTCCGGCCGCTTTGGAGACAGCCCGTCAGGACTGCCAGGGTGCCGCTGACCTCTGCACATCCGCATCGCGGAGCGCCAAACTTCGGGGAGCTCGATGCCCAGCACGCCCAGACCCGCCCGGCCTGCCAGACGGCCCGCATCGGTCGCGGTCTCATTCGTCCTCGCCACCGGCCTACTGACGGCCACTCCGCTCGCCGCGCACGCTGCCGCGGGCACGCCCGCCCCGGCCAGGCCGGCCGAGCAGCCGGCCGCCCCGCCCGTTCGGGACGCGGTCCAGCAGGCCCTCGCCCGGGCGAAGAGCGCGGGCAAGGACATACCCGTCCCCGAGCTCACCGACGAGTACACCACCGTGGTCGCGACCGCCGGCGGCAAGCTGCGCTCCGAGCAGCACCAGCAGGCCCAGCGCATCAAGCGCACCGACGGCTCCTGGGCCGCCCTCGACGACACCCTGGTCAAGCGCGCGGACGGCACCGTCTCGGCGAAGGCCTCCAGCGGCGACCTGGTCATCTCCGGCGGCGGCGACGGCCCGCTGGCCACCATGACCACCAAGGACGGCAAGCAACTCGCCGTCTCCTCGCCCTTCTCCGGCCCGCTCCCCGCCCCGAGGCTGAGCGGCAACGGAGCCCTGTTCACGGACGTGGCCCCGGACACCGACCTTCAGGTGACCGCCACCAAGTGGGGCGGCTACACGACGGTCGTCGTGCTGCGCACGCCTGCGGCGGCGGCCAACCCCGCGGTGCGGACCCTCGTCTTCCCCACCGTCACCAAGGGCCTGGAGCTCACAAAGAACGGCGAGGGCGCGCTGACCGCGACCGCCGACGGCGAGCCGGTGTTCACCGCCCCGGCCCCGCAGATGTGGTCCGCGGGTGAGGCCCGGACCCCGGCCGCCCGGGCCGCCGCGAAGTCCGCCGCACTGGACGCCCGGTACTCCGCGAAGTCCGCCACCCTGGACGCCGGGTTCTCCGCACCCGCGGCGCCGCAGGCCGCGGCGGCCGCGCCCGGCCAGGGCGACACCGGCGCAGCGACCCGGACGGCACCGGACGCGCCGAGCACCACCGCCGGCCCCGGCGGCCTGGCCACCGTCGCCACCATCCCCGTGGCCGAGGCGAAGGTCCAGGGCAACGGCGACCACAAGCAGGGGTCGATCGCCCTGACCCCGAGCCCGGATCTGCTCGACGGCGGCAACACCTCGTACCCGGTCTACGTCGACCCGTCCTGGTCGCAGGACGCCCGCGGCAAGCAGCACCACGCCTGGGTGATGCAGGCGCACAACACCACCGGCAACTTCGATCGCACCGGCTCCACCGACCGCGACCGGCCCGGCTCGGGCTTCCAGGGCTGGGAGAGCGCGACCGGGATCGAGCGGGCGCTGTTCGAGTTCAACCTCAACGGCTACGCCGGTGCCACCATCAACTACGCCAACCTGCGGATCAGCCAGTACATCTCCTCGGACCACTCCTGCACCACGACCTACCCGGTCAACCTCTACCGGGCGCGGGAGTTCGACTCGTCGGTCTCCTGGAACAACCACGAGGTCCGGGAGTGGCTCGACGGCAAGTCCGTGCCCGGCAACGGCACCCTGTCGCAGTGCTACAACGACATCCCGATCGACTTCAACATCACCAATGCCCTGCGTGACGGCATCCGCAACACCAACGTGCCGCTTGCCTTCGCCGTACTCGGCCAGGAGGGCAGCGGCCAGCGGATGGGCTTCAAGCGGTACTCCTACGACGCCACGCTGAGCAGCGAGTACGACTTCCCGCCCGGTGTGCCCGGCAACCCGCACACCGTCCCGGCCCCGCACCGGGTCACCACCGCCGACACCGACGCCTGCGCCAGCGTGCCGCTCTCCGCGTACGGCTACATCACCGGCACCACCACCACGCTCAGATCCACCGTCAACAGCCCCAACCAGGGCCAGTTGACCGAGTGGGTCAACGTCTGGGACAACACCACCGGCGGCAACTCCGTGCACACCGGCTGGTCGGGCTTCGTGGGCAGGGGCAGCGAGGCCTCCTACACCCTCCCGATGGGCACTCTCCAGGACGGCCACCACTACGGCTGGCAGGCCTCCGGCGACGACGGCCTGCTGCGCGGATCGCCCAGCGCCGTCTGCCACTTCGCGGTCGACGCCACCCCGCCGGTGCTCGCCTTCGGCGCCTTCACCGACCCGGCCACCCAGTTCCCGCCGTCCGGCAACGGCCAGACCACCAAGCTGCACCTGGGCGACACCGGCCACATCCCGGTGGTCGCCTCCGACCCGAGCCCGGGCGCCGGCCTGATCTCCTCCGGCCTGTCGTGCATCCACTGGAGTTTCGACCCGCAGATGTCGGGCTTCGAGCAGAAGTGCACGCCCACCTCGGGCACCCCGCTGGTGGTCGACGACCTCGCGGTCAAGCCGCCCCACTGGGGCACCAACACCCTCTACGCCCGGGTCTTCGACGAGGCCGGGAACTCCTCCCAGACCGTCTCGTACTCCTTCTACGTGCCGTGGGCGGAGGGCCCGATCGCGTTCGGCGACACCACCGGCGACGCCCGCCCCGACATCCTGGTCGCGGACCAGGCCGGCAACCTGGTCACCCACGGCCGCGCCACCGACCCGGGCAACACCAGCGTGCCGCCGACCGGTACGGCCGCTGCCGCCGCCCAGGCGCCCGGCGCCGACTCCCCGACCAGCCCCCGCACCTGGAAGGACTACCGGGTCACGCACCGCGGCGCGCTCGACCCCACCACCAATCTCGACGACCTGTTCGTCCACAAGGACCCGAGCAGCCCCGGCGCCTCCGACGGCGACGACGCGCTCTACTACTACTCCGACACGCTCTCCGACCCGGGCCGCTTCACCCGCGGCACGATGACGCCGATCGACCGGCCGGACTGCGACACCGCCTTCGCCACCTCCTGCGCCGGCCACCACGACGGCGGATCCTGGGCGCAGGCCCGCCAGATCACCCCGATCGGCTCGGCCAAGGACACCCGTACCCCGAGCCGCCAGGTCACCGACGCGACCGGTGTCTTCGCCATCGACTCGGGCAACCTCTGGTACTACCCGGTCAAGACCAACCACACCCTGGCGCCGCCCGCCCTGGTCTCGGCCGGTGGCTGGGACGACAAGGACCTGATGGTCCCGGGCAACACGCTGGCCATCGGCGCCACCACCGCCACGACACCCGCTCTCTGGGTGCGCAACCGGACCAACGGCGACATCTTCCAGTACGCGCTGACCACCGCCACCCGGCCCGACACCTCGACCGAGGTCAGGGGGATAGCCGTCAATCCTGTCGCCAAGATCGGCGGTGGCGTCACCGCGACGGCCTTCCCGACGGTCGGCGCGGACGGCGACCTCACCGGTGACGACGTGCCCGACCTCTGGGCCACCGACGCCTCCGGCAACCTCCACGTCTGGCCGGCGGCCGTCACCGGCACGAAGGTCACCGGCTTCGCGGGCGACCACTTCCGCGGCACCACCCAGGCCCCGTACGTCCAGTGGCCGCTCACCGGCGACGCCAAGGCCAACCCGGTCGCGTACAACGGCACCGCCTCGAACGTCACCTGGAACGAGGAGACCGTCGACGGCCGCAAGACCAAGGTCGCGGTGTTCGACGGCACCGTCAAGTCCACCATCACCAGCACCAAGGGCGTGGTCGACACCCGTAAGAGCTTCACCGTCAGCACCTGGGCCTACCTGGCCAAGGACGACGCGGGCATGGTGGTCAGCCAGGAGACCGTGAACGGCAGCTCGTTCATGATCTACGCCGACCACGGCACCTGGAAGTTCGCCATCGCCCGGGGCGACGCCGACAACGACTGGCCGTACGACTACTCCGGTGCGACCGGCCCCGCCGCGGCGTACCAGCTCAACACCTGGACCCAGCTGACCGCCAGCTACAACGCGGACACCGGCCAGATGAACCTGTACGTCAACGGCTCCCTGGCCGGCACCGGGCAGCACGCCGCCTCGGCCGGCCCCACCGCGGGCGGCACCCTGGTCCTCGGCCGGTACCGGAACAACAACACCCCGAGCAACTACCTGAGCGGCCGGGTCAGCAACCTCGCCGTCTACAACACCGCCGTCGCGGCGACCACCAGCAACGGCCCGATCCGCTACTCGGCCCACGTCGGGCGCTGCATGGACACGCCGAACGGCAACACCGGCAACGGCATGCACCCCCAGCTCTGGGACTGCAACAGCACCGACGCCCAGCGCTGGAGCATCAACGCCAACGGCACCCTCACCATCGGCGGCCAGTGCCTGGCGGCCAGCGGCAACGGCACCGCCTCGGGCACCGCCATCATCCTGTGGAACTGCCTGGCCGAGGGCGGCCAGCAGTGGCGTGCCCGCGCCGACGGCACGCTCTACAACCCGCAGTCCGACAAGTGCCTGGACGTCCCGTGGGCCAACAGCGACTCGGGCACCGTGCTCCAGCTCTTCACGTGCAACGGCAGCGCCGCGCAGCGCTGGAGCATCCCGACCCTGAACACCCCCGTCCTGCCGGTCAACCCGTAGCCGCCTTCGCGGAACGGTGAAGGGCCTGCGGCGCGCCACGCGCCGCAGGCCTTTCGCATGCCCGGGCACAGGCCCTCGGGCCGGACCGGGTACGGGCCGAGTCCGGGCCGCGGCCCAGCCGTGATCGAGTCGGGATCTCCCGAATGGGTCCGATCGGACGCCGCGCCCGTCGAATGGTCTGAGCGCCCGGACCCGGGCGCCGGAGCAGGGACGTGGGGAGGGCTCGGTCATGCCGGGAGGACGAGGTGGAGCAGGGGTGCTGGCGGCCGGGGCGGTCGCGGTGGCGGTGCTGGTCGGGGGGTGCGGCGCCTCCGCGGGAGACGCGGTGAAGAACAGCGACGGCGTCGCCCAGGTACCGCCCGCGCCGGCCGCGGCGGCCGACGGAGCGGCGGCGAGCGCGGGCGACGGCAAGGCCGCGGTGGGCGGGGCCGCGGTTCCCGCCCTGCCGGGGACGGGGGCGCCGCCCCCGCCGGCACCCTCGGCCGTGCCGACCGCGGACACCCGGATGATCGCGTACACCGCCCAGGTGACGCTGCGCTCGGACGACGTGGCGAAGACGCTGGCCGAGGCGCGAACGCTGGCCGAGGCGGCTGGCGGGTACGTCAGCAAGGAGTCGGCCAACGGCACGGGCGGGGCTCCCGGCGGGGCCGGCGGAGCCGGCGCCGAGCAGGGCCGGGGGCCGAACAGCGGGCAGATCGTCCTGAAGGTGCCCTCCGCCGCGTACCAGCGGACGGTGGAGCAGCTGGCCGGGCTCGGCGAGGTGCTGTCGCGCAACAGCCAGGCCGACGACCTGACCCAGCAGGTGGTCGACGTGGCCAGCCGGGTCCAGAGTCAGCAGGCGAGCGTCGAGCGGGTACGGGCGCTGATGGCGCAGGCGAAGTCGCTGGCTGACATCGTCTCGCTGGAGGGCGAGCTGAGCCGGCGGCAGGCGGATCTGGAGTCGCTGCTGAAGCAGCAGCAGGAGCTGACGGCCCGGACCTCGCTGTCCACCGTCACGCTGGACGTCCGGAGTAAGGCCGCGCCCGCGCCGCCGGAGCCCGGGAAGAAGAAGGAGGGCTTCTGGGCGGCGGTCGGCTCGGCGCTCGGCGGCGGCTGGCACGTGCTGACGGCCATCGTCCGGGGGCTGCTGATCGCGCTCGCGGCGATCATGCCGTTCCTGCTGGTGCTGGCACCGGCGGGCGGGCTGTTCTGGCTCCTGACCCGGCGGCGGGCGGCACTGCGGCCCGCCGTCCCCGGCCCCGGGTCCGGCCCCGACGCCGACCTCACCGAGGAGCTCGGCCCGCAGGAGCCGGGCGGGGACGAGCGACGCGAGGCCGAGCCGGACGCCCAGGAGTGACGGCGCACCGGGCGGCCCGGCCTTCGGGCCGCCCGCCCGGCGTGGTCGGCGAGATCAGCGGGCGCTGGTCTCGTGGACGAACTCCACCAGCCGGCTGAGCGCGTCCGGGTCCATGCTCGGCATCACGCCGTGGCCGAGGTTGAAGATGTGGCCGCTGGTGCCGAGCGCCTGCGCGGCGTGCAGCACCTCGCGGGCCTTGCTCTCGACGGCGTGGGTCGGCGCGTAGAGGACGGCCGGGTCCAGGTTGCCCTGCAGCGCCTTGCCGTGGCCGACCCGCTCGGCGGCGACGTTCAGCGGCACCCGCCAGTCGACGCCGACGACGTCCGCGCCGGCCTGGCCCATCAGCCCGAGCAGCTCACCGGTGCCGACCCCGAAGTGGATGCGCGGCACGCCGTAGCCGGCGACGGCGTCGAAGACCTTGGTGCTGGCCGGCATCACCGAGCGGCGGTAGTCGTCCGGCGCCAGCGAGCCGACCCAGGAGTCGAACAGCTGGACGGCCGAGACACCGGCCTCGATCTGCACCTTGAGGAAGGCCGCCGTGATGTCGGCGAGCCGGTCCACGAGCCGGGCCCACAGCTCCGGCTGGCCGTACATCATGGCCTTGGTGTTCTCGTGGTTCTTGGACGGGCCGCCCTCGACCAGGTAGCTGGCCAGTGTGTACGGCGCGCCGGCGAAGCCGATCAGCGGCGTGCTGCCCAGCTCCTCGACCAGCAGGCCGACCGCCTCGGTGATGTACGGGACGTCGTCCGGCTCCAGGTCCCGCAGCCGCTGGAGGTCCTCGGGGGTGCGGATCGGGTCGGCGATGACCGGGCCGATGCCCGGCTTGATGTCGACGTCGATGCCGATCGCCTTGAGCGGGACGACGATGTCACTGAAGAAGATCGCCGCGTCCACCTTGTGCCGGCGCACCGGCTGGAGGGTGATCTCCTTGACCAGCTCGGGCCGCATGCAGGACTCCAGCATGGGAATGCCCTCGCGGACCTTGAGGTACTCGGGCAGCGAGCGCCCGGCCTGGCGCATGAACCACACGGGGGTGTGCGGCACCGGCTCGTGCCGGCAGGCGCGCAGGAACGCGGAGTCGTACGCGGCGCCGCGGCGCGCGGGGGGCTGCTGACCGGTGCTGTCTGCCGTTGTCTCACTCACGGTTCAAATCTTCGCATGCGCCCCGGGCCGCCCTTCCCTCGCCCGCTGGTGGATTCCTCCAAGATCTGGCCCGGACCGGGCCTTCGGCACGCCGCTCAAGCAGAAGTTGCAGGAATTGCGCCGCCGCTCGACCTAGTCTTCGAGGCATGGCAGCGGTCGGCGGGCACCCCGCACAAGGTGGCGGAACGGGTGGCGGAACGAGCAAGGAGTCGGCGCCGAGTGAGTTCCGCGCCGCGGTCGAGGCACTGAGCGGCGCGAGACTCCGCCCCGAGGTGCTGCTCTCCCCCACCCCGGCGCCGCGCAGGCTGGCGCCGTACGCCTTCGCCCTGAGCGCCTCGGTGGAGGTCGAAGGCGAGGAGCTGGCGGACGGCCGGCTGGTGCTGCTGCACGACCCGGCCGGGCAGGAGCCGTGGAACGGCGACTTCCGTGTGGTCACCCTCACCACCGCCGAGCTGGAGCCGGAGATGGCTGGCGATCCGATGGTCTCGGAGGTCGGCTGGGCCTGGCTGCTGGACTCCCTCCAGGCGCACGGCGCCGGGTACGGCCAGCCCAGCGGCACGGTCAGCATCAGCGCCTCGCACTTCTTCGGCGGCCTGGCCGAACGGGCGCCGTCCACCGAGATCGAGATCCGGGCCTCCTGGACCCCGGCCGACGGCCGCTTCGAGCGGCACCTTGCGGCCTGGGGCGACCTGCTGTGCATCAGTGCCGGGCTGCCCCCGGCCGCGCCCGCCCAGCAGCCGTTGCAGGACGCGCCGTCACTCGGTGGAGTGGTCCCGATGCCCGCGCGCCGTCGTCCGCGCTCGCACTGAAGGGTGGCGGTGGCCCGGCCGGGGCGGCACCACCCCCAGGGCTGACGGAGTGTGACTTCACCTCCGCTCTCCGTCAATTCACCGACCAGAACTGATCGATCAGTGTCGCATCTGATCGATTCTGTGCGATTCCCCGAGCATGTCTCGTCAGTCATCTGCTCGATTTGTCCGTATTGTTACTCACTAGATCGTGATCATTCGCTAAAGCCGGGCACGGTTACTGCCGAAGCAGACTGTGACCCTTTCCAAACGCGGAACACTCCGACCGCCCCCATCGGGGTTCCGTCCGCCACTCCCCGCAGGAGGCCTGGTGTCGGTCCTTCTTGAGCACCCCGCAAACGTGGTCGCCTACCGCCCGACGAAGCCCACCGCCATGGTGGTCATCGCTGACCCCCGAGTCCGAAACACCGTCACCCGCCACCTGTGGGCGCTCGGCGTCCGCGACGTCATCGAGGTCTCCTCGATCGCGGAGGCCCGCCCACGGGTCTCCACCCCACGCGACATCTGCGTCGCCGACGTACACCTCCCGGACGGCTCCGGGCTGACCATCCTGGCCGAGACCCGCGCCGCGGGCTGGCCCAACGGCCTGGCGCTCTCCGCCGCCGACGACATCGGCGCGGTCCGCAGCGCGCTGGCCGGCGGCGTCAAGGGCTACGTGGTCACCGGGACCCGCACCAATGTCGCCATGCCTGGCCGGCCAGGCCTCCCGCTCGGCGCCGGTGGCCTGGCCGGCCGGATGCGCCGCCCCGGCATGCCCGGTATGCCCGGCACCGCTGGGGCTCCCGGGGCCCCAGGTGCGCCCGGGGCCCCGGGAGTCCAGCAGTCCGCCTACCGGGAGCTCTCCGGCCGCGAGGTCGAGGTGCTCCGGCTGGTCGCCGAGGGCCAGTCCAACAAGGCGATCGGCGTGGCCATGGGCCTGTCCGCACTCACCGTGAAGAGCCACCTCGCCCGGATCGCCCGCAAGCTGGGCACCGGAGACCGCGCGGGCATGGTCGCGGTCGCACTGCGCACCGGAATCATTCACTGAACAGCCCTCGATACCGCTGAGGCGGCCCGGAGGAACGTTTCCTCCGGGCCGCCTCATCTTGTTTGGGGCGCCCGCTCGCCTCCGGGGCGCTCCTCTCTTTGGGGCGCCCGCTCACCTCCGGGGCGCTCCTCTCTTTGGGGCGCCCGCTCACCTCCGGGGCGCTCCTGTCCGGTGCCGACGGTCGTCACTCCCGCGCTCCCTCGTACCTCGGTCGCTTCCTCGCTCCTCCCTTTCGGCACCGGCGCGCCCCTTCGGCTCGGGGCGGGGCCGGCGGGGGCGGGGGGCTCGCGCGGCGCCTTGGCTCGGGCCCGGTCGGCCGAGGTTCGGGGGTGGTGGGGGTGGGTCCGGTTACCGGTGGCACATCCGCTGACCCGGTCTGACCAGTCCGACAACACTCCCGGGTTGGGGTGCCGTCGTACCCTTGGGGGGTGACCGAAGCCGTAGCAGCCATCCCAGAAGAGACAGCCCCGGTCCCGCTCCTCGAACCGCGGGAGGGAATCCCCCCGGTCGTGGCGGACGAGCGGGCGCTCGCCGCCACCATCGCCGCGTTCGCGGCGGGCAGCGGGCCGGTCGCCGTCGACGCCGAGCGAGCCTCCGGCTACCGCTACGGGCAGCGTGCGTACCTGATCCAGTTGCGGCGGGAGGGCGCGGGAACCGCGCTGATCGACCCGATCGCCTGCCCCGACCTCGGTGCGCTGGGCGCGGCCCTGGCCGACACGGAATGGGTGGTGCACGCGGCCACCCAGGATCTGCCGTGCCTGGCCGAGGTCGGGATGCGTCCCGAGCGGCTGTTCGACACCGAGCTGGCCGGCCGGATCGCCGGGTTCGCCCGGGTGGGTCTGGGCCCGATGACCGAGAACGTGCTCGGGCTGACCCTGGCGAAGGAGCACTCGGCGGTGGACTGGTCCACCCGCCCGCTGCCCGAGCCGTGGCTTCGCTACGCCGCTCTGGACGTCGAGGTGCTGGTCGAGCTGCGGAACGCACTCGAACAGGAGCTGGACGCCCAGGGCAAGCTGGGCTGGGCGCTGGAGGAGTTCGCCGCGATCGCCGCCGCGCCCAAGCCCGCCCCGCGGGTCGACCCCTGGCGCCGGACCTCCCAGCTCCACAAGGTCCGCCGGCGCCGCCAGCTGGCCGTCGTCCGGGAGCTGTGGCTGGCCCGGGACCGGATCGCGCAGGACCGTGACGTCTCGCCGGGCCGGGTGCTGTCCGACATCGCGATCGTGAACGCGGCGCTGGCCGTGCCGACCAGCCTGGCCGCGTTGCAGGCCCTCCAGGGCTTCGGCCCGCGGATCCACCGCCGGCAGTTGGAGCAGTGGCTGGCCGCCGTGCAGCGCGCCCGGGAGATCCCGGAGGCGCAGCTGCCGCCGTCCGCCGCGCCGCACGAGGGCCCGCCACCGCCGCGCGCCTGGGCCGAGAAGGATCCGGTGGCGGCCGCCCGGCTGTCCGGGGCGCGGGCCGCGGTAAGTGAGCTGGCCGAGGAGCACAACGTGCCGGCCGAGAACCTGATCACCCCGGACCTGGTCCGCCGGGTGTCCTGGGAGCCGCCGGCCGACGCCTCGGCGCCGAACGTGGCGGCCGCGCTGCGCCGCCTCGGCGCCCGGCAGTGGCAGGTCGACCTGGTGGCACCGGTGGTCGCGGCCGCCTTCGCCAAGGCCGCCACGGCGACACCGCAGGACTGACGCCCCAGGGCGAGTGCGAACGAGGGCCACGGCCCGGGCACCCGCCCTGACCGTGGCCTTCGTCGTCGCGGGCCGTCCGGCGGGCCTGGTGGGCACGTGTCGGGGGACACATCCGTTGATCCACCCACCGGGCCTGGGCAAGTTAGTTACCGGCGGGTAGCATGGCCGTGAGGCAGCGCTGCTCCACCCGTGGGCGGCGGTCTGCGCATAACGTCCTGTTGGTCCCTGGGAGGAGAGCCCCCGTGCCTCGTACCGCGAGGGACGTCGTCTTTGTCGATGGCGTCCGCACCCCGTTCGGCAAGGCCGGCCCGAAGGGCATCTACCACGAGACGCGAGCCGACGACCTGGTCGTCAAGTGCATCCGGGAGCTCGTGCGTCGTAACCCGAACCTGCCCGTCGAGCGCATCGACGAGGTCGCCATCGCGGCCACCACGCAGATCGGCGACCAGGGTCTGACGATCGGCCGTACCGCCGCGCTGCTGTCCGGCCTGCCGAAGTCCGTCCCCGGCTACTCGATCGACCGCATGTGTGCCGGCGCGCTGACCGCCGTCACCGCGACCGCGGGCGGCATCGCCTTCGGTGCGTACGACGTGGTCGTGGCCGGTGGCGTCGAGCACATGGGCCGCCACCCGATGGGTGAGGGCGTCGACCCGAACCGGCGCTTCGTCTCCGAGAAGCTCGTCGACGAGTCGGCCCTGTTCATGGGCATGACGGCGGAGAACCTGCACGACCGGTTCCCGCACATCACCAAGGAGCGCTGCGACGCGTACGCGGTGCGCTCGCAGGAGAAGGCCGCCAAGGCCTACGCCAACGGCGACATCCAGCCGGACCTGGTGCCGGTCTCGATCCGCAACACCAACCCCGACGCCGGCGAGACCGGCTGGGGCCTGGCGACCACGGACGAGCCGATGCGCCCGGGCACCACCATGGAGTCCCTGGCGAACCTGAAGACCCCGTTCCGCCCGCACGGCAACATCACCGCGGGCAACTCGGCCGGTCTCAACGACGGCGCCACCGCCTCGCTGCTCGCCGCCGAGGACGTGGCCGAGGAGCTCGGCCTCCCGGTCAAGATGCGCCTGGTCTCGTACGCCTTCGCGGGCGTCGAGCCCGAGGTGATGGGCATCGGCCCGGTGCCGGCGACCGAGAAGGCGCTGGCCAAGGCCGGCCTGACGATCGACGACATCCAGGCCTTCGAGGTCAACGAGGCCTTCGCCGTCCAGGTGCTGGCCTTCCTCGACCACTACGGCATCGCGGACGACGACGAGCGGGTCAACCCGTTCGGTGGCGCGATCGCCTTCGGCCACCCGCTGGCCTCCTCGGGCGTGCGCCTGATGAACCAGCTGGCCCGCCGCTTCGAGCAGCGCCCCGACGTCCGGTACGGCCTGACCACTATGTGCATCGGCTTCGGCATGGGCGCGACCGTCATCTGGGAGAACCCGCACTTCGAGGGTGGTAAGTGACCATGAGCACCACTGAGCTGCTGAAGCGCGCCGCCGAGCTGTTCCCCGGCGAGGTCGTCACCACCGCGCACGTACGGCACCTGGACCTGCCCCTGCAGGCCGGCAAGCTGGCGCTGATCACCCTGGACAACGGCTTCGACCACACCAAGCCGACCACCTTCGGCCCGGGTTCGCTGGCCAAGCTGTCCGAGGCGCTGGACCAGGTCGAGGCCGAGGCCGCCGAGGGCAAGATCGTCGCGGTCGCCATCACCGGCAAGCCCTTCATCTTCGCGGTCGGCGCCGACCTCAAGGGTGTCGAGGTGCTCAAGGAGCACAGCGACGCGCTGGCCATCGGCAAGGGCGGCCACGACGTCTTCAAGCGGATCGCCGCGCTGCCCGTCCCCAGCTTCGCCTTCTACAACGGCGCGGCGATGGGCGGCGGTGTCGAGGTCGGCCTGCACGCCACCTACCGCACGGTCAGCACGGGCGTCCCGGCGTTCTCGCTGCCGGAGGTCTTCCTGGGCCTGGTCCCGGGCTGGGGCGGCTGCACCATCCTGCCGAACCTGATCGGCCCGTCCAAGGCGATCAAGGTCATCATCGAGAACTCGATGAGCCAGAACAAGCAGCTGCGCGGCAAGGACGTCTTCGAGCTCGGCATCGCGGACGCGATCTTCGAGCCGGCCGACTTCCTGGAGCAGTCGCTGCTGTGGGCCTCCAAGGTCCTCAAGGGCGAGACCGTCGTCGAGCGCGAGGCGATCGACCGTGGCAAGGCCTGGGACGACGCCGTCGCCTGGGGCCGCCTGGTCGCCGACAGCAAGGTGCACGGCGCCGCCCCGGCCGCCTACAAGGCGCTGGACATCATCGCCCAGGTCAAGGACAACGACCTCCAGGCGGGCTTCGCCGCCGAGGACGCCGCGCTGGCCGACCTCATCATGAGCGGCGAGCTGCGCGCGGGCCTGTACGCCTTCAACCTGGTGCAGCGCCGTGCCAAGCGTCCGTTCGGTGCGCCGGACAAGTCGCTGGCCCGCCCGGTCACCAAGGTCGGCGTCGTCGGCGCGGGCCTGATGGCCTCGCAGCTGGCGCTGCTGTTCGCCCGCCGGATGGAGGTGCCGGTGGTCCTCACCGACATCGACCAGGCGCGCGTGGACAAGGGTGTCGGCTACGTCCACGCCGAGATCGACAAGCTGCTCGACAAGGGCCGCATCGGCCAGGACAAGGCCAACCGCCTCAAGGGCCTGGTCACCGGCTCGCTCGACAAGGCCGCGGCCTTCGGCGACGCCGACTTCGTGATCGAGGCCGTGTTCGAGGAGATGGGCGTCAAGCAGAACGTCTTCGCGGACCTGGAGAACGTGGTCTCGCCGACCTGCGTGCTGGCGACCAACACCTCCTCCCTCTCGGTCACCGAGATGGCCTCGAAGCTGAAGCACCCGGAGCGGGTCGTCGGCTTCCACTTCTTCAACCCGGTCGCGATCCTCCCGCTGCTGGAGATCGTCCGCGGCGAGCAGACCGACGACGCCTCGCTGGCGACCGCCTTCGGTGTCTCGAAGAAGCTGAAGAAGACGTCCGTCCTGGTCAAGGACGCCCCGGCGTTCGTGGTGAACCGGATCCTGACCCGCTTCATGGGTGAGATCCAGAGCATCATCGACGAGGGCACCCCGATCGCGACCGTCGAGGCGGGCGTCGAACCGCTCGGCCTGCCGATGTCCCCGATCGTGCTCCTGGAGCTGGTCGGCCCGGCCATCGCGCAGCACGTCTCGGAGACCCTGCACGGGGCCTTCCCGGAGCGCTTCAGCGTCTCCGAGAACCTCGGCCGGGTGGTCAAGGCCGGCAAGCGCGGCTTCTACACCTGGGTGGACGGCAAGCAGATCCTCGACCCCGAGGTGCTGGAGCTGCTGACCCTCGGCGACACCGTCCTCACCGAGGAGCAGGTCCGCGCCCGCGCGCTGGACGCCGTCGCGCAGGAGATCGGCCTGATGCTGGAGGAGGGTGTCGTCGCCGAGGCGCAGGACATCGACCTCTGCATGATCACCGGTGCCGGCTGGCCCTTCCACCTGGGCGGGATCACCCCGTACCTGGACCGTGAGGGCGTCTCGGAGCGGGTGAACGGCAAGAAGTTCCTCGCCCCCGGCGTGGCCTCCATCCCGGCCTGAGCCTGAGCACACCGCAGCGCCGGTGACCACCCCCCGAGGGCGGTCACCGGCGCTGTCGCGTTGTCCGGGCGAGCGGGCGCCCGACACCCGCACGACGACCCGACCCCGACCCCTGCCCCGGCGCTCTGACGTTCACCCCTCGCCGGCCGCGCCCCGAGCCGAAGGGGCGCGCCGGTGCCGAAAGGGAGAAGCGACAAGCGAGCGAAGCGAGCGCCGGAGCGCCGACCGTCGGCACCGGACCAGAGCGCCCGGAGGCGAGCGGGCGCCCCAAAAGTGATCAGTGCTTGAGGCGGTACACCACGGTGTCGGTGAAGACGCCGACCATCTCGTAGTGGGTGTCCAGCAGGGCCTCGATCCTGGGGACCAGGTCGGGCTGGTACGGCGCGCGTCCCGAGTCGTCCACGACGACCTCGGGCAGGCCCTTGTCCAGCTCCTTGTCGAAGGTCTGCCAGGCGTCGGTGACGCTGTACTGCTCGCCGACGTTCGGGCTGCCGTCCTTGCCGCCGCTGTAGTTGGTCAGGAAGCCGGCCGTGAGGTAGCGGGTGGCGGGCTTGCGGTCGGCGAGCCAGTACAGCTCGGGGTGCATGCCCCAGACCAGCACGGTGTCCTTGGGCGTGGTCTGCGCGGCGACGGCGGTGGCGACCTCGGTGGTGCGGTCCAGCCGCTCGCCCGGCCAGGCCATCGCCAGCACCCAGAAGACGGTGGCGGCCGCCGTGCTGTAGACCAGGACGGGCTTCCAGCGGATCGCCGAGGTGCAGACCGCGCCGACGCCCAGCAGCACCAGCGGGGGCATCAGCTGGAGGTAGTAGTGGCCGAAGAAGTGGAAGCCGACGCTGACCGCGACCACCGAGGAGAGCAGCCAGATCCAGAGGTCGGTGCTGGAGCCGCGCTCGACGCCGGCGGCGGGCAGTGGGCGCCCGCGGTACCTGAGCCAGAGCCGGTGGCCCAGCGGTACCAGGAAGCCGAGCCCTGCGCCGAGCAGGATCGCCGAGTTGCCCAGCGCCCGGCCGGTCATCTGCAGCCAGGCGCCGCCCAGCGAGGCGTAGTCGCCGCTGCCGGTGACCACCCAGAACAGGAAGCCCTTGGGCTTGGTGAGGATCACCGCGACCAGCGCTATCGGCAGGACGAACCCGAAGCCGATCTTGAAGAGCGGGGGCAGCCAGCGCACCCCGCGCCGGCGGGCGTCCTGGAGCAGCATCCAGAGCACCGGCAGCAGCACCGCGCCGCCGGTCTGCTTGGTCAGCGAGCAGAGTGCCACCGCGATGCCCGCGGCCAGCCAGCGGCGGCGCTCGGCGTACCGGAAGGCCGCCACCATGGCCGGGAGCATGAAGACCTCGAAGGTCGCCGCCTGGGTGTCCTCCGGGGAGAGCCCGATGGAGACCAGCAGGTACAGCGCGCCGGTTGCGGCGCCGGCGCGGTTGCCCCAGCGGCCGCGCGCGATCGAGGCGAGCAGGATCGCGGTGGTGAGGTGGGCGACGATCGCCAGGGTGCGCAGCGGCCACAGCGAGGTGGAGCCGAAGAGCGTGAAGCAGGCCTCGTACAGCCAGGGCAGCAGGGGGGGCTTGCGGTCGACCACGGTGTCGTAGAGGACGCCGCCGTCGGAGAGCATCCGGGCCTGGGTGGCGAGGAAGCCCTCGTCGGGGCTCCACACCTGCCGGGTGAAGGACGGGATGTGGGTGAGGACGGCCAGCAACGCCAGCACCGGGACCACTCTCGTCCAGTAGCCCGTGCGGATGCGCGCGGGCAGACGCTCGGTGAGCGCGGCGAGTCTGTGATCGGTGGGGGTGGGCACGAGTGACAACCTACCGGGCGGGACCGGCACCGGACGCGCCGGTCCCGCCTTTAGGTGCGATTATCGGGCTTGCCTGTGACGAGCTGTTACAGAACTGCTGCGAACGGCCGGGACGGCCCGGGCCCGGGCACTCAGGCCTGGACGGTCGCGAGGTCCAGCCGGGAGACCAGCGCGGTGACCTTACGGGCGATGTCGGCCGCGGTCAGGCCGATCTCGGCGAGGATCTCGGCGCGCGAGGCGTGGTCCAGGAATTCCTGGCGGATGCCGAAGTCCCGCAGCGGCACGTCCACGTCCGCGTCGCGCAGGGCCTGGGCGATCGCCGAGCCGACGCCGCCGGCCCGGCCGTTGTCCTCGACCGTGACGACCACCCGGTGCTCCGCCGCCAGGCCCGGCAGGGCCGGGTCCACGGGCTTGACCCAGCGCGGGTCGACCACGGTGCTGGTGATGCCCTGCGCGGCGAGCAGGTCGGCCGCCTCCAGGCAGGTGGTGGCCATCGCGCCGACCGAGACGATCAGGACGTCCGCGCGGCGCTCGCCCGAGGGCTCCTGGGCCTCGCGCAGCACGTCCATGCCGCCGATGGTGCCCAGCGCCGGGACGGCGGGGCCGACGGTGCCCTTGGAGTAGCGGACCACCGTCGGCGCGTCCTTGACCTGGACGGCCTCGCGCAGCTGGGCGCGCAGCTGGTCGGCGTCGCGCGGGGCGGCCAGCCGCAGCCCGGGGACGACCTGGAGGATCGACATGTCCCACATGCCGTTGTGCGAGGCGCCGTCGGTGCCGGTGACGCCCGCGCGGTCCAGGACGAAGGTGACGCCCAGCTTGTGCAGCGCGACGTCCATCAGGACCTGGTCGAAGGCCCGGTTGAGGAAGGTCGCGTAGACCGCGACGACCGGGTGCAGCCCGCCGGTGGCCAGGCCCGCGGCGGAGACGGCCGCGTGCTGCTCGGCGATGCCCACGTCGAAGATCCGCTCCGGGAAGGCCTTGGCGAACGGCGCCAGACCCACGGGGTGGAGCATCGCGGCGGTGATGCCGACGATGTCCTCGCGCTCGCGGCCGAGCGCCACCATCTCCTCGCCGAAGACGGAGGTCCAGTCCTTGCCGGCCGACTTGATCGGCAGGCCGGTCTCCGGGTGGATCACCCCGACCGCGTGGAAGCGGTCCTCCTCGTTCTGCTCGGCGGCGCGGTAGCCGCGGCCCTTCTCGGTGAGGCAGTGCACGATCACCGGGCCGCCGAAGCCGCGCGCCTTGGTGAGCGCGGACTCCAGGGCGATGAGGTCGTGGCCGTCGATCGGACCGATGTACTTGAGGCCGAGGTCCTCGAACATGCCCTGCGGGGCGATGAAGTCCTTGAGGCCCTTCTTGGCGCCGTGCAGGGTCTCGAAGAGCTGCTGGCCGACCACCGGGGTGCGCTGGAGCGCGTCCTTGCCCCAGGACAGGAAGCGCTCGTAGCCCTGGGTGGTGCGCAGGGTGGCGAGGTGGTTGGCCATCCCGCCGATCGTCGGGGAGTAGGAACGCTCGTTGTCGTTGACGACGATGACCAGCGGACGGTCCTTGGCGTCGGCGATGTTGTTCAGCGCCTCCCAGGCCATACCGCCGGTGAGGGCTCCGTCACCGATCACCGCGACCACCGGGCGGTCGTGGTGGCCCTGGAGCTGGTTGGCCTTGGCCAGGCCGTCGGCGTAGCCGAGCACGGTGGAGGCGTGCGAGTTCTCGATCACGTCGTGCTCGGACTCGGCGCGCGAGGGGTACCCGGACAGGCCGCCCTTGAGGCGCAGCCGGGAGAAGTCCTGGCGGCCGGTGAGCAGCTTGTGGACGTAGCTCTGGTGGCCGGTGTCGAAGAGGATGCGGTCGCGCGGCGAGTCGAAGACCCGGTGCAGCGCGATCGTGAGCTCCACCACGCCGAGGTTGGGACCGAGGTGGCCGCCCGTCTTGGAGACCTCGGTTACCAGGAAGCTGCGGATCTCCTCTGCCAGGACGGCCAGCTGTCCGGGCGTGAGCCGGTCGAGATCGCGCGGTCCCCGAATGCGGGTCAGCAGGGCCACCCGTTCCTCCTCGTGCAGTGTTGTGTCCTCGCGGACCCGGACCGAACCTCGGCCCGGCGGGCTTCGCTGCCCACGGTGGCCGGGGCGATCCGACGGCGTCGGTCCGGCCCGGCTGGTCGAGTCTAATGTCCGGCCGGTGGACACCTGGCGGCGCGCCCCGGTTTCCGGGGCCTGTCCCCGGGCAGGACGCGGCCCGGCACCCGAGTGGTTCGGGTGCCGGGCATCACATCGCTCGCGGGTCGCGTCAGCCGCGTCCGGAGGACTTCTGGGTCCTGCGGGAGACGGAGTCGAGCACGACGGCGGCGAGCAGCACCGCGCCGGTGATCATGTACTGGATGGCCTGGTCGACGTGGACCAGGTCGAGACCGGTGATGATCGACTGGATCACCAGGATGCCGAGCAGGGCCGACCAGGTCTTGCCCCGGCCGCCGAACAGGCTGGTGCCGCCGATCACCGCGGCCGCGATGGAGTTCATCAGCACGTTGCCGCCGCCGAGCGCCTTATCGGCCGAACCCTGCTGGGACATGATGAACAGCCCGCCGAGCGCGGCCATGCCCGCGGAGATCATGAAGACCGAGATGCGGACCCAGGCGACGTTGATACCGGCGCGCCGGGCGGCCTCGATGCCACCGCCGACCGCGAAGATCTGCCGGCCGTAGGTGGTGCGGCGGAGCACGAAGTCGGTGATCGCGACCACGGCGAGGAAGATCACCAGCGGCAGCGGCAGGCCCTGGCTCTGGTTGAGCATGTAGGCCGCGGTGAGCGCGACGATCGCCAGGGCGCCGGTGCGCAGCGCGATCTCGGCCATCGGGCGGGCCGGCAGGGCGGCGGCGCTGCGGCGCTTGCTGTCCAGCAGCTGGCCGGCCAGGAAGAGGCCTACCCCCAGGACGGCGAACGCCCAGGTGAAGGCGACGTCGCCGTCACCGACGAAGTAGTGGTCGAGGTCGGCGACGACGCCCTCGTTGACCACGTTGGCGGTGCCCTTGTCGCCGAGCACGTACTGCTGGAGGCCGCTCCAGGCGAGGAGGCCGGCCAGGGTGACGACGAACGCGGGGACGCCGATCTTGGCGAAGAAGAAGCCGTGCAGCGCGCCCATCGCCATACCGGTCGCCAGCGCGATCAGGATGGCGAGCCACTCGTTGAGGCCCTGGCGGGCCGAGAGCACGCCGGCGATGGCGGCGGAGACACCGGCCACCGAGCCGAGCGAGAGGTCGATCTCGCCGAGCAGCAGCACGAACACGATGCCGACCGCGATCAGGCCGGGGCCCGCGATCCACTGCGTGATGTGGGTCAGGTTGTCGGCGTTGAGGAACTTGCCGGTCAGGCCCTGGAAGATGGCCGCGATCAGGATCAGGCCGAGGACGACCGGCACCGAGCCGAGGTCGCCGCTCTTCATCTTGCGGCGGAAGTCGGCGATGTAGCCGGCGAAGCCCTCCTCGCGCACCAGCAGGCGCGGGTCGACCACGGCGGTGGCGGCGGCGGCCGGTGCCTCGGTGGCCTCGGCGGCGGGCGCGGCCTCCTCGGGGGCGGGCCCGGTGGTGTCGGTCTTCTGGTCGGTGCTCACTTCGCAACCTCCGCGATGCGTGCCTGACGCCGGGTCACGGCGTTCTCCGTGGCTCCGGTGATGGCGGAGATGATCTCTTCGTGGGTGGTGGTGGCGACGTCGAACACGCCGTTGTTGCGGCCCAGGCGCAGCACCGCGACGGTGTCGGCCACCGCCTTGACGTCGGCCATGTTGTGGCTGATCAGGATGACGCCGAGGCCGCGCTCGCGCAGCCGCTCGACCAGGTCGAGCACCTGGGCGGTCTGCTCGACGCCGAGGGCCGCGGTGGGCTCGTCCAGGATGACGATCTTCGGGTCGCCGACCAGGGCGCGGGCGATCGCCACGACCTGGCGCTGGCCGCCGGAGAGCGCGGCGATCGGGATGCGGACGCTGGGGATGCGGATCGACAGCGTGTCGAGCAGCTCCTTGGCGCGCTTCTCCATCGCGACCTCGTCGAGCGTGCCGAAGCGGCGCAGCTCGCGGCCGAGGAAGAGGTTGCCGACCACGTCGAGGTTGTCGCAGAGCGCGAGGTCCTGGTAGACCGTCGCGACGCCCAGGCCCTGGGCGTCCTGCGGGCGGTTGATGCGGACCTCGCGGCCCTCCCACTCGATCGACCCCTCGTCGATCGGGTGGACGCCGGCGATCGTCTTCACCAGGGTGGACTTGCCGGCGCCGTTGTCGCCGACCAGTGCGACGACCTCCCCGGCGTGGACCTCCAGGTGCACGTCGGTGAGTGCCTGGACGGCGCCGAAGCGCTTGGAGACCCCGCGCAACGCCAGTACGGGTGCGCCTGTCAACTGAACCATCTCCTTCTTCCCGTCAGGCCTCGCTGTGCGGGGGCCCGTACGGCCGACGCGCGCCGACCCGGGCGCGAAGGGGTAGTGCGAGAAAGGGGGTGCGCGGTGGGGTGCGCGCGCGAGAGCGGCGGCCCCCGGGTGGGGCGGGGGCCGCCGCGCGTGGTGTTACTGGAGGCCGGCAGCCGTGCAGGCGGCGGCGAAGTCGGCGGTGCAGATGTCCGCGGGCTTGTACAGGCCGTCGGCGATGACCGTGTCCTTGACGTTGGCCTTGGTGACGATCTTCGGCTCCAGCAGCTTGGCCGGGATGCCCTTGTCGGTGGCGCTGTCGATGGTGGACGCGGCGACGGCCTTGACGTCCTTGCCCTGGAGCAGGTTGACGGCCAGTTCGGCGGCGCTGTCGGCGAGCGGCTTGTACGCCTTGTAGATGGTGTAGGCCTGGTCGCCCGCGACGATCCGCTGGACGGCGTCGATGCCGGCGTCCTGACCGCCGACCGGGACGCTGATGCCGGCGGCCTTCAGCTGGGTGATGATGGCGGCGGCCATGCCGTCGTTGGCGGAGTAGACGGCCTGGAAGCCGTCCTTGCCCAGGCTGGTGATCGCGGTGCCGATCTTCTGGCCCGCGACGGTGGGCTTCCACTCGCCGGAGGCCTCGTAGACGACCTTCTTGATCTTGCCATCGAGGGCCTTCTTGGCACCCGACTTGAAGAACGCGGCGTTGGGGTCGGCCTCGTCACCGTTGATCATGACGACGTTGGCGTCGGCGGCCTTGGCGCCCAGCGCCTCGACCAGCGCCTGGCCCTGGAGCTCGCCGACCTTCTCGTTGTCGAAGGAGACGTAGGCGGAGACCGGGCCGGTGGCCAGGCGGTCGTACGCCACGACCTTGACGCCCTTGGCGGCGGCCTCCTTGACCCAGGACTGCGTCGAGGTGGCGTCGAAGGCGTCGAGGATGATCACCTTCACACCCTCGGTGATCAGGGTGTCGAACTGCTGCTTCTGCTTCGAGGCGCTGCCCTCGGCGTTGCTGTACTTGACGGTGCAGTCACCGCACAGCGCCTTGACCTTGGCCTCGATGAACGGCTTGTCGAAGGACTCGTAACGCGTGGACGAGGCGTTCTCGGGGAGCAGCAGGCCGATGGACTTGGTGTCCCCGGAGCTCGCACTGTCCTTCTTGTCGCCACCGGCCTTGCCACAGGCGGCCATGGAGAGAGCCATCGAGACCGCGGCAGTGCCGATGACGGCGCGACGCATCATTGCGTTCATGGTGGGGGTGCCTCCCTGACATTGCCGCAACGCTGCGGCGAGGTGGGAGGGAGTCAACCCGTACCGGTCACTTGTCGTCAAGAAGTAAATCCAAGGTCGAAAGGATCCAAACCCTTTCGTTATCTTTGTGAAGGCTAAACGGACACCAGTGACGGATGGGAACACTCAGGCCCGGGTGGTCGAACCCTGCCCCATACGCCCCAGTGCGCCCGATTCGCCCATCTCGCTCATCACCAACGCCAGTGCCCCCAGCACCTCCGCACGACCACCCAGCGTGCCCGGAACGACCGACAGCTGGCGGGCCGCGCTGGGGATCGCATAGCGCGCCACGGAGTCCCGGATCGGGGAAAGTACCAGCTCACCGGCCTCGGCGAGGTCGCCACCGAGGATCACCCGGCGGGGGTTGAGCAGGTTGCAGAGAGTGGCCACCCCCGTGCCGATCTGCCGACCGGCGTCGGCGATCACCCGACGGCAGCCCAGATCACCCTGCTGGGCGAGCTGGACCACCTTGGAGAGGGTCAGGTCGCCGCCGAGGTTGGCGTTCAAGAGATTGAGCAGGTAGCGCGAGCCGACGAAGGTCTCCAGGCAGCCCCGGTTGCCGCAGCGGCAGACCGGCCCGGCCTCGTCCAGGGTGATGTGCCCGATCTCCCCCGCGGTGCCGCCGGGCCCCCGGTAGATCTGGCCGTTTATCACCAGCCCGGAGCCCACGCCGCTGGCCACCTTGATGTACGCCAGGTCGCTCAGCCCGCGGCCCGCGCCCCACACCAGCTCGCCCAGCGCGCCCAGATTGGCGTCGTTGTCCACGTACACCGGCATGCCGAGCCGGGCGGCCAGCTCACGGCCGGGCGCGATGCCCGTCCAGCCGGGCAGGATCGCGGTGGAACCGAGCGCGCCCGTCTCCACGTCGATCGGCCCCGGCACGCCGAGGCCCACGCCGATCACCTTGTCCGGACGGAACCCTGCCTGCCGCAGCAGCTGGTCGACCAGCGCCTCGGCCCGGTCGAAGCCCTGGGCCGCGGAGACGTCCACGTCGATCGGCTCGCTCTCCTCGGCGAGCACCCGGTGCGCCAGGTTGCCGACCGCGACCCTGAGGTGGGTGTGGCCGAAGTCGATCCCGACCACGATCCCGGCGTCGCCGCTGAGCGAGACGCTGCGCGCCCGGCGCCCGCCCGAGGAGGTGTCGGCGACCACGACGGTGCCGCTCTCCTTGAGCTCCCGGACGATGTTGGACACCGTGGCCGCCGAGAGTCCGGTACTGCGGGCGATCTCCGCCTGCGTCAGCGAGCCGGCCATTCTGACCGCCCGCAGCACCCGTTCGAGATTCGCCCGGTGCAGTGAGGACTGCGATCCCGGTGTGTCCGTCGACATGATTAACCCTCCCAAGGGCGCGTGGACCCGACCGTCCTCGCCCCTTGCCGCGCCATTGCGGCGGAGTCCGTGGCGACACACAGGGTCGGGGGCCACCTCACGGTGTTGGTACCTCAACCATATGTTCACCTTCAACTTCTGAACTCTAAGCTCAGCCAACCCCCGAACGCCGCGTCAAGGCCGAACGGGGATCGTTGCCAAACCTCCGCCAGATGCAGGCCCGACGCTCCCCTTACGCCCACCTGCCACCGCCGCCGAACCTCGCCCCCTTACGATGTCCTCTATCTCACCCGTCCCACCGGCCTCGGACACCTCCGGCCGCGGGCGGGACAAATACAGACATGACGGGGCATCAGATGGCAGGGGACAACCCGACCGCGGGGGCGGACGACGCTTCCGGCGGCGGTCAGGAGTACCGGGGCGTCTCGCTCGGGCGAAAGCCCGGCGGGGTCGATCCGGCGGCGGTGGCGGACCAGATGACACAGCTCGACGGCGCGCCCGTCGTGCCGGCTCAGATGACGCAGCTGGACGGCGCACCCGTGGTGCCGGCCCAGGCCGCGCCGCCCGCGCCCGCGGCGCCGCCCGCATCGACGCCGGCACCGGGCGGCGAGTACGCCTACCAGCCGACCGCGGCGGCCTTCCCCGCCCAGAGCGCCCCGCCGGCCCAGCCGCCCGTGCCGCCCGCCCAGGGGGCCCCGGTCGGCCCGTTCGACCCCTCCGCCCAGGCGTACCCGACCCAGGCCCCGCCGCCGGCCGGCGGCACCTACGGCGGCGGCTACCCGGCGCAGGCGCCCGGCTACGGCTACCCGCAGCAGCCCGGCTTCGACTACCCGGGCCCGGCGGTCACCCCGCCCAAGCAGCGCAACCCGGTCCTGCTCTTCGGTGGGATCATCGGCGGCGTGCTGGCGATCGCCATCGTGATCGGCCTGGTCGTGCTGTTCAAGGGCGACCCCAACAAGCCGGGTGGCAGCACCGGCGGCAGCGGCAACACCGTCGCCAACGCCCCCGCCGGCTCCATGGCGGTCACCTGGAACGCCCCCAAGGCCGCCGGCAACGACTCGACCCGGCTGATCGGCGTCTGGGCCACCGACAAGTACGTGGTCCGCGGTGACAAGGCCGGCATCAGGGCGTACAACCTCAGTGACGGCCAGGAGGCCTGGAGCCTGCTGCCGCCCACCGGGGCCAAGGAGTTCTGCACGATGTCCGTCGCGCCGAACAAGAACAACATCGGCGCGATCTCGCTCAATGTCGGCGACGGCGACTGCGCCACCGTCGCCGCCCTGGACTCCGCCACCGGCAAGCTGCTCTGGAAGGCCGGCAAGCCGGGCGAGCACAAGTCCTTCGACCCCACGCTGTCCGTCACCGACAAGGTGGTCTCGGTCGGCTCCTCCACCCAGATCGGCGCCCTCAACATCAGCGACGGCTCGGTGGCCTGGGAGTACAAGCCCCGGGACAAGAGCTGCACCCTGTACGGGAAGGCCGCCGGGCACGTCGTGGTGGTCAGCGACCGCTGCTACAACGACAGCACGCCCAAGCAGCAGCTCCAGGTGATGGCCGCGGACACCGGCAAGAGCCAGGGCGGGTACACGCTGGAGACCAACCTGGACGGCGTCGACGGGGTGATCTCCGCCGACCCGCTGGTCCTGGACATGTCGGGCGGCTCCGGCTCGGACGGCTACGTGCTGTCCTTCGACTCCACCAGCGGCAAGGCGCTGCCCAAGCTTCCGGTCAAGCAGCCGGGCGCGGACAGCCTGCGCTTCTCCGACGCGACCGAGCCCTTCACCCGCAACACGGTGGTCGGCACCACCCTGTACGTCGAGACCCGCCAGGACAGCAAGCAGTCCATCGCGGCCTTCGACCTGGCCCAGGGCAAGAAGCTCTGGGAGACCAACGGCAGCGCCGACCAGGGCCTGCGCCTGGTCTCCGGCGTCGACGACGACAAGGTCCGGGCGATCGCCATGAACGGCTACGGCAAGGCCCCCACCCTGGTGAGGCTCAGCCCGACCGACGGCGCCGTCACCCAGATCGCGCCGATCAGCCTGCCCAAGGCCAGCATGCTGTCGTTCTCCGACACCGAGATCATCGCCGACGGCTCGGACTGGATGCTCGCCGTCCCCGAGAACCCGATGGACAGCCCGCTCACCAAGCTCGTCAAGAAGTGATCCGACAGAAGTGACCTGACGCAGCAGGGTGGGGGCGGGTCGTAACAGCCCGCCCCCACCCGCGTTTATTACCCCGCAGGCCGCTCCGACCATGGGAGGATGCCAAGCATCCATGCCTGAAGAAGGAGTCCTGCGAGTGCCCGGCACCAACTTGACCCGTGAGGAGGCCCGCACCCGGGCCCAGCTCCTCCACGTGGACGCGTACGACATCGAGCTTGACCTGAGCTCGGCCCGCGAGGGAGGCACCTTCCGGTCCACCACCGTGGTCCGGTTCACCGCCAGCACCCCCGGCGCCGCCACCTTCATCGACCTGGTCGCCCCGGGCGTCAGCGAGATCGTGCTGAACGGTGAGACCCTGCCGGTCGCCAACTTCGCCGACAGCCGGATCACCCTGCCCGAGCTCTTGGACGTCAACGAGCTGCGCGTGGTCGCCGACTGCGCCTACACCAACACCGGTGAGGGCCTGCACCGCTTCGTCGACCCGGTCGACGGCGAGACCTACCTCTACACCCAGTTCGAGGTCCCCGACGCCCGCCGGGTGTTCGCCTCCTTCGAACAGCCCGACCTCAAGGCCTCGTTCACCTTCACCGTGACCGCCCCGAACGGCTGGGTCGTGGTCTCCAACTCCCCCACCCCCACGCCCGAGGGCGAGGGGGACACCCGGGTCTGGAAGTTCGAGCCCACCGGCCGGATCTCCAGCTACATCACCGCGCTGATCGCCGGCCCGTACGTCGGCGTGTTCGACAGCTACGAGAACGGCTCGCAGAAGGTGCCGCTGGGCGTCTACTGCCGCCCGTCGCTGCGTGAGTTCCTGGACGCCGACGCCGTCTTCGAGGTCACCAAGCAGGGGTTCGACTACTTCCAGGAGAAGTTCGACTACGCCTACCCCTTCCCGAAGTACGACCAGCTCTTCGTCCCGGAGTTCAACGCCGGCGCGATGGAGAACGCGGGCGCCGTCACCCTGCGCGACCAGTACGTGTTCCGCTCCAAGGTGACGGACGCCGCGTACGAGGCGCGCGCCGCGACCATCCTGCACGAGCTGGCCCACATGTGGTTCGGCGACCTGGTCACCATGGAGTGGTGGAACGACCTCTGGCTGAACGAGTCCTTCGCGACCTTCGCCGAGGCCGTCTGCCAGGCCGAGGCGCCCGGCTCCAAGTGGCCCAACTCCTGGACCACCTTCGCCAACCAGATGAAGACCTGGGCGTACCGGCAGGACCAGCTGCCCTCCACCCACCCGATCATGGCGGAGATCAACGACCTGGAGGACGTCCAGGTCAACTTCGACGGCATCACCTACGCCAAGGGCGCCTCGGTGCTCAAGCAGCTGGTGGCGTACGTCGGCCAGGACGCCTTCTTCCAGGGCGTCCAGGCGTACTTCAAGCGCCACGCCTGGGGCAACACCCGCCTGGGCGACCTGCTCGGAGCCCTGGAGGAGGCCAGCGGCCGCGACCTCAAGACCTGGTCCAAGGCCTGGCTGGAGACGGCCGGCATCAACATCCTGCGCCCCGAGCTCACCGTCGCCGCGGACGGCACCATCGAGTCGCTGACGGTGCTCCAGGAGGCCCCCGCGCTGCCCGCCGGCGCCAAGGGCGAGGCCGTGCTGCGCCCGCACCGGATCGCCATCGGCGCGTACGAGCTCCAGGACGGCAAGCTGGTGCGCACCGAGCGGATCGAGCTGGACGTCGACGGCGAGCGCACCCGCGTCCCCGCGCTGGAGGGCCGCAAGCGGCCGACCGTGCTGCTGCTCAACGACGACGACCTCTCCTACGCCAAGGTCCGCCTGGACGAGGCCTCACTGGCCGCCGTCACCGAGCACCTGGGCGCCTTCACCGACGCGCTGCCGCGCGCCCTGTGCTGGGCCTCCGCCTGGGACATGACCCGCGACGGCGAGCTGGCCACCCGCGACTACCTGGCGCTGGCGCTCTCCGGCCTGACCCGGGAGTCCGACATCGGCGTCGTCCAGTCGGTACAGCGCCAGGTCAAGGCCGCACTCGACCTCTACACCGACCCCGCCTGGCGTGAGGAGGGCCTCGGCCGCTGGGCCGCCGCAGCCGAGGAGCGGCTGCGCGCCGCCGAGCCCGGCAGCGACCACCAGCTCGCCTGGGCCCGCACGCTGGCCTCCGTCGCCCGGACGGACACTCAGCTCGGCCTGCTCGCCGGCCTGCTGGACGGCTCGGTCGAGCTCAAGGGCCTGGCCGTGGACACCGAGCTGCGCTGGACGCTGCTCGCCCGCCTGGCCGCCACCGGCCGCGCGGACGACCAGGCCATCGCCGCGGAGCTGGATCGCGACAAGACCGCCGCCGGCGAGGAGCACGCCGCCAGCTGCCGCGCCGCCCGCCCGACGGCCGAGGCCAAGGCCGAGGCCTGGGCGTCGGTGGTGGAGTCCGACAAGCTCACCAACTACGTCCAGGAGGCGGTGATCTCCGGCTTCGTCCAGTCCGACCAGCGGGAGCTGCTCGCCCCCTTCACCGCGAAGTACTTCGCGGCCGTCAAGGGCATCTACGAGACCCGCAGCCACGAGATCTCGCAGCAGATCATCGGCGGGCTCTACCCGGCGCTCCAGGTCGAGCAGGCCACCCTGGACGCCACCGACGCCTGGCTGGCCTCGGCCGAGCCGGCCCCGGCGCTGCGCCGGCAGGTCGTCGAGGCCCGCGCGGGCGTCGAGCGGGCGCTGAAGGCGCAGACCGCCGACCGCGCGGCCGGCGCGCGGGCGCTGGGGCACTGACGCCGCGGCGGCCGACGCCGCGGCGCTGAAGCGCGGTCGAAGGGGCGGGCTCCTGCGGGAGTCCGCCCCTTCGGCGTGCGGCCGTCCTGCTCCGATCGAGTGGCAGGACTCAAGCTCCGGATCTCCACAGACGAAGGATCAGGTGATCGTACTTACGGGGCTGCCCCTGCCCCGGACGGCCACCCCCTCGTCCCGAACGGAGCCTCACATGCGACTGTCCGCGCGCCGCACGTCCGCCGCTCTCCTCCTGATCGTCCCGCTCGCCGCCGCGCCGGCCGCCGCGGCCACCGGCAGCCCGTCACCCCAGCGGGCCAGCCCGGCCCCCCTGCACAGATCGGCGAACGCCGTACCCGGCCAGTACATCGTCACCCTGAAGAAGGACGTCGACCCCGCCGCCACCGCGCAGCAGGCGCTACCGGGCGTCGAGCCGCTCTTCACCTACTCGTCCGTGCTGAACGGCTTCGCGGCCCAGCTCACCCCGGACCAGCTGACCGCGGTGCGGAACCTGCCCGACGTCGAGGCCGTCGAGGAGGACGGCGTGGCCTCCGCCACCCCGGCCACCGAGACCGCGCCCACCACCGCCCGGGGCCGGCGGGTGGCCGCGGCCAGCTGGGGCCTGGACCGGATCGACCAGCCGTACCTGCCGCTGAACCAGCAGTTCAACGTCGCCGGCACCGGCAAGGGCGCCACGGTCTACGTGGTCGACACCGGCATCGACTACGCGCACAGCGAGTTCGGCGGCCGGGCCGCCTTCGGGTACGACGCGATGAGCGACGGACGCAAGGGCGCGGACTGCAACGGGCACGGCACCCACGTCGCGGGCACGGTGGGCGGCGCCAACTACGGCGTGGCGCGCGAGGCGTCCCTGGTCAGCGTCCGGGTGCTGGGCTGTGACGGCAGGGGCACCTGGTCCGGGATCATCGCCGGTCTCGACTGGGTCGGGCAGAACGCCAAGGCGGGCTCCGTGCTCAACGGCTCGCTCGGCGGCTCGAAGAACCTGGCCGTGAACGCGGCGGCCAACGCGGTGTCGGACAAGGGCGTCGTGCCCGCGATCGCGGCCGGCAACGACGCCGTCGACGCCTGCGGCGTCTCCCCCGCCAGCGCCGAGCGCGTGGTGACCGTCGGTGCGACCGACAGGTTCGACCAGGAGACCGACTTCAGCAACTACGGCACCTGCCTGCGGCTCTACGCCCCGGGCAAGGCCATCGTCTCGGCGAAGCTCGGCGGCGGCGGCACCGCCCTGGACGGCACCTCGATGGCCAGCCCGCACGTGGCCGGCGTCGCGGCGCTCTATAAGGCCAAGAACCCGAACGCCAGCTCCGAGCAGGTCGCCACCTGGCTCGCCGAGCAGGCCACCAAGGACGTCCTCAAGGTCTCCAAGGGCTCGCCCAACCTGCTGCTCCACACCGGCGGCCTCTAACCACCGGCGCACACACCGCTGCCCCGCCGGCCTTCGTGGCCGGCGGGGCAGCGGTGTGAGGCGACGGGCCCGCAGGCCCCTAGCTCTTCTTGTCCTTGCCGATCCACGACGGCAGCATGACCAGGCCGGCGATGATCAGGAACGAGGCGACCGGGATCCCGACGTAGAGACCGAGCGTCTGGGCGACGGTCAGGCCGGGGCCCGGGTCGTCGCCGTCGTCACTGATCAGGGCCATGGCGGGCGACGTCATCAGCATCATCAGCGTGGCCGCTGCGGTGACCGCACCAGCGCGCAAAGCGTTCCTCTTGTCCACGTTTCCCAAGGTACCGGCCCCTTAGCTGCCGCCGCGCGCCGGGGTCGGCCTTTCGGGCCGGTCCGCGGGCCGCTCCGTCTCCCGCCCCGCCGCCCGCCCGGCCGGCAGCCCCGCCGAGAGGTCCGCCAGCAGCCCGGCCAGCCGTGCGGCGCCCGGGGCGGCGGCGACCTGGTCCAGGGTGACGGGTTCGCCGGTGCCGTCCGCCACCGGCAGCCGCCAGTTCGGGTACTGGTCCCAGGTGCCCGGCAGGTTCTGCGGGCGCGGGTCACCGACCGTGTCGGGCAGCCAGACGCCGACCAGCTCGGCCGGGGTCGCCAGCAGGAAGCGGTGCAGCGCCCGCTCGTCCAGCGGCTCGCCCGGCGCCAGCAGGCCCAGCCTGGCCAGCTCGGCGCGCCAGTCGGCCAGCTCGGCGGCGGCCTCCGCCTGCTCCTCGCCCAGTGCCCGGGCCAGCAGGCCGAGCCGGTGGCGCAGCTCGACGTGCTCACCGGTCAGCCGGGCGGCCGTGCTGGGCAGGTCGTGGGTGGTGAGGGTGGCCAGGCACCGGGCCCGCCAGCGCTCGGGCGGCAGGATCTCGCCCTTCGCCTGCCAGTCCCGCTCGAACCAGAGCACCGAGGTGCCGAGGATCCCCCGGGCGGCCAGCTCCTCGCGCACCCCGGGCTCGACGGTGCCGAGATCCTCACCGATCACCACCGTGCCCGCCCGGTGCGCCTCCAGTGCCAGCACCCCGAGCATCGCCTCCGCGTCGTAGCGCACGTACGCGCCTTCGGTGGGCGGGTGGCCGGCCGGCACCCACCAGAGCCGGAACAGGCCCATCACGTGGTCGATCCGGATCGCCCCGGCGTGCCGCGCGGCCGAACGCAGCAGTTCGGCGTACGGCGCGTAGCCGGCGACGGCGAGGGCGTCGGGGCGCCAGGGTGGCAGGCCCCAGTCCTGGCCGTGGGCGTTGAAGGCGTCGGGCGGGGCGCCGACGGCGATGCCGGTGGCGAGGACGTCCTGGAGTGCCCAGGCGTCGGCGCCGTGCGGGTGGGCGCCGACGGCGAGGTCGTGGATCAGGCCGACGGGCATGCCCGCCCGCTCGGCGGCGAGCTGGGCCTGCCCGAGCTGCTCGTCCACCTGCCAGGCCAGCCAGCGGTGGAACTCGATCCGCTCCGCCAGGTCGGCCTTGGCGCCGGCGACATGCGGGCTGTCGGGGCGGCGCAGGCCCTTGGGCCAGCTGTGCCAGTCGCTGCCGTGCTGCTCGGCCAGCGCCGACCAGACGGCGTGCCGCTCCAGCCAGGCGCCCTCGCGGCGCACGTACGCCCGGTACACGGCCTCGCGCCCCGGTCCGCGCGGGACGAGGTGCAGCACCTTCAGCGCCTCGCGCTTGAGCGCCCAGACGGCGTCCCGGTCGATCAGGCCGTCGTGGTGCAGCACCTCCTCGCGCAGCAGGGCCGCCCGGCGGGCGCACTCCTGCACCCGCTCACGCTGCTCCGGCGCGAGGTAGGCGTACTCGGGGACGGCCTCGATCCGCAGGTGCACCGGGTCGGCGAAGCGGCGCGAGGAGGGACGGTAGGGGGAAGGGTCCGAGGGCACTCCGGGCAGCCCGGCGTGCAGCGGGTTGATCTGGACGAAGCCCGCCCCGAGCTCGGCGCCCGCCCACTGGGCCAGCTCGGCGAGGTCCCCGAGGTCGCCCATCCCCCAGGATCGTTCGGACAGCACGGAGTACAGCTGCGCGAGGAAGCCCCAGCTGCGGCCCTGGAGACCGGGCAGCCGGGCGGGCGCGACGATCAGCGGGGCCTCGGCCGAACGCTCACCGGCCGTCACCCGCAGCCGGTGGCGGCCCAGCGGCAGGTCCGCGGGCAGCCAGTGCGAGCGGGCCGGCGCCAGCTCCCAGACGCCCCCGTCCTCCAGCTCCACGCTCAGGCGGGCGTCGCCCGGGATGTCCAGCGCCGTGCGCCGCCCGGCCCGGACCACCACGCACGGGGGCAGCAACCGCGCCGCCGTCTCGGCCCGGTGACGCTCCAGCGACGCCCGGACGGCCTGCGGCGTCGTGGCGTCCACCCCGAGCGCGGCGAGCACCGCGACCAGTGTGTGCGCGCCCACCGGGACGGGCCCGCTGCCGGGGTCGTAGCTGCTGTCCACCCCGTGCGCGTGCGCCAGCGCCACCAACTCCGGTGGCGGCGGCGGGGCGTCCTGCGCCGGCACCTGCCGGCTGCCTGCTTCATCACGGTCCAGGTATGCGGCCACTCGCGGCTCCTGCGCTCTCGACGACGCCCAACGCGACAGCCACAGTCCTACCCGCGCCCGCCACCCCCGACCCCGCACGACACGACCCCACCACCCCGGTGCCCCGGTACGGGTGAAGCACCCGCATCCGGGACGACGGGCTCCCGGCCGCTCACGACGGCGCACAGAACGCCCAAGCCGCCCCCGAGCACGAACTCGGGGGCGGCTTCTACGGGTGAGCGCCGGCGACTACCACGGTGGGCAAGGCAGGCCCGCCTTCTGTCTGGGCTCTAGGAACTCCTCCCGGAAGATCTCCGTGGAAGCCCTGAGCAGAGGGATCTCGACCTCCGGACCGAGGGTGCTCAGGCAAGCCGAGTGAGCGTAAAGCCTGAACTCCAGAAGGCGCTCGCCACGCACGCCGTCGATCGTCTCGACGACTTCCATGGCGTCAAAGTCGTTGTAGTCACTCAAGATGATCAGAGCAGCGAACGTGCGGCCTTGAACAGAGAAAGATCTCATAGCCACCCAGGTCCAGGAGTACTTCCCCGAGAGCCGGCAGTACAACAGCACGTCGTACAACCAGGACAAGCCGGCCGCCGGCTACTGCGGGTACATCAACTCGGCCAACCCGTGCCCGGAGACGGGCCGCACCCGAGCGTACTTCCAGGTCGGCATCAACTCCCAGATCTGGAACACCACCGTTCTCGGTGCGAAGCTGTACGCCAACATCGTCTCGTCCTCCAGCCCGTCGACCTCCACGCCGATGGGCCTGTACTGGACGGGGACCTCGGCCAACCCGGACATCAACACGTGGACCCGGTGGAACGCCCAGCCCTGTGGCACCGGCTCCACCATGCAGGGCTGCGCCAAGATCGGCGGCAACTGGGTCGCGGGCACCGGTGGCATCGAGTACGACGTCACAAGCCAGATGCGCGACGCGGCGTCCGGGCACTGGGGTTCCTTCACCTTCGGCTTCGCCCCTGACGACGAGCAGAACAAGTACTACCGCCAGCGGTTCGCCAACAACCCGCACGTCGTGGTGACCTACGACATCGCCCCGGGCACCTGGTGGCCGCGCGCCAACCCCGCTCCTGCCTTCGCCAGGGACGGCTCGTACAACCCCTGTTCCACGCCCGGCACCACCAATCCGTGGGACAACCCCGGCTGGATCGGCGTCAACACCGACATCACCCTGACCGCGCGGACCAACTCGCCGACCGGCGAGCAACTCTGGACCACCTTCAAGCTCTGGGACGACGACAACGGTGGCCAGTCGCAGTACTTCCAGCCCGGCTGGGGCAGCAGCTCCGGTGATGTCACGGCCAGCGTCGGTCCCCTGATCGACGGTCACCAGTACGGCTGGACGGCCAGCACCAGCGACGGCACCCTCGGCAGCCCGTCCACCGAGATGTGCTTCCTGCGCATCGACCGGACCCCGCCGACCGCCCGGGTCACCTCGGCGGACTTCCCTGAGTCCGGCACCCTCGGGGGCCACCCGAAGTTCGAGAACGAGGAGGGGACCTTCACCCTCACCGGCACCGACCCGGCGCCGGCCACCGGTGGCCGTTCCTCCGGCCTCGCCTGCGCCCGCTGGACCACCGACCCGATCCAGGCGGCGGCCACCGGCTGGCACTGCACCGACACCGACAGCCACATCGTCCGGATCGACAACGGATCCGTGGACGTGAAGATCGCACCGGCGCACTGGGGCACCAACTTCCTCTTCCTGCAGACCCAGGACAACGCCGGGAACATGTCCCAGCCGGTCTCCTACAGCTACTACGCGCCGTCCAACCCCAACGGCCCGAAGCCGATCCTCGGTGACATCACCGGCGACAGGAAGTCGGACATCCTGCTTCCCGACGGCTCTGGCAACCTGCGGCTGATCGGCGGCGGCAGCGACCCGTACACGGCGCCCAACGCCCGGATCTCGTCGGCGCCCGGGGGGAACGGCTGGAGCAACGTCCAGATCACCCACCGCGGTTCGCTGAGCGAGGCGACGGTCGACGACCTGGTCGCCCACCAGCGGCTGGCCGACGGCACGTACGCGCCGGAGCTCTACCTGTACGTCAACGACCGCAACGGACGCTTCGACAGCCAGGCCGCGGTCTCCGTCGACAAGCCGGCGAGCTGTCTGAAGTCCGACTTCACCGAGATCAGCTGCGCCGACTACGGCTACCGCGACGCCGACTGGTCCAAGGTCAGCCAGATCGCCGCCCTCGGCTCGTACTCCGGTGACTCGGCCATCAAGACCGGCGCCGGGACCTACGGGCTTCCCCGCACCTCGCTGCTCTTCATCGAGAACGGCAGGCTCTGGCTGGGCACCTCGACCAGCCCGAAGAAGCTCGACGGTCCCGCCGTCCTGCTGTCCGGCAACGACCAGCTCTGGAACTCCTACGACCTGATCACCCCCGGCCCGACGAAGGGCACCGATCAGCCGAGCGTCTGGGCCCGCTCGAAGCAGGACGGCAGCGTGCACGCCTTCGCGATCACGGGCACCGCCACCGCACCCGACCTGTCCGGCTTCACCGATCCGACCAAGGGCTCGATCGCGGGCGGCGTGGACCCCCGGCTCTACCCCACCGTCGGTTCCGTCGGTGACACCACCGGCGACGGCGTGCCCGACCTGTGGGGCGTCGACTCCGGCAGCCAGCTCGTGTCCTGGACCGGTATCGGGACCAAGGCGCCCGAGGGCACCGCGACCGGAGCGACCGTCACGGGACTCGCGGCTCAGCCGGCCCTGCTGAGCAACCTCAACCGGCCCACCGCCTCCTGGCTGGCCGCCCCGGACGGCGGCAACACCGTCGCCGACGACCAGGGCCGGTTCGCCGGCACCGCCTCCGGTGTCAGCTGGACCTCGGACTCCCCCGGCGGCAAGGCAGCCACCGTGGCCACGTTCTCCCCGGGTAGCGGCTCCGTCATCACCATGAACAACCCGGTGATCGACACCCGGAAGAGCTTCACCATCTCGACGTGGGTCAAGACGGGTGCCGCCGGCGGTGTGGTCGCCAGCCAGCAGGGCAACCGGGGCAGCGACTTCATCCTCTACAACGACGGCGGCGGCAAGGCCTGGCGCTTCGCGCTGAGCTACGCCGACGACGACGGCTGGTCATACCAGTACACCGACCTCATCAACCCGAACTCCGCCTCCCGGGTGGGTGTCTGGACCCAGGTCACCGCCTCCTACAACGCGCTCAGCGGGTTGATGGCCCTGTATGTCGACGGCATTCTCGCCGGCACGGGCTACCACACCGCCGCCCAGAGCAGCGCCCCCACACACGCCTTCGAACTGGGCCGCTACCGGTACCAGGGCGCCGCGTCCTCGTCGTTCGACGGCAGCGTGAGCGCCACCACCGTCTATCCGTTCGCGGTCTCCCCGACCGCGAACGGCACCACCGGGACCATCGCCTCGGGCGTGAACCAAGGGATGTGTGTCGACGACAACGGCTTCGGCACCGCCGACGGCACCGCGATCCAGCTCTGGGCCTGCCACGGCGACACGTCGCAGCAGTTCTCGCTGGCGGGAGACGGCACCGTCCGGGTCCTCGGCGGCTGCCTCACAGCGCAGAACTCGGGCACCGGCAACGGGACGCCGACGGAGTACCACTCCTGCAACGGCAGCACGTCCCAGATGTGGGTTCCGACCGCCGCCGGCTGGATCTACAACCCGGCTTCGGGGCGCTGTCTCGACCTGCCCGGCTGGAACGCGACCAACGGCAACCGGCTCCAGCTGTGGGACTGCCACTCCGGCGCTTCCCAGCAGTGGATCATCCCGAATCTGCGGACCGCCCCCATCCCGGCACCGGTCAGGTGACGCGCTCCGCGCACTGAGCAGTTCCTCCTGGTGATCCGGGGCCCGTCGCGTGAATCATTCGCGGCGGGCCCCGTGCCGTGCTCCGCGGTACGGGAACCGCACAGCGGTTGACGGCGTGTTGGCGGGTGGGAGTCAACCTCTCGGCCAAAGACCAACAAATGGGGCATTCACGCCACCGGCGTTGACACCGGAAGTCCCAGCTGGTGGGCTTTGGCGGCGATGTGGCATCGCGGGTGGCGGGGCGCGGTACCCCGGTCTGTCGCAGCTCGTGGAGACACCCGCGCGTCCGGCCCGTTGACCTGGGCAACCATCCGCGAGGAGGCCCTGTGCAAGCCCGTGTTTCCGTAGCCGCCGGCCGACGGCTCAGGCAGCAGTTGGAGCAGAGCCCGGCACTGCGCGAGGTGCTCCAGCACCCGGCGGCGCTCACCGCCCGGCGTGCCACCGCCCGGACGGCGCGTCAGCTGGCGCCCCGTACCGCCGACCGGCTGATAGCGGACCTCAAGGGCACCGAGCCGCTGCTGCCGTCGGTGCGGGCCGAGCGGCTGGCGCCGCCGGCGCCCCGGCGCCGGACGCTGCAGATCGCGGCGACGCTGTCGGCGGCCGCCGTGGTCGGCGGGCTGCTGGTGAGCTCTCCCTCGTACGCGACCGGGGCACCGGCCGCCGACGTGGTGAGCAGCGCGCCGCAGACGCCGCTGGGCAGTGTCAGCAACCCGCAGGTGTTCCCGCGGCCGCAGGAGCAGACCGTGGCCGGGCGGCCGGTGACGGTGCCCGCCGCGGTGACCCTGGTGGTCGCGCCGAAGGCGGACATCGGCGCCGTGGACGCCGTGCGCGAGGTGCTGGCCGTCGCCGGCGCCACCGACGTCGTCCCCGCGCCGCAGGCCACCGCTCCGGCCGCCGGCTCGCTGGTGGTGTACATCGGCGGGCCCGGCGAGGACGCGGACGCCTCCTTCGACCAGACGCTGCGCGACCTCACCGTCGCCGCGGGCGGCAAGGCCGAGGCGGCGCCGTCGCCGAGCGGGCTGAAGGCCGGCGGGTACGTGCTGTCGGCCGGCCAGCTGCCCGCGCAGGGCGGCGGGACGTACGGCGCGGTGGTGCTCGCGGGCGTGGACCCGGCCGGCACCTACTACGCGGCGCAGAGCATGCGCCAGCTGCTGGCCGCCGTCCCGGCCGGCCAGGGGCAGACGGCGCAGCCGGTGCCGGAGCAGAACGCGGGGAGCCTGGGCCTGCCCGGCATCACCCTGCGCGACTGGCCCTCCGGCGCACCGGTGCGCGGCACCGCCGAGGCCTTCTACGGCACCCCGTGGACCCAGCAGCAGCGGCTCGACCAGCTGGACTTCCTCGGCAGCACCAAGCAGAACCTCTACCTCTACGCGCCGGGTGACGACGCGTACCGCCTCTCCCGCTGGCGGGAGGCCTACCCCGCCGCGAGGGCCGCCGACCTGCGCGCGCTCGGCGACCGGGCCCGGGAGAACCACATCACGCTGGGCTACGCGATCGACCCGGGCCAGTCCTTCTGCTTCAGCTCCGACAAGGACGCGGACGCGCTGGTCGCCAAGCTGGACGGGCTCCGGGCGCTGGGCTTCGGCGCCTTCCAGCTCCAGTTCCTGGACGTCTCCTACGACGAGTGGCACTGCGACGGCGACAGGAAGGTGTACGGCAGCGGCCCGGCCGCCGCCGCCAAGGCGCAGGCCGAACTGGCCGCCAAGGTGCAGCAGCGGCTGATCGCCAAGCACCCGGGCCTGGCGCCGCTGACCGTCGTCCCGACCGAGTACCACCAGCAGGGCTCCACGCCGTACCGCAAGGCGCTGGCCGCCGCGCTGCCGACGTCCGTGCAGGTGGCATGGAGTGGGGTCGGGGTGATCCCGGAGAAGATCACGGGGGCTCAGACCGCCGACACCGGCGCGCTGTACGGGCACCCGCTGGTCACCATGGACAACTACCCGGTCAACGACTCCACCCCGGACCGGCTCTACCTCGGCGCCTACGCCGGCCGTGACCCGGAGGTCGCGACCCGCTCCGCCGTGCTGCTGACCGGCGCCATGCAGCAGCCGGTCGCCTCCCGGGTCGCGCTCGCCACGGCCGGTGACTTCGGCTGGAACCCGGCCGGCTACCGGCCGGAGGAGTCCTGGCAGGCCGCGCTGCGCTCGCTGGCGGGCCCGACCGCGGGCTCGGCGGCCGGCCCGGACGCCGCACTCGCCGCCGTCACCGCGCTGGCCGGCAACAGCTCCTCCTCCCCGCTGGCCAAGCAGGAGTCCGGCTATCTGGCCCCGCTGCTGGACAGGTTCTGGGCCGCGGTCGAGCCGACCTCGGGCAGCGCGCCCGACGTCGCCAGGCTGGTGGAGGCAGCGGCGCCGCTGCGCGAGGCGTTCGCGGCGATGGCGGCGGCCTCGCAGACCCTGTCGGCGAACCGGGCGACCTCCTCGCTGGCCACCGAGACGGCGCCCTGGCTGGCGCCGCTGCGCGAGTACGGCCTGGCCGGGCAGTCCGCGATCGACATGCTGCTCGCCCAGCGCGGCGGCGACGGCGCGGCCGCGTGGAAGGCCCGGATCGAGCTGGGCAAGCTGCGCGAGCAGGTCGGGCAGAGCCCGGCGACGGTCGGCGCGGGCGTGCTCGGCCCGTTCCTGGAGCGCGCGGTGCGCACCGCCGACGGCTGGGCCGGGGTGAACGTCGTCGGCGTCACGCCCACCAGCACGCTGGGCACCGCCAACGACCACCTGCCCGCGCTGATGACCGACGGCGCGGCCGAGACCTTCTACTGGAGCTCGGCCCCGCCGCAGCCCGGCGATGCGGTGGGCCTGGACCTCGGCGCGGGCCGCGCGGTGGGCACCGTGACGGTCCTGATGGGCTCCTGGGGCAACGGCCCCGACAGTGCCAGCGCGGCGGACGACTTCATCCGCGACGGCGTGCTGGAGTACTCCACCGGCGAGGGCGGCTGGAGGGAACTGGCCAAGGTCAGGAACCAGAAGACGATCTCGGCCCAGGTGCCCGCCGGCACCGTGGTGCGCGCGGTCCGGCTGCGCGTCACCTCGGCGCAGAAGACCGCGGTCGCGGTGCGGGAGTTCACCGTCTCGGCGCCCGACGACGCCCCGGCCAGCATCTCCGGCGGCCCCGCGCCCGCGCCCGGTTCCTCGGCCGACGCCGTCCTGGACGGCAGCCCCGACCACCCCTACCGTGCCGCCAAGGCGCCTGCCGCAGGCGACGAACCGATGACCGTCGAGCTCGGCGCGGCCCGGCCGCTGGACCGGCTGACGGTGCTGACCGACCCGAACGTCCGGGCCAGCGCCGCCGTCCAGGTCCGCCGCCAGGACGGCGGCTGGGCCGACATCGGCACCGTCCAGCCCGGCTACAACGAGCTGCCCGCGGGCGGCCTGCCCGCCGACGCGATCCGGCTGGCCTGGAAGCCCGGAGGGGAGCCGCCGGTCGTCAACCAGGTGATCCCCTGGTACGCGGACACCCCGGTGGCCAGGCTGACGATGTCCGACACCACACTGGACGCGGTTGCCGGTGCCACCGTCCCGGCGCAGGTCAAGGCGATAGTCGAGGCGGTCAGGCCGGATGGCGCCAACGGCGAGCTGAAGACCGAGGTCCCCGCGGTCGCCAAGGGCCTGACCGTCACCCCGACCGCCCCCGTCACCGTGCCGCGCGGCGGCCGGGTGGGCATACCGCTGCTGGTCACCGCCTCCGCCGAGACCCCCACCGGGACGTACGAGGTGCCGGTGACGCTCACCGTGGGCGGCGCGAGCCTGCGCCAGGTGGTCCAGGTGCACGTGGTGCCGCCCACCGGCGGCGCCGACCTCACCGCGGGCGCCACCGCGAGCTCCTCCGCCGACGAGACGCCGGCCTTCCCGGCCAAGGCGGTCGCCGACGGCGACCCGAAGAGCCGCTGGTCCTCCCCGGCGGTGGACGGCGCCTGGGTGCAGCTGGAGCTGCCGCAGGCCACCCGCCTCGGCGCGGCGGTGCTCCACTGGCAGAGCGCGTACGCCTCCTCCTACCGGCTGCAGACCTCGGCGGACGGGGTGACCTGGACGACGGTGGCCACCGTGGACGACGGCAAGGGCGGCACCGAGACGGTGCGCTTCGACGCGCCGGGGGCGAAGTTCCTGCGGATGCAGGGCGTCTCCCGGGCGACCAAGTTCGGGTACTCGCTCTACGGCATCGAGACGTACGCCGTCACCGCGGCGCCCGCACCTCCCGGCCAGGGCGGTCAGGGCGGTGCGGGCGCGACCTCGCCCTCGGGCCAGCCGACGCCCCCCGCGGCGCCGGCGCCCACGCCCGGCAGCACCGCGCCCGCGGCGCCCGCCGCGTCCGCGCCCGCCGCGCCGCAGCCGCCGCACTGACCGGCGGCAGACGGCGGGCCGCCGGCGCTCCCGCTACGGGGTGCGCCGGCGGCCCATGAGGCGTACCGGGATATGACGGGCAAGCCCTTGTGGAGTCTGGTCAGGCGGAGAGCGGTTCCGGGTGCTCACCGCGGCGGACGGGGGCGGGGTGGACGGCGTGCGTCCGTACCGGCGGGGCCTGGTGGTTGCCCAGGACGTCGGTATGGTCATGGTGCTCGTACTCGCCCCACTGCGGGTTACGCAGCAGGTCGGTGCCACCGTACGGCTCCAGGTAGGGCCGCCAGCGCGGATCCCTGATCCCGGTGCCGATGATGCGCCAGGCCAGGCCGCTGGGCGGCGCGGGCGGGCGCTTCATCCGCCAGCCGAGCTCGGTCAGGTGGCGGTCGGCCTTGGTGTGATTGCAGCGACGGCAGGCCGCGACCACGTTGTCCCACCGGTGCTGGCCGCCCCGGCTGCGCGGAATGACGTGGTCGACGCTGGTCGCGGCGGCCCCGCAGTAGACGCAGCGCCCGTGGTCGCGGGCGAACAGGGCGCGGCGGGTGAGCGGGACGGGCCCGCAGAAGGGAACCCGGACGAAGCGGGTCAGGCGGACGACGGACGGCGCCGGAAGGGCGCTGGTGGCGCTGTGCAGAGTGACTCCCGAGTCCTCCAGGCTGACGGCCTTGTGGTTGAGGACCAGGATGAGTGCGCGGCGCATCGATACGACGCCGAGCGGCTCGTAGGACGCGTTGAGGACCAGGACATGCGGCACGGATGCCTCCTTGGACGCCTGCGGCGCGTGGCTCGCGCCGGGACGAGCGGTTCGACCACGCAGCGGGTGCGTGATCTCCCCCAGTGTCGCCTTACGCCTTTGTACGGCGCCACCACTCCTGTGTAACGGACCTGACGTGACTTCCGGGTGTGGGGTCTGTCATACCCGATATGCCCAGGCGATGGCCGTAATGCACACGTCGGGACGGGTTCATGGCCAGGTCGGCCCATCGCGTGCCGCCCGTCGCCTGGTCGGAGCAGCAGTCCCGGGGGCCTGACGAGGTGTCCGGAGGGGTCCGCGAGGGCCGCTACGCTGGTCCGGACGGTCCGCAGGCCACGGGCGACCACCTCCCGGGGCGCCGGCGGGCTCCGCCACGCTCCCTGCAGGAAGGTCCCGCACGTGTCCCGGTCCGCTGCCTCCGGTCTCCTAGCCGACGCCTCCCCCGCGGTGACGCCAGGCCCGACGACGGCCCCGGGGTCGGGTTCGCTGCCCTCGCTCGACCTCCGGATCCCCACCAGCACGGACGAGGTCACCTCCACCACCAAGGAGGCCGCGACCTGGCTGGACGCGCACTGGCAGGACTGGGTCGCGGGCGGCGTGCGGATCATCTTCATCGTGGTGCTGGCCCTGGTGCTGCGGGCCGCCGTCCGCAAGCTGATCACGCAGTTGATAGCGCGGATGAGCAAGCCGGCCGAGAGCGAGGCGGCGGAGCCGGGCCGGCTCGGCGGGCTGCTGGCGAACAGCGGGGTGGTCAACACCGAGCGGCGCCAGCAGCGCTCGGAGGCGATCGGCTCGGTGCTGCGCAGCGTGGCCTCGTTCACCATTCTGGGGACGGCGGCGCTGATGGTGCTGTCAGCCCTCGGGGTGAATCTCGCCCCGCTGCTGGCCAGCGCCGGTGTCGCCGGTGTGGCGATCGGTTTCGGCGCACGCAATCTGGTGACGGACTTCCTCTCCGGGGTCTTCATGATCATGGAGGACCAGTACGGCGTCGGGGACGAGATCGACACCGGTGTGGCCACCGGCACGGTGCTGGAGGTGGGCCTTCGGGTGACCAAGCTGCGCGGCGCAGGCGGCGAGATCTGGTACATCCGCAACGGCGAGGTGAAGCGGATCGCCAACATGAGCCAGGGCTGGTCGACGGCCTCGGTGGACGTCCAGATCGGCTACAAGGAGGACCTGGAGCGGGTCGAGGCGCTGATCCACGAGACGGCGCAGGCCCTGGCCAAGGAGGCGCCGTTCGACGAGCTGGTCTGGGCACCGGTGACGGTGCTCGGCATGGAGTCGGTGGCGGCCGACTCGGTGGTGCTGCGGATCGAGGCGCGGACGGCCCCGGGCAAGGCGTCGCTGGTCGGCCGCACGCTGCGGCAGCGACTGAAGGCGGCCTTCGACCTCTCGGGCATCAAGCTCAAGGAAGAGGCACTGCCGACGGTGGCGGCCGTCCCGGTGTCGGCGCTGCTGGACATCGCTCCCCCGTCGGTGCTGGCCGATCCCACCTCGGCGCGCTCGCTGGCGACGCCGATACCGGCTCAGGGCGCCGCCGGCGAGGACGCCGGCGCCACGACCAGGATCCTCTGACCCCGGCGCTGCGCCCGGTCCGAGGCTCCCGCAGGCCCCCGAGGCCCCGCTCTCCCGTGGTGGAGGGCGGGGCCTCGTGCTGTCCGGCCGAGCCCTCGCGGCTGCTCTCCGGTAACGCTTCGGCATCCACCGGCGGGCTCGCCATTGACACCCTCCGGAGGCTGGTTCTACCGTCCTTCCCAGTGACTGGAAAGTTTCCTAACAGTTCACGAGGACACTCCCCGGGCATCGCCCGGGGCACCGGAGAGGGGAGGATCGACGCCGTGACCGACAACACCACCGCCCGTACGCCCCTCGCCGGCACCCCGAGCCTGCTACGCGCCATCAACGACCGCGCGGCCCTCGAACTCCTGCTGGAGAACGGCCCGCTCTCCCGCACCCAGATCGGCACCCTCACCGGCCTCTCCAAGCCCACCGCCTCCCAGCTGCTGGCCCGGCTGGAGGCGGCCGGCCTGGTCCTGCCGGTCGGCACCACCGCGGGCGGGCCCGGCCCCAACGCGCAGCTGTACCAGGTCAACCCGGCCGCCGGGTACGTCGCCGGGCTGGACGTCACCACCAGCGAGGTCCGGGTCGCGGTCGCCGACATCACCGGGCAGTTCCTGGCCGAGCACCGCGCCCCCACCAAGGGCTGGCCGGCCGCCGCGACCGTCGGCAAGGTCGCCGGGACGGTCGCCGAGACCCTGACGCAGGCCGGCCTGCCCGCCGGCGCGCTGCGCGAGGTCGTGATCGGCGTCGGCGGCGCGCCCGACCCCGTCACCGGCAAGCTGCGCTACGCCTCCCACCTGCCCGGCTGGCACTCCCCGGGCCTGCTCCGCGAGCTCTCCACCGCGCTGGACGCCCCCGTCAGCATCGAGAACGACGTCAACCTGGCGGCCGTCGCCGAGCAGTCCTCGGGTGCGGCACAGGGCTGCGAGGACTTCGTACTGCTCTGGGCGGGGGACGGCATCGGCGCCGCGATCGTGATCGCGGGCCGCCTCCACCGGGGCTTCACCGGCGGCGCCGGGGAGGTCGGCTACATGCCGGTGCCCGGCGTGCCGGTGATCCAGGACGTCCGCCGGAAGAACTCCGGCGGGTTCCAGCGGCTCACCGGCGCTCCGGCGGTCCGGCTGCTGGCCCGGGAGTACGGGCTCACCGCACCCTCCGCCGAGGAGGTGATCGCACTGGCCCTGGCGACCCCCGGCGCCGGCGACGACTTCCTCACCGCGCTGGCCGGCCGCCTGGCCGTCGGCCTGGCCGTGATCGTCGCCGTGGTCGACCCGCAGCTGGTGGTCGTCTCCGGCGGCATCCCGACCGCTGGCGGCGAACGGCTGCGCGCGCTGATCGAGGAGGAGCTGGCCCGGATCTCGATCGCCCGGCCGGAGGTCCGCAGCAGCGCGCTGCCCGGCTCACCCGTTCTGCACGGCGCGCTGCGCCGCGCGCTGGCCGCCGCGCGCGAGGCGGTCTTCTCCACCCACTGACCCTGACCCCCGAACCCTCACCGCCGAACCCTCATCAGCCGCCCCGACCCGCCCCGACGACAGCCGTGCCGGCCGGCTCCGCTCCCTGCACAACCTTCTCCCCCAGCCCCCAACGCGGGCCACGAGGCGATGACGCCTGCCCGCGTACCCCCAGGAGGACCTCGAAGTGCACGCCACCACCTCCCGCAGAGGCCGCCGCACGATCGCCGCCTTCACCGGCAGCGCCGTTCTCGCCCTGCTCGCCACCGCCTGCACCGGCACCAACGACGCCGGCGGCGCCGACGATTCGGCCGGCGGCAAGGACGTCACCATCACCTTCTGGCACGGTTGGAGCCAGGACAGCGAGACCAAGGCGATCAACGACAACGTCGCCGCCTTCGAGAAGGCCCACCCGAACATCCACGTCAAGACCGTCGGCAACATCGCCGACGACAAGATCAACCAGTCGCTGCGGGCCGGTGGCGACGACGCCCCCGACGTGGTCTCCTCTTTCACCACCAACAACGTCGGCCTGTTCTGCTCCTCCAAGGTCTTCACCGACCTGAACCCGCTGCTGCAGAAGGACGGGATCGACCCGGCCAGGACCTTCCCGGCGCCGATGCTCAAGTACACGCGGTTCCAGGGCAACCAGTGCTCGCTGCCGCTGCTCGGCGACGCCTTCGGGCTGTACTACAACAAGAAGGCCTTCGCCGCGGCCGGCATCACCGCCCCGCCGAAGACGCTCGGCGAGTTCGCCGAGGACGCCGCCAAGCTGACCGTCGCCGACGGCGAGGGCTACAAGCAGCTGGGCTTCATGCCCAATTACCACGGCTACGAGTCCACCACCGAGCACTTCCTCGGCCAGTTCGGCCCGGGCTACTTCGGCCCGGACGGCAAGTCCTCCATCGCCTCCGACCAGGCCGTCGCCTCGATGCTCAGCTGGCAGAAGGGCCTGGTGGACAAGCTGGGCGGCTTCGACAAGCTGGAGAAGTACCGGGCCGGCTTCGGCGACGAGTTCAGCGCCAAGAACCCCTTCCACACCGGCCAGGTGGCGATGGCGATCGACGGCGAGTGGCGGACGGCCTCGCTCGCCGAGGACAAGCCGGACTTCGAGTGGGCCACCGCGCCGTTCCCGGTGCCGGACGACCAGGCGGCCACCTACGGGCGCGGCTACCAGACCGGCACCGTCGTCGGCATCGCGCGCAGCAGCAAGAAGCAGACCGCCGCCTGGGAGCTGGTCAAGTACCTGACCACGAACACCGACGCGCTGGTGAGCTTCGCCAACGCGATCCACAACGTGCCCAGCACCTTCGCCGCACTGGAGTCGCCGAAGCTGGACGCCGACGCCAACTTCAAGACCTTCCTGGAGATCGCCAAGAACCCCGCCTCCGGCACCACGCCCGCCAGCGTCAACGGCGGCGCGTACCTCGTGTCGCTGCAGAACCTGGGCTACGACTACGAGTCCGGCAAGCAGACCGATCTGGCGGCCGGCCTCGCGGCCACCGCCAAGGAGATCGACGCCGCCATCGCGCAGGCGAAGTAGCGGCAGGCGGAGCACAGATGGCAATCACGTTCGGCTCCCGCACCCCGGGCAGCGGACCGACCGACCCGGCGGCGCTCTCCTCGCAGCACGCACTGCGCGGGAAGCGCCGCCGGGAGGCGGCCCGCAACCTGGCCTTCCTCTCCCCCTGGCTGATCGGCTTCGGCGTCTTCTTCGCCTACCCGCTGATCTCCACCGTCTACTTCTCCTTCATGAAGTACGACGGCTTCTCGGCCCCCGTCTTCACCGGCCTGAGGAACTGGGACTACGTCCTCAACCACTACCCGTTCTTCTGGCAGGGGCTGCGCAACACCCTCTGGCTGGTCGCGGTGATGGTCACCCTTCGGGTGGTCTTCGGGCTCGGCATCGGCCTGCTGATCACCAAGGTGAAGACCGGCGCGGGCTTCTTCCGGACCGCGTTCTACCTGCCGTTCCTGGCCCCGCCGGTGGCGGCCACGGTGGCCTTCGCCTTCCTGCTCAACCCCGGCACCGGGCCGGTCGACCACCTGCTGGGCGGGCTCGGCCTGCCGCAGCCCGGCTGGTTCACCGATCCCGGCTGGTCGAAGCCGGCCCTGACGATGCTCGCCATGTGGGGTATCGGCGACCTGATGGTGATCTTCATGGCCGCCCTGCTGGACGTCCCCAAGGAGCAGTACGAGGCCGCCGAGCTGGACGGCGCGAGCGCCCTCCAGCGGTTCCGCTTCGTCACCCTCCCGAACATCTCGCCGATCGTGATGTTCGCGGTGGTCACCGGGGTGATCCAGACCATGCAGTACTACACCCAGGCGATCGTCGCGGGGAAGGTCGCCAGCGGCATCATCGGCGGCTCCGGCCAGCCGTTCGAACCCGGGTACCCGCAGGGCTCCACCTGGACGCTGCCGCAGATGGTCTACAACCTCGGCTTCCAGCGCTTCGACACCGGCTCGGCGTGTGTGATCGCCGTGATCCTGTTCGCGATCTCGATGGCCTTCACCTCGATCCTCCTGCGCCGCAGGTCCGGCTTCCTGGCGAATGAGGACTGACCCATGACTCTCGGCTCCACCACGCTCCGCGCGCCGGCGCCCGCCGCCGCCCCCGCCCCCACGTCCGCCGCCGCCCGGACCGCCCGCCGCCGCGCCCTGCTGCACTGGGTGGCCGTGCACTCGCTGGCCATCGCCGCCGCGCTGTTCTTCCTGCTCCCGTTCGTCTTCGTGTTCCTCACCTCGGTGATGACCGACCGCCAGGCGCTGACCGGCGACCTCTGGCCCACCTCCTGGGAGTGGGGCAACTACCTGTTGGTCTGGCGGGCGCCCGGCTTCCTCACCTGGTGGCGCAACACCCTGCTCTACGCGGGCCTGGGCACCCTGCTGACGGTCGTCTCCAGCCTGCCGGTGGCGTACGCACTGGCCAAGTTCCGCTTCCGGGGCCGCAACCTCGCCCTGATGGCGGTCATCTCGATGATGATGCTGCCGCCGCAGGTCACCGTCATCCCGATGTACCTGTTCTGGGCGAAGCAGCTGCACCTCAGCGGCGGCCTCTGGCCGCTGATCATCCCGATGGCCTTCGGTGACGCCTTCTCCATCTTCCTGCTGCGGCAGTTCCTGCTGACCATCCCCAAGGAGTACGTCGAGGCCGCCAAGCTCGACGGCTGCGGGGACTTCGGGACGCTGCTCAAGGTGGTGCTCCCGATGGCCAGGCCCGCCGTCGCGGCGGTGGGCCTGTTCCAGTTCTTCTACGCCTGGAACGACTACTTCGGCCCGCAGATCTACGCCAGCGAGAACCCCGGCGCCTGGACCCTCTCGTACGGCCTGGAGTCCTTCAAGGGCGCCCACCACACCAACTGGAACCTCACCATGGCGGCCACCCTGCTGGTGATGGCGCCGGTGATCATCCTCTTCTTCTTCGCGCAGAAGGCCTTCATCGAAGGCGTGACACTGACAGGGGTCAAGGGCTGATGCCGATCAACTTGAAGCTCGCCATCGTCGGCGGTGGCTCCACCTACACCCCCGAACTCATCGACGGCTTCGCCCGGCTGCGCGACACCCTGCCGGTCGGCGAGCTCGTCCTGATCGACCCGGCGGCGGACCGGCTGGAGCTGATCGGCGGCCTGGCCCGGCGGATCTTCGCCCGGCAGGGCCACGGCGCGCGGGTCACCACCACCACCGACGTCGCGGCGGGCGTCCCGGACGCGGACGCCGTACTGCTCCAGCTGCGGGTCGGCGGGCAGGCCGCGCGCGACCGGGACGAGACCTGGCCGCTGGAGTGCGGCTGCGTCGGCCAGGAGACCACCGGCGCCGGCGGGCTGGCCAAGGCGCTGCGGACCGTCCCGGTGGTGCTGGACATCGCCGAGCAGGTACGCCGCAGCAGCCCGGACGCATGGATCGTCGACTTCACCAACCCCGTCGGCATCGTCACCCGGGCGCTGCAGAACGCCGGGCACAAGGCCGTGGGCCTGTGCAACGTGGCGATCGGCTTCCAGCGCAAGTTCGCCCGGCACCTCGGCGTCGCCCCCGAGCTGGTCCGGCTGGACCACGTCGGGCTCAACCACCTCACCTGGGAGCGCGGTGTCACCCTGCTCGACGCCCCCGGCGCGGCGGGCGGGCGCGAGGTGCTGCCGGAGCTGCTGGCCGGCTTCGGCAAGGAGATCGCCGAGGACCTGCACCTGCCGCTGCCCGTCATCCAGCGGCTCGGCGTCGTCCCCTCGTACTACCTGCGGTACTTCTACCAGCACGACGAGGTGGTGGCGGAGCTGAGGGCCGGCGGCTCGCGGGCCGCCGCGGTCGCCGCGATCGAGCGACGGCTGCTGGAGATGTACGCCGACCCCACCCTGGACACCAAGCCGGAGCTCCTCGGCGAGCGCGGCGGCGCCTTCTACTCGGAGGCCGCCGTCCAGCTGATCGCCTCGCTGCTGGGCACCGACGGCGGCACCGGCGTGCAGGTCGTCAACACCCGCAACGACGGCATCCTGCCCTTCCTGCCGGACGACGCCGTGATCGAGGTGCCGGCCGAGGTGGACGCCACCGGCGTACGCCCGCTGCCCCAGCGCCCCGTCGAGCCGCTGTACGCCGGACTGATCGCCGGCGTGACGGCCTACGAGCAGCTCGCGCTGGACGCCGCGCTCCGGGGCGGCCGCGACCGGGTCTTCGACGCCCTGCTCGCGCACCCGCTGGTCGGGCAGCTCGACCTGGCGGACCGGCTCACGGACCGGCTGATCGCGCACAACCGCGAGCACCTCGCCTGGGCCTGAGGCCGGCCGCGTGGGCGGGCGGGCGCCCGTGGGCGGCGGGCCGGGCGCCTGCGGGCCGGGCGCTGCGCGGCTCGCGGCGCCCGCCCGGCCGAGAACGCCGAGAGCGAAGCAGCACCCTCAACCCGGTCGGGACGACGCCCGGGACACGTACGAGCGCGGGGATCCGATGACCCACCAGAGCGAACCACACCTGCCGGGCGTCCTGGCGATCGACGCCGGGAACAGCAAGACCGACGTCGCCCTGGTGAGAGCCGACGGCGCCGTCCTCGGCACCGCCCGCGGCGGTGGCTTCGAGCCCCACCGGACCGGCGGCCCGGCGGCCGTCGCGGGCCTGGCGCCGCTGGTCGAGGCCGTCGCCGCGCAGGCCGGACTCACCCTCGGATCGGTCCTCACCAGCCATGTCAGCGCCTGCCTGGCCAACGCCGACCTGCCGGTGGAGGAGCGGCTGCTGCGCGCCGCGATCCAGGACCGGTCATGGGGCCTGAGCACCACCGTCGCCAACGACACCTTCGGCCTGCTGCGGGCCGGCACCGACGGGCCGCGCGGCGTCGCGGTCGTCTGCGGCGCCGGGATCAACTGCGTGGGCCTGCTCCCCGACGGACGCACCGCGCGCTTCCCCGCCCTCGGTGAGCTCACCGGCGACTGGGGCGGCGGGCACGGCCTGGCCACCGCCGCCATGTGGCACGCCGTCCGCGCCGAGGACGGCCGGGGCCCCGCCACCGCCCTGGCCGGTGCCATCGCCGGGCACTTCGGCCTGCCCGCCGCGAGCGCCGTCGCCGAAGCGATGCACCTCGGCTCGATCGAGCGCGCCCGGCTGCACGAGATCGTCCGGGTGCTGTTCGCCACCGCAGAGGCGGGGGACGCCCGGGCGCAGAGCCTGATCGACCGCCAGGCCGACGAGATCACCCGGCTCGCCGTCGTCGCCCTCACCCGCCTGGACCTGCTGGAGGAACCGACCCCGGTGGTGCTCGGCGGGGGCGTGCTGGCCTCCCGGCAGCCGCTGCTGATCGACAACGTCACCGCCCGGCTGCGGGCCGCCGCGCCGCGCGCCGAGCCGCGCGTCGTCGTCGCGCCGCCCGTGCTCGGCGCCGCCCTGCTCGGCCTGGACCACCTGGCCGGCCTCGGCCTCGGCGGCGGCCCCCGGGCCCAGGCCCGACTGCGCGACACCTACGCCATGCCCCATCCGGTGGCCGCCTGACGCCGCGCCACCACCCCTGGACCATCGGCCGGACGGGCCCGCACGCCCGTCCGGCCGGTGCACACCATGGTGGCACCGATGCACCTGAGGTCTCCACGCCCCGCCTGACGCCGCCGCCCCCGTGGACGCCTGCACGGCCAGAGGCATCTGACGCCGTATCATCTCGTGGCATGGCATCCGCTGAGCTGATCCGTATCGTCTCCCGTTCCTCGCCGATGGCGCTCGCGCAGGTGGAGCGGGTCCGTGCCGAGCTGGGGGCGTCGCATCCGGGGGTACGCACGGAGGTGGTGCCGGTCACGACGTCCGGTGACCGGTGGATGGGGGATCTCGCCGCGCTCGGCGGGAAGGGGGCGTTCACCAAGGAGGTGGATGCCGCGCTGCTGGCGGGCGAGGCGGACCTCGCGGTGCACTGCCTCAAGGACGTGCCGGCCGACCGGCCGCTGCCCGCCGGGACGGTGTTCGCCGCGTACCTGCGCCGGGACGACATCAGGGACGCCGTCGTCCACCCCGGGGGCCTGACCCTGGACGAACTGCCGGCCGGGGCCCGGATCGGCACCTCCTCGGTGCGCCGGATCGCCCAACTGGCCGCCTCCCACCCGCACCTGGCGTGCGTCCCGATCCGGGGCAACGCCAACAGCCGGCTCGCCAAGCTGGCCGCCGGGGAGGCGGATGCGCTGCTGCTGGCCGTCTCCGGACTGGAGCGGATCGGCGAGAGTGGGCGGATCACGGAGATCCTGCCGCTGGAGAGCATGTGCCCGCCGATCGGCGCCGGCATCCTGGCCCTGCAGTGCCGCGAGGACGACGCCGCCACCATCGCGGCGGTGTCGGGCCTCGGCCACCCCGGCACCTGGCGCGAGGCCACGGCGGAGCGGATGTTCCTGCACGTCCTGCAGGGCCACTGCAACTCGCCGATCGCCGGCTACGCGAGCGCCGAGCCGGACGGGCGGCTGTCGCTGCGCGGGCGGGTGTTCTCCCCGGACGGCAAGCGGGTGCTGGACGCCCATGAGTGGGCGGGCGCGCTCAGCCCCGAGGACCTCGGCACCTCCACCGCGCTCGCACTCAAGCGCCAGGGCGCGCAGGAGCTGATCGCCGCCATCCCGCACTGACCCCGATCGGCTCGGCCCCGGCTCACCCGCGGCCAACGGAATTCGATTGCCCCGCGCCTGCCGGGCGGGGTATTCAGAGCCTCATGATTCAAGGCGGCAAGGTCGGGCTGAGGGCCCGGCAGGAGAGCGACGTCCCCGTCCTCCACGGCGAGCTGTACAACGACGTCCGCACCCGCTCGCGGGGTGACTCCCGGCCCTGGGTGCCCATCGCACCCGACGCCACGGAGTCCCCGTTCGCGATCGGCGCGCCGTCACCGGAGGCGGCGCTCTTCTCGGTGGTCGAACTGGAGACGCAGGAGCTGGCCGGCGAGGCCCTGCTGTGGGGTATCGACACCCACAACCGCACCGCGCACCTGGGCATGTCTCTGCGTCCCGCGTTCCGGGGCCGCGGCCTCGGCGGCGACGTGGTGCGGGTCCTGTGCGAGTACGGCTTCGCGGTGCGCGGCCTTCAGCGGCTGCAACTGGAGACGCTCGCCGACAACACCCCGATGATCGCCGGCGCGACCGGCGCCGGCTTCACCCTGGAGGGCACCCTGCGCCGCGCCGCCTGGGTGTACGGGGAGTTCGTCGACGAGGTCATCCTCGGCCTGCTCGCGCAGGAGTGGACGGCCCGGGGCAAGGGCTGACCCCGCACCGCCGACCCACGCCACCGGCCGCCGCAGGGGCGGTGACAGGAGAGTTCTGTCGGGCGAGCCACCGGCCGGAGCTCGGGCTCCCGCACCGCGCCTGCCTCGCCTCCGTCAAGGGATCAGCACGCGCTTCAGGCGTTCGAGTTCGACCAGGATCCGGCGCCCCTGCGGGCCGATGCCCCGCACCACGTCCCGGGCCAGGTGCGGGCCCGCGGGCAGCACGTGCTCGGCACCGCCGGCCTGGACGGTCATCGCCGTCAGATCATGCGTGATCACGTCGTGCAGCTCCAGCGCCATCCTCGTGCGCGCGGCCCCGCGTCCCAGCTCGGTGCGGGCCGTCGCGGCGCGGCCCGCCAGCTCGGCCAGCTCCGCCCGCCGGGCCCGCGCCCACCACCCCCAGGCCCAGCAGAGCAGGAAGGGCAGCGAGTACAGCGCGGCGATGCTCACCCGGTCCCAGGCCGAGAACCGGTCGAGCTCGCCGTCGGCGACTCCCCGCCACACGGCCAGCGGTCCGACGGACAGCGCGCTCGCCAACGTGGCCAGGGCCAGCCGAGGAGAGCCGGAGCAGGCGCCCCAGCGGGCCAGTACGAGATAGCCGACGATCAGGATGCCCGCCTGGGCCCCTCCCAGCAGTTGCCCGCCGCCCAGCGCGACCGCGACCAGGACGGCGGTGTCCGGATGGGCGCGACGCAGCAGCATCAGGCCCGCGAACAGCACCCCGACGGCCAGGCGGCCGACGTGCTGCCAACCGACCGGCCCCGGCAGCGTGGCCGCCGACCACCCGCCCAGCACGAGCAGGCACAGCGCCCAGCTGCCGTCGTCGACGGCGGGGCGGCCGAGGAACCACGCGTGAAGTCGGTGCATGCTGCCAACGTAGACAGCCGGTGACTGACACGGAGTCAGCCGCCGAGACGATCCGCCCTCCTCCCCGGGAGGTACCCGGCGGCCGGGGACGTCGAGTGGCCGGCGCACGTCGGCCGATCGGACGAAGTGCCGGAGCCGTTCGGGCGGTGGCCGCCGTGCGGGGGCGTGCGTCACCGGCCCCGGCCGGGTAGCAGTGGGGCCGTCCGGATTCCCCGCAATGCACAGCGCCCGCCCGCCCGGAGGCCACCCATGCGCATCCGCACCACCCTGGGAGCGCTCGCCGGCGCGCTCGTGCTGCTCACCTCGGCTCCGGCTGCCCACGCCGCCGCCGCCGCCGCCGGCAGCATCGGCTACGTCGACCGCGAGGGCCACCCGCAGACCATCAAGCACCCGAAGCCCGGCTGCATCAACCTCCCCACGTACGCGCAGGAGGTCACCAACGACACCGACGAGTCGATCACGCTCTTCCACGACACGGACTGTCAGGGCCTCGACGGCTTCGAGACGGAGGTCAAGCCGGAAGAGACCGGGACCGGGGACTTCTGGTACAGCATCTACGTCAGGTAGTGGGGGCGCTTCAGGCGGGGAACTCGTCGGCGCGGATCCCGGCTACGAAGGACTGCCAGGCGGCGGAGGTGAAGACGAGCGCCGGACCGTCCGGGTCCTTGGAGTCACGCACCGGGACGAGGCCGGGGAACCCGGGGGCCACCTCGATGCAGTCGCCGCCGTTGCTGCCGCTGTAGCTGCTCTTGCGCCAAGCCGCCGCGCTGAGATCGTCGTGGTTCGTCATACGCGTTGCACCTCTCCATCTCGCCGGTGATCAAGGCAGCAGATTCGCGGACCGAGAGCACGTCCGCCCGTAGCACATCATAGGCTCGCGCGTGTTGAGCGATCACTGACGGATCGTTGTTGAAGTGACCTCGCTCCAGACTCTCGGAGTAGATCCACTGCTCGCCGTCGGGCAGCGTGACCAGGGTCAGGGAGGTGTCAGGCATCGTCGGAGCATCCAAGTCGAAGGGCGCAACCTGGAGAATGACGTTGGAGCGCTCGGCAACCTCCAGTAGGTAAGCCAACTGCTCCCGCATCACGGACAGTCCGCCCACCGGACGGCGGATCGCGCTCTCGTCCAGCACCACCACCAGGAGCGGCCCGTCCGCAGCAAGGAAGCGACTCTGCCGACTCAGTCGTGCTGCCACCAGCTCTTCGATGTCCGTACTCTCCGAAACCCTACGTCCGAAGAGTGCACGAGCGTAGTTCTCGGTCTGCAAGAGGCCGGGGATCATCTGGACCTGGAACTTCCGCAGCGCCACTGCCCTGGACTCCATCGCGGCGAACCGCTTGAACCAGTCGGGATGTTCGACCTCCGCGTACCAGTCGACCTTCTCCCACATCCGGAACAGCCGTCCGGCCGCGTTCAGCACCTCGTCGCAGCGCCGTACGAAGTCGTCCTGCGGCACCCGTGAGCCGTTCTCGACGTGCGTGACCAGCGTCCGATCGCAGTGCAGCTGCTTCGCCAGCTGCGCCTGGGAGAGGCCCACGAGTTCGCGTTCGTGCCGGAGCTCCGAGCCGAACAGTTCGGCCGAACTCGCCGTCGAACCACCCTTCCCGGACTTGCGACGCCCCATCTCCCCAACCCCCAAGTGACATTAGGCCGACGACACTCGCCGATCACTCGTCACGCTAGTCCCACCCACCGATGATTGGTGGCAGAACGAAGTTGCATGCTCGCTTTCCGTGAGCACGATGGGCCTCGCGCGCCCCCTCTTCGGTCTCACGCATCCATTCGAACGTTTGGCCCGGAGGTGGCCTCCCCCATGCCCGAAACACTCGACAGACCACCCGCCGTAGCCAGCGAAGAGGCTTGCTGGCTTCCGCGTCACCGCAGGTCGGCGAGCTCGGCCCGGCACCTGCTGCGCGCCTTCCTCGCGGGCCGCCGGGGCGGCCAACGATTCAGCGAGATCGGCGAGTTGCTGCTGAGCGAGCTGGTGACCAACGCGATCGAGCACGCCCGGGTACCGGCCGGCCGGCTGATCGAGGTCCGCTTCGAGCTTCGGGAGGACCACCTCCGGATCGAGGTGCACGATGCGAGCGGCGAGCAGCCGACCGTTCGCCCCGGGGCGGCGGGGGACGACGAGTCGGGGCGCGGGCTGCTGCTGGTAAGGGAGTTGTCGACCGCATGGGGCTGCTGCCCGCGCCCGGGCGGGATCGGGAAGTACGTGTGGGCGCTGCTCGCGGCCGCCGACCCGGAGGTGGCGGCGTGACGGGCGGCGCCACCAGCGGCGCCCCGACGCCGGACCCACTGCCGCGTCGGCCGCGCCCACACCCGCGTCCGGCCGAGCGGTGGCCGAGGATCGCCTTCGAGCTGGGACGCGACCGACTGGCCGAGGCGTGGTGGCTGAGCGACCTGGCGTACGGCAGCGGCGTACCGCTCGCGGAGCTGAAACCGGACGAACTGCTGGCCGCCGCCGAACGTGCCGTCCGGGACGGCGCCGAACTGGTCGCCCTCCTGGAGGCCCTCGACCACGCCCTTCCGGACCCCCGCCCGCAGACCCTCGCCGAGGTGCTGGCACCCGTCCGCGCCTACCTGCTCTGGGCATTGGACGCCGACGTCACCTTCGAGGGCGCGTCGGTGTTCGCCGGTGAGATCGGCCGGGCCGGCCGGGCCCCGGTCCGCGTCCGGGTCGAGCTCCAGGCCGGTGAACCGGACCTCGGCCGGTTCTGAACCCTCACCGTCCTCCTGGCAACTATCCTGATAGTACGGGCAGTTGATGGAGGGGTAGCGATGCAGGCGTACTCGTGGGCCACCCATGCATGCCAGGACTGCGGGCACCTCCGGCATCAGCATCAGAACTACCGGCGGCACTGCGCGAACGGCTGCCCGTGCGCGCGGTTCTGGCCGGAGAAGGAGTCGGTGGCGCTCGGACCGGAGCCCTGCGCGCTGTGCGGCCACGTGCGCCACCTCCACCGAGACGAGGGATGCCCGGACTGCCGGTGCGGCGAGAAGGAGGAGGATCGACCCCCCTGGGAGCGCCCGGAAGCCAGGGGGGACTGGTTCTGATGGCAGCCGTGCCGATCTTGGCCATCGGGGCCGTCGTGATGGTGATCCTGCTGACCCTCGTCTACCTCCGCAGCGCTCCGGCCGAGGCGTGCCGGGAGTGCCGGCACCGGCCCGCCGCCCACAGGGACGGGGTCGGGCGGTGCAAGGGCGACGACTTCGACCGCCGTGCACCGAAGCCCAACGGACGGACGTGCAGCTGCCTTTGGTACCGCTAGGGCCGGCCACCGGGCCGGGACGCACCGCCGTGCACCTGCACCACCTCGCTGCCCGCTGCCGACCCCCGCGGGTGGCGATTCCGCGCCACTGCTTCAAGCGGTTGATGCATCGTTCGGCCGTGTTGCGCTGCTTGTAGGCCGCGCAGTGGCCTGGATCTCGTGTCAGAGCACGCGGTTGCGGTGTGTTCGGCCAGGTCCTCTTCTCGGGCGGGCGTCGGCAGAGGCGGCCACTGGGGCGTCGGTTGCCATCTGGCGGCTACTGCATCAGCTCGATGTGGGGATGCTCCGGCGCCGCCGGGCAGAAGTAGATCTGCTGTTTGTGGCCGCTGCCGATCTGGATCGCGGTCGGTTGCATCAGGTCGCGGTAGCGGGGGTCAGTCGAGGACGCGGCGGCTTGGTCTTCGTACGGGATCCAGCTGCGGTTGCTGCTGTCCCATTCGAACGTGTCGATGCTCAGCAGCGGGTCCATCGGGGTGTCGCACGCGGGGCAGGGCCGGGGAGCGGGGTCGGTGTAGCCCCACATGGGCCAGCCGCCGACCTTCCAGCCGGGGGCGACGGACAGGTGGCTCCCATAGAACGAATCCGGGTAGGGGGCGTAGGAGCTGTCCACACCGGCGTCGGCTGCCTGCCAAATGCTCCAATCCCCGATCTGCTCTCGCAGTTCCCTACTCAACTCCATGGGGCTGGGGTACTCGGTGACCTGCTCCGGCGCGAGCACGCACGGCTCCGGCACGTATTCCTCGACCACCAGGGGCGGCTCCGGGGGTGAGGTGAGGATCTCGGTGACAGCGGCCGCGGACCGCCAGACCAGCACGGTCCTGGGCATGTACTTCTCCGGAGGGTGGTCGAAGGGACACCACAGCACCTGGAGCAGATCCGCCCCGGCCTGCGCGGGCGGGCGCAACAGGGGGATGTCACGCACGTAGAGCTGGGCCAGGGGCAGCAGGGCGACCGGGCCCTCAAGCCACGTGCTGTCGTGCCACGTTTCGTCGGAGTTGAGCCGGTCCAAGACCGCTTGCTCCTCAGGCGTGTACTGGGGAACATGGGGATCGCCGTCCGGGTGCATCGCCTCGCTCGCCCGGATGCGCTGCCGCAGGCGCAGCTCAGCCAGCGCGTGGTCCCCACCCTCGTGCGGGGCGTCGCAGTGCGGCCACGGGTCGTCGGCGGGCCACAGCAGTGGCCCGCCGATCGAACTGTCGTGCGCCGAAGGAGCTCCACGGCGGGGATGCAACCGGGTCGCCGTGCGTGCCAGCGGGGCCAGTTGGGGGAAGACCGCGGTGACGTCGAGCGGTCGCGGCGGGGTACGGACGACATTCATAGCGACGATGCTGCCAGCGCCCTCTGACACTGGGAGTACCGATCCACGACAGCTGACACCAAGCAGCTCACTGGGTGGACCAGAGAAGATGCCTGCGGTATGGAGCCCGGCCAGATGCGGCATGGTTCGATCCGCGCCCTCTACGCGTCGGTGATCTAAACGAAACGGCCTAGTCCTGGGCCTTCGGCTGGGTGAAGCGGATGCGGTTCCCGAAGGGGTCGCGCAGGCCGCAGTCGGTCCCGTACGGACGCTCGGTCGGCTCCTCGGTGAACTCGACGCCCTTGGCCAGCAGCGTCTCGTACGTCTTGCGGCAGTCGTCCGTGTTGAAGATGAGCCAGCCGCCCATCGCGCCCTTGGTGACCAGCTCGCGGACCTGCTCCGCCGTCTCCTCGGACATCGCGGGCGCGCCCGGCTTCTCCAGCAGGATCTGGCGCTCCGGGTGGCCGGGGATGCTGACGGTCAGCCAGCGCATGAAGCCCAGCTCGACGTCGGCGCTGACCTCCAGGCCGAGCTTGCCGACGTAGAAGTCGAGGGCCTCGTCCTGGTCGAGGACGTAGATCTGTGATTGCGTGATGGCGTTGAACATGTGCACCACGCTAGTCGCGGGGCCGGCCGGATACTTCTCCGAAACTGCTCTGTCTGCCGGCGATGCAGCTGGTGAAGGCTGGTGCGCGCGGGGCGGCGGCCGGTCAGGCGCTCGGGCGGGTCCACGCCATCGTGAAGCAGGTCGGTACGCGCGCCGCCACCGCTTCCTTGCGGTACGCGCGCGGCGACCGGCCGACGATCTCGCTGAACGTCCGGCTGAAGGTACCCGGGCTGCCGAAGCCGACCTCGAAACAGATGTCCGTCACGCTGCGGTCGGTCTCCCGCAGCAGGAACATCGCGCGCTCGACCCGGCGTCGTTGCAGGTAGCGGTGCGGGGTCTCGCCGAACGTGGCCCGGAAGGTGCGTATGAAGTGCGCCGGGGACACCAGGGCGATCCGGGCCAGCGCCGGAACGTCCAGCGGCTGCGCGTAGGCGCGGTCCATCGCGTCCCGGGCGCGCAGCATGCGGCGGTTCGTCTCTTCCACGGCGCGGCTCACGGCGCCATCACACCACGGTGCGGTGGGCCTGACCAGTCGCGTCCGAGTCGGCGCCCGCATCCGCGTCCGCGTCCGGGGAGTAGTCGTACTCGTCGACGTCCAGGAACGCGCCGGTGGCGGCGAGGAACGCCGGCACGTCACGGTTCAGGTGCCGGCCGAGCACCACGCGGCGGAGTGTCCTGCCTCGGGCGTGCGCCGCGACGCCGCCGCACTGGTGCGTGAGACGTCGGCCCGGCTCCTGCGGCCGGCATCGACCCGGGCTCGTCGCACCCCGGCCCGCCGGCCTTCTGCTCCGGGGACGGCGGGGTGGGTCAGCCGGTGAGGTGGCGGGTGAGGGCTGTGACGGTGACGGCGATGGCCACCACCAGGAGGAAGGGGGCGCGGCGCCAGACGGCCAGGCCGGCTGCCGCCATGCCGGCGGCGCGGGCGTCGAGGGTGAGGCCGCCGACGTCGCCGAAGGTCTGGAGGGCGGTGAGCGCGGCGAGCAGGGCCACCGGGATGAGGGCCGCGTACCGGCGGACGGTGGGGCGTTCGAGCAGGTGGGCGGGGATGCTCAGGCCGAGCAGCTTGAGCAGGTAGCAGCCGAGGGCGGTGGCGGCGACGGCGATCCAGGTGGTCGTCCAGGTGCTCATGCCGCACCGCCCCTGCGGCCGGTGGCGGCCAGCACGATCGGCACGGCGGCGATCGAGAGCAGCACCGGCACGCCGGTCGGCAGCACCGTCGTGGCGGCCAGGGCCAGTACCGCGCCGAGCAGTGCGACCCGCAGTTCGGTCGCGCCCTCGCGCAGCCGGGGTGCCAGCAGCGCGAGGAAGACGGCGGGGCCGGCCGCGTCGAGCCCGTACACGTTCGGGTCGCCGAGGGCGTCGGCGCCGAGGGCACCGGCCAGGGTGCAGATGTTCCAGGTGGCGAAGAGGGTGAGGCCGGTGACCGTGAAGCCCAGCCGGGCGCCGCGGCGGTCGGCGCGGACCAGGGCGACGGCGGCGGTCTCGTCGATCATCAGATGCGCGGCGAACGGCCGCTCAAGCCGGGAGAAGCCCAGCCGCGCGCCGAGCCGCAGGCCGTAGAAGGCGTTGCGGGCGCCGAGGAAGAGCGCCCCGATCACGGCCGCCGGCAGGGCGGCCCCGGCCGCCAACGAGGCGACCAGGGCGAACTGCGAGGCCCCGGTGAACACCAGCAGGCTGAGCGCGCAGGTCTGCCAGGTGGTGAGGTGCGCGGCCGTCCCGGCGACCCCGCAGGCGAGCCCGGACACCCCGACGGTGAGCCCGATGCCCAGTGAGTCACGGACGATGGCTCTGGTTGGCTCGGCGGGGGCGGCCGGAGCCTCGGGTTCTACGCTCATCCAGGCATCCTGCGTGCGTCCGCCCGGGGTGTCCAGCGCGGGTGGGGTGTCTGCCCGCGCGCGGCGCCGGCGGCGCAGGGCGAAGGCCAGGCGCCGCGGTGACCTGCGGCTACGCCGGGCCGCCGGCTACACCGGGCCGTCGGCGCCGCCCTCCCGGCCGCGGAAAGTGCGGCGGTACTCGCGGGGCGCGACGCCCACCCGCCGTACGAAGGCCGGGCGCAGCGAGACCGCCGAGCCGAAGCCGCAGCGGACGGCGATCTCGTCGACCGGCAGGTCGCTCTCCTCCAGCAGCCGCTGGGCGGCCAGCACCCGCTGTTCGAGCAGCCAGCGCAGCGGGGTGGTGCCGGTGGCGTCGACGAACCGGCGGGCGAAGGAGCGCTCGGACATCAGGGCCAGGCCGGCCATCCGGCGGACCGTCCAGGCGGTGTCGAGGGCGCCGAGCACCTCGGCGCGGACCCGGGCGAGCGGGTCCGCCCGGCCGCTCTCCTCGGGGACGGGGGACGGTATGAACTGGGCCTGGCCGCCGGAACGGAACGGCGCGGTGACCATGGCGCGGGCGATCGCGGCGGCGGCCTGCTGGCCGTGTGCGGCTCGCACCAGGTGCAGGCAGAGGTCGATCCCGGCGGCCACCCCGGCGGAGGTCCAGACCGAGCCGTCGCCGGTGAACAGCACCTCGGGCCGGACGTCCACGGCCGGGTGGCGCTCGGCGAGCCTGGACGCGAGCCACCAGTGGGTGGTGGCGGTGCGGCCGTCCAGCAGTCCGGCTTCGGCGAGCACGAACGCCCCGGCGCAGAGCGAGGCGAGCGGGATGCCCCGGCGGTGGACGGCGCGCAGCGCGTCCAGCACGGCGGGGGCGGTGGGGGCCACCGGGTCCTCGATGCCGGGCACGATCACCAGCTCGCAGTCGAGCAGGGCGTCCAGGCCGTGGTCGGGGCGGCGCTCCAGGCCGCCGCTGAGCCGCACCGGGCCGCCGTCGGGGCCGCCGGGGCCGCAGACCCGCAGGTCGTAGGTGGGCAGGCCGGGACGGGAGGCCCGGTTGGACCACACCTCACCGATCACGGCGTAGTCGAAGGCGCGGACGCCGTCGAAGATCAGGCAACCGACTTCACGCATGGCAGGAATGTATCGATCGGTGGCACCGGCGCCCCTCACGGGTCCGGCAGGGCGCGCAGCACGATGGACACATGACGAACACCAGTGCCTTCGACGCCCCGCTCACCCTCGCCCCCGACGCCGTCCTGATCGTGATCGACGTCCAACAGGGCTTCGAGGACCACGAGTTCTGGGGCACGCGCGACAACCCGGACGCCGAGAAGCGGATGACCGCCGTGATCGACGCCTGGCAGAGCACCGGCCGGCCGATCGTGACGGTGCAGCACGCCTCGACGGGCGGGCCGCTGGCGCCGGGCACGCCCGGGTACGAGCTCAAGCCGGAGGTGGCCGGGGTCCGGGCCGACCTGCACATCACCAAGACCGTCAACTCCGCCTTCTACGGCACCCCGGACCTGCACGAGTGGCTTCAGCAGCGGGGCGCCGAGCAGTTGGTCGTGATCGGGATCATGACCAACGTCTGCAACGAGACCACGGCGCGGATGGGCGGCAACCTCGGGTACGACGTGGTCTTCCCGATCGACGCCATGCACACCTTCGGCATGGCCGGCCCGGACGGGGAGACCATCCCGGCCGCCGAGCTGGCGCGTGCCACGGCGGCGACGCTGCACCACATGCGGTTCGCGAAGGTGGTCACCACCGAGGCCGTCCTGGCGGCGGCGGGCAACTGACGGACGACCGGCAACGGCCCCTCGCGCGGGCGGCGTCCCACGAGCGCCGCCCGCAGCCGCGTCCCTCGCAGCCCCGTGCGCCGCAGCCCCGCGCACCCCAGCTCCGTGCGCCGCAGCCCCGCGGACCCGGGGTCGGCCGGCCCGGTCGATTCGCCGGGCCGCGTATCGAACTGGTGAACATTTGGACAGCTGGGCGCTATGCCCGGGTTTGGCCGTTGAGGGCGACCCACGCACCTCACTACGCTCGCCCGGCCCCACCCGCCCTGTCGCGGGAGGGTCCCAACCACACAGGGGAGCACGCCGGATGGCGATCCGTAAGTCCACCATGCAGGAGCAGGTCGCCCAGGCGATCGCTGCCATCGAGCCGACCGACCGGCCGATAGTCACCTTCCACACCATCACCGGGCCGAGCCCTTGGCTGATGAACGCACTCGGCCTGATCGGCCAGCTCTTCGTGAAGTACTACTTCGTCACGCTCACCGAGCGGGTCGTCGTCGTGCACCGCGCCTCGCGGATGAGCAACCGCCCGCAGGAGCTGCTCTACGTGGTGCCGCTGGAGCAGGCCCGCGTGGTGGTCTCGGACATCAAGCGCAACCCGCTGTGGAGCTCGCTGCGCTTCCACTTCCCCAACGAGGAGAAGCCCACCCGCCTGAACGTCGCCCGCTACTGGCGCTCGGAGCTGGACGTCTTCGTGCCGGCTCTGACCGGGCAGCGGATCGCGGGCTGAAGCCGGCCGCCCGCCCCTGGACGGCGCCCCCATGTGGGGGCGCCGTCCGGTCGCTCCTGCGGCCCGTGTGCCGCGCGGCTACGGCTGCGGCTGTGCACCCGGGCGCTCCGGCGGACGGTCGGCATCTGCGTCAGCCCGACCGGCCGGCCCCCGAACTCACAGCCCGTGGCTGCGGGCCCAGTCGGCAAGGTGGCGTGCGCAGTCGTCGACGGACGCACGCCAGGTACGGTCCGCGCCCGCGCCGGCCTCGTCGCTGACGTGCTTCACCAGCCGCACGGGCACCCCGGCGCGCTGGGCTACCGTCGCCACCGCGTAGCCCTCCATGTCGACCAGGTCGGCGGTCAGCGCGAGCCGCTCGCGGGCCTCCGGGTCGGAGACGAACAGGTCGCCGGTGGCCAGCACGGGTCCGGCGACGTCGCTGACGCTGATCGGGGCGCCGTACGTACGGCCGGTGAGGGCATACAGCCCGGGGGTGTCGATGTCGTGCTGGAGCACCTCGGCGACCTGGTGGGTGCCCGCCCAGCCGGGGCGCAGCGCACCGGCCGTACCCAGGTTGACGATCTCGCTGGGCCGCTCGGCCCGGGCCAGGACGGTGGCGACCGCCGAGGCCGCGTTGATCTTCCCTATGCCGGTGAGCAGCACCGGCAGGCCGTCGCCGAGGTACACGGCCTCCTCCTTGACGGCGACGACGAGGAGCGGACGGTCGGCTGAGATCGTTCCAAGCAGGCGCATGGCGTCCATCGTACGGAGCGGGGGCGGCCCGTCGGGCGGGATCCCGGCCCGGGGCCACCCGGGGGAACCGCATAGGGTGCATCCCGCGTCGCCCTGATCGCGGCCCGCCCTCCACGGGCGAGCCGGCCCCGTGGGTGAAAGCTCAAGATCGGCGCAAGTGCGGTGTGGCTGTCCGAGTGGCGGGCCATACTGCTGAGGCGGGCCGGGCCCCGAGCACGGGGCGGTCACTGGGGAAGGTGGGGCGGGTGGCTACACCAGAACGCACGGAGGAGCAGGGCCCAAGACCGGGCACCACGGCCGCACCGGCCGTGACAGCACCGGCCACGCCATCGAACGCGACGTCGAACGCACCGGCAAAGGCCGCACCGGCCGCCGCACCACCGGCGGGGGCGTCGAGGCTCAGCCCGGCAGCCGTCCGCGCGCGACTGCGCCGCGCGGCCGCCCACGCCCCCGGCCGGCTCAGACTGGCCGGCGCCCTGCTGGCCGCGCTGACCCTGGCGTTCGGAGTCCTGACGGCCTGGCAGACCCACTCGCGGGCACAGGCCGCGGACCGGGTGGTCTCCTACAGTGAGCCGCTCAGCCAGGCCGCCGCCGACATCCACCGCTCGCTCGCCGACGCGGACACCACCGCGGCCACCGGCTTCCTGCTGGCGGGCAGCGAGCCCAAGCCGGTACGCCAGCGCTACGAGGACGACATCGCCACCGCGTCCCGGCTGATCGCCGAGGCCGCCGCGCGGACCACCGCCTCCTCCCCCGCCCAGCAGTGGCTCTCCGCCCTCAACCAGCAACTGCCCGTCTACGCGGGCCTGGTGGAGAGCGCCCGGGCCAACAACCGGCAGGGCTACCCGCTCGGCGGCGCCTACCTGCGGTACGCCTCCGAGCAGATGCGCGGCACCCTGCTGCCGGCCGCCGAGAAGCTCGCCGCCGCGGAGAACCAGCAGCTGGAGCGGGACTACGCGGACGCCCGCGCGGTGCCGTGGGCGTCCTGGGCCCTGGGGCTGCTGGCGCTGGCGGCGCTGGTGCTGGTGCAGCAGGTGCTCTACCGCCGCACCAACCGGGTCTTCAACCTCGGCCTGCTCGGCGCCACCGCCTCGATGCTGGCCGCGCTGCTCTGGCTGGGCGCCGGCGGCCTGGTCGTGGACGGCCGGCTGGCCGACGGCGAACGCCTCGGCTCGACGCCGCTGCGCGCGCTGAACACCGCCCGGGTCGACGTGCTGACCGCCCGGCTGGCGGAGAACCTGCACTTCGTCGCCCGCGGTTCGAGTACCAAGTACGCGGAGCTCTGGGGGAAGACCACCGAGGGGCTGGCGGGCCGGCCCGGCCCGGACGGCAGCCGCGACGCCCGCGCCGGCACGCTCGCCCAGGCGGAGCAGCTCGCGCCCCGGGACGCCGCGGACGCCGTACGCCGGGCCCGCGAGCAGTTCACCGTCTGGGACGAACGGCACAACGGCGCCGTGAAGGCCGAGAGCGTGGACGGCAACTACCAGGCCGCCGTGGACGCCACCATCACCACCGGGGAAGCCGACATCCCCAAGACCTCGGACGCCGCGTTCGCCGCCGCCGACCGGGATCTGGCCCAGGCCGCGACGGTGGAACAGGCGAGCTTCCTGGCCTCCGCCCGGGGCACCGGCGGGCTGCTGAACACGATGTCCGTCGGCGCGGGCGTGCTCGCGCTGCTGGCGGCCGTCTGCGCACTGCGCGGCCTCGGCCGCCGACTGGCCGAGTACCGGTAGAGGGGGCGGGGAGATGACGATGCGCAGAACACCGCGGCTGAGCCCGATCACCAGGGGCGCCCTGGCGGCGGCCACCCTGCTGGCCGTCGGGTTCGCGGCGGCCGGCCAGGACGGCACCGGGGGCTCCGCCCCGTACGGCTACGGCCCCGCGCCGGCGCAGCTTCGGCCGGCCGGTGCCGCCGTCCGGCTCGACCAGGCGGCCGACGACTGCGACGTGACCAGGAGCGTGCCGGCCAGCAGCGAGGACGGCCCCGCCGTCAAAGCGATCAAGGACCGGAAGACCCTGGTCATCGGCGTCGACCAGAACAGCTACCGCTGGGGCGCGCGCAACCCCTCGACCGGCGAGATCGAGGGCTTCGACATCGACCTCGCCAGGGCGATCGGCACCGCCATCATGGGCTCCCCCGACAAGGTCACCCTCAAGACCGTGCCGACGGCCGAGCGGATCAGGTTCATCCAGGAGGGCAAGGTCGACCTGATCGTCCGCACCATGACGATCACCTGCGACCGGCTCAAGGACGTCGCCTTCTCCAAGCCGTACTTCAGGACCGGCCAGCGCGTCCTGGTGCCCAAGTCCCTGGGTGCCCGGACCATCGACGAGGCGCTGAAGGGCCGGACGGCCTGCGCGGCGAGCAAGTCCTCGGCCGAGGAGGAGCTGCGTCAGAACCCGCGCGGCTCCACCCTCGTCACGGTGGAGAACCAGCTGGACTGCCTGGTCCTGATGCAGCTCGGCAAGGTCGACGCGACGATGACCGACGACGGCCTGGCGGCCGGCCAGGCCGCCCAGGACCAGACCGTCACCGTGCTGGACCAACCGCTGCGCCCGGCCGTCATGGGCGTCGCGGCGAAGAAGGAGAACACCGACCTGGTCGCCCGGGTCAACCAGGTGCTGAACGGCTACCTCGCCGACGGCTGGGAGCAGAGCTTCGACAGGTGGCTCAAGCCGACCATGCACGAGGACTCCGCCAGGTTCCGGCCGTGACCGCCGGTAGCACCGGCGGCAGGGGCCGCACCGGCAGCACGGGCAGCCCCGGCAGCACGGACGGAGCCGTGACGCCCGGCCGGTGACCCCGGAGCAGTACCTCCTGGCAGTACCCCCGAGCCGCACCCCGCGGCCGTGACCCGCGTGACCCGAAGTGGAGAGGAAGGACCAGGCGTTGGCAGGATCTGCTGGCCCGGCGATGAGCCGGGAGGAGGTGGACCGCGTTCTGGCACGTCTCGGCGCGGAGCGCGACGCCGTCGAGACGGCGCTGCTCGCGCTCCAGGACCACCCCGGCCGCCGGCTGCTGGAAGGCGCCGCGCTGACCGGGCGCACCGAGGAGCGCTGGTCCGTCGCCGGGCAGGGGCTGCCGCTGCTCTGGTCGCTCTTCGACCGCTACTCCGAGGCGCTCGCCTCGGCCCGGGCGGTGCGCGCCCGACGGGCCAAGCCCGGCGCGGCCGAACTGGCCGAGCTGAACGAACTGCTCAGCGGCCCCGCCGTGACCGTCCCCGGCGGCAGCCTGCCGGACGGGCCGCAGCTGCTCGGCGCGCCGGCCAGGCTGGTGGAACAGGTCAGCCTGGCCGAGCTGATGGACCGGATGAACGCCTGGTACGCCACCGTGCTGGAGGTGGTCAACGCCGCCGACGCCGTGTGGTCCGCCCTGCCCGCCAGGATCGACCTGCTGCTCGCCGAGCTGCGCCGGGTGCAGACGCTCGGCGCCTCACTCGGGGTGCGCCCCGGTACACACCCGCTCGGTGACGACCTGATCGTGCTGGAGCACGAGCTGACGGAGCTTCGCGCCGAGGTGCTGAGCGACCCGCTGGCGCTCTGGCGGCCCAGCCGGGTGCCCGCGCAGCGCGGCACGGTGCCAGAGGGGAGCGCGATGGCCGCGCCGTCCGGCGTGGTGGACACCACGCGCTTCGACCGGGCCGGGCGCGCGCTGGACGGCATCCGACTGGAGCTGGAGGGCCTGCTGCGGCTGCGCGACGACGCCGAGGAGCGCCTCCAGGGCGTGGGCGACCTGCTGCAACGGGCCGACGCCACCCTCGCCGAGGCCCGCCGGGCCCGCGGCGAGGTGCTGGCGAAGATAGCCGCCACCGAGGTGCCGGCCGTGCCCGGCCCCGCCTCGGCGCTGCGCGAGCGGGTGGTGCTGGCGCTGGAGTTGCGCCAGAGCGGCCAGTGGCACCGTCTCGCGCCACTGCTGGACGCCCTGGAGGACGCCGCCGCCAAGGAGTTGGGGCGGGCCAGGCAGGCACTCACCGAGGTGACCCAGCCGCTGGCCGTACGGGCCGAGCTGCGCGGACGGCTGGACGCGTACCGGGCGATGGCCGCCCGGCTGCGGGTCGCCGAGGACCCGGAGGTCATCGAGCGCTACGAGAAGGCCCGCTGGCTGCTCTGGAGCGCGCCGTGCGACCTTCGGGCGGCGGCGGGCGCGGTGGCCCGCTTCCAGCACGCCCTGCGGCCCGTCGACGGCGGTGCGGGGCGGGGCCGACGACCGGCGGAAGAGGGGCCGGCGGGCGAACGACCCGCGGGCGAGGGGCCGGCGGGCGGCGGCCCGGCCGGCCAGGGACAGATCGGCGACGGACAGATCGGCGACGGACAGCACCACGGACAGGGGGCCTGAGTTCGATGAGCGAGGCGTGTGCGCGGCCGGACTGCACCGGCACCGGGGTCATCGACCCCGACGGGTACTGCACCGAGTGCGGGCTGGCCCCGGCGGCGGCCCCGGGGAGCCCGGCGGCCGCACCGGCGGCACCGGCAGCGCCTGCCGCTTCTGGCGCTTCTGGCGCCTCTGCCGGCGGCGGGCCCGGCTCGCCCTGCGGCCAACCCGACTGCCCGGGGACGATCGACCCGGACGGCTACTGCGACGAGTGCGGCCTGAGCTCGCCCGCCGCCGGCGGTGACACCGGGCGCACCGCGCCCTACCTGCCCTCCGCCCGTGTCTCCCCGGACTCGGCCCGTTCCTCCCGTACCGGCTCGGTCCGCTCGATGTCCGGCCGCTCCCGGTCGCACCGCTCGACCCGGACCGGCAGCGGCCGTTCGGTGTCCGTACGCAGCAGCCGCAGCGGGGCCAGCGCGGGCACCCGCCACCGGCTGGGCGCGGGCCTGGTGACCGTCCCGACGGTGCCCAAGGCCGACCCGGCGAAGGCCGTGCTGGCCAACCCCGAGGTGCCCGAGCGCAAGCGGTTCTGCAGCAGGTGCGACACCCCCGTGGGCCGGGAGAAGAACGGCCGCCCGGGCCGCCCGGACGGCTTCTGCACCAAGTGCGGTACGCCGTACTCCTTCACCCCCAAGCTGCGCCTGGGCGACCTGGTCGGCGGGCAGTACGAGGTGCTGGGCTGCCTGGCGCACGGCGGGCTCGGCTGGATCTACCTGGCGGTGGACCGGCGGGTCAGCGACCGCTGGGTGGTGCTCAAGGGCCTGCTGGACACCGGGGACGAGGACGCGCTCGCGGTGGCCATCGCCGAGCGGCGCTTCCTCGCCGAGGTGGACCACCCGAACATCGTGCGCATCATCAACTTCGTCGAGCACCCGGATCTGCGCACCGGCTCGGCCGACGGCTACATCGTGATGGAGTACGTCGGCGGCAAGTCGCTCAAGGACATCGCCAACGACCGCCGCACCCCGGACGGCCGGCGTGAGCCGCTGCCGGTGGAGCAGGCGATCGCGTACGCGCTGGAGGCGCTGCCCGCGCTCGGCTACCTGCACAGCCGGGGCCTGGTGTACTGCGACTTCAAGATCGACAACGTGATCCAGAGCGAGGACTCGCTCAAGATCATCGACATGGGCGCCGTCCGCCGCTTCGACGACGACGGGCCGATCTACGGCACCATCGGCTACCAGGCCCCGGAGATCGCCACCGACGGCCCGTCCCCGGCCTCCGACCTCTACACCGTGGCCCGCACGCTCGCCGTGCTGACCTTCGACTTCCAGGGCTACAACAGCACCTACCGCGAGGAGCTGCCGGGCCCGGAGACCGTCCCCGTCTTCGCCGAGTACGAGTCGTACTACCGCTTCCTGGTGCGCGCCACCGACCCGGATCCGGCCCGGCGGTTCTCCTCCGCCGAGGAGATGGCGGATCAGCTGACCGGCGTGCTGCGCGAGATCCTCGCCCTGCGCGACTCCCGGCCCAGGCCCGCACTGTCCACCCTGTTCGGCCCGGAACTGCGGGTGGTGGACACCGAGCTGGTCGACGACGAGGTGAGCGGCACCCGGTCGAACGGCGGCCAGGCGAACGGCGGCGAGGCCGTTGGCGGCGGGCGCGGAGTGCGGGTCAGCGCGCTGGACCCGGCCGCCGCCGCGCTCGCCCTGCCGGTGCCCCGGGTCGACCCCGCCGACCCCAACGCGGGCTTCCTCGCGGCCCTGGTCGCCACCGCGCCCGACGAGGCGCTGGCCGCCCTCGCCACCGCACCCGCCGCCTCGGTCGAGCGGCAGCTGCGCGAGCTGCGGGCCCACCTCGAACTCGGCGACCTGACGGCGGCCCAGGAGGCGCTGACCGCCCTGGAGAGCGACCACCCGGGCGACTGGCGGGTGGTCTGGTACCGCGGCCTCGCCGCCCTGACCGCCGCGGCAGGCGAAGGCGACAAGCAGGCCCAGGAGCAGCTCCAGGCCGCCGCCGAGGCCTTCGACGCGCTCTACGACGCCTTCCCCGGCGAGAGCGCCCCGAAGCTGGCGCTGGCGCTCTGCGCCGAACTGCTCGGCAACGACGAGGACGCCGCCGAGTTCTATCGACTGGTCTGGACCACCGACCACGCATACGTCAGCGCGGCGTTCGGGCTGGCCAGGGTACGACTGGCCGGCGGCGACCGCACCGGCGCCGTCCGGTCACTGGAGTCCGTGCCGGCCACCTCCAGCCACTTCACCGCCGCCCGGATCGGCGCCGTCCGCGCCCGGCTGCGCGAACGCCCGGCCACCGACCCGATGGGCCCCGACCTCGGCGCCAGCTCCGAACAGCTCACCCGGCTCGGCCTGGACGACCGGCGGCGCGAGGAACTGTCCGTCGAGGTGCTGGGCGCCGCCCTCGACTGGGTGGTCGCCGGAGCGGTCGGCGCCACCGGATCCCCCCGCGAGCTCACCCTGCTGGGACAACCCGCCGCCGAGCGGGAACTGCGCTTCGCCCTGGAACACTCCTACCGGGTACTCGCCCGGTTGGCCGACCGGGCCGAGACCAGGATCGAGATGGTGGAGCGGGCCAACCGCACCCGCCCCAGAACATGGGTGTAGCCAATGCCGCAGCAGACCGTATGCCCGAGCTGTGCCGAGCCGCTGGACCCGGAGGACGTCTTCTGCGGGTCCTGCGGCGCGAGCCGGCACGAACCGCCCGCCGCCATGGGCACGATGCCGGCCGGCTGGGTCGCCGACCGGCCGGCCGCTGCGGGCCCACCGGCCGCTCCCCGGGGCCCGGTCCGCTCCCCCGGGCTCGCCTGCGTGCGCTGCGGGGCCGAGCAGATCACCGGCGACGGCTACTGCGAGGCCTGCGGCCAGGCCCAGCCGCGGCCCCGGGACCACATGGAGAAGGCGCTCGCGGGCGTCGCCGGCGTCAGTGACCGGGGCGTGCGCCACCACCGCAACGAGGACTCCTTCACCGTCGCCGCCACCTCGCTGCCCGGCGGCCGGCCCGCCGTGGTCGCCGTGGTCTGCGACGGCGTCTCCTCCTCCGACCGGCCCGACGAGGCGTCCGAGACCGCCGTCGACAGCGCCTCCGAGGCACTGCTGACCGCGCTGGAGCAGGGCCAGGACCCGACCCTGGCGATGCGCGGCGCGATCGCCGAGGCCGCCCGCGCCGTCGCCGCGCTGGCCGCTGACGGGCACTCACCCGCCCGCCCCGACGTCAACGCGCCCGCCTGCACGTACGTCAGCGCGATAGCCACCGCCGGCCGGGTGACCATCGGCTGGGTCGGCGACACCCGGGCGTACTGGATCCCGGACGACCGGGACTGCGCCGAGCCGTTCCGGCTCACCCAGGACGACTCCTGGGCCGCGCGGATGGTCGAGGCCGGGCTGATGGAGGAGGCCGAGGCGTACGCCGACCCCCGGGCGCACGCGATCACCGGCTGGCTCGGCGCGGACGCCGAGGAGGTGATCCCGCACACCCTGGACTTCACCCCGCACGTCCCCGGCGTGCTGCTGATCTGCACCGACGGCCTGTGGAACTACGCCGAAGCCGCCACCGACCTGGCGTACCGGGTCCGCACGGACGCCCGGACCGAGCCGCTGGCGGCCGCCCAGGAGCTGGTGCGCTTCGCCGTCGCGGCCGGCGGCCACGACAACATCACCGTCGCGGTGCTGCCGATCGTGCCGGCCACCGACCTGGCCGGCACGGCCGAACCCGCTGCGACGCAGCGGGCCGAGGCGGTGACGCCGCACGACGACACCCTGCCCGACCTGCCGGTGATCGGCTCACCCCGCGCACCGCTGCCGCCCGCGACTCCCGTACCTTCCGCCCCGGCTGTACCGGCTGTACCGGCTGCGGCACCGGCCGCGACGCAGCGGGCCGAGGCGGTGGCGCCGCACGACGACACCCTGCCCGACCTGCCGGTGATCGGCTCACCCGGCGCACCGCTGCCGCCCGCACCACCACAGCCCCCGACCGTACCTGCGCCGCCGGACCACCCGCCGGCGCCGGCGCCGGCCCCGCGCGGCTGAGTCCCGAGTACCGCCCCACAGCCCCAACCGCACCGCCCGACCGTTCCCACCATCCTGACCATCCGACAGGAGCCCTCGGCCATGGCAAGTCTGGCGAAGTCGAATCTGCCCCGGTTCGACGTGGACATCTTCCAGAACGAGTACCTCGCGGACGGAGCCCGCGAGGTCAACGCGATCGTCACCGTCACCTCGACCGGCGGCGGCACCTCGGGCGGCCGCCCGCTGCCGGGCGGAAGCCCGCAGGACGACCAGGGGGTGGAGTCCTCGGCCGTGGTGATCATGGTCGACTGCTCCGGCTCGATGGACTACCCCGCCAGCAAGATGCGCGGCGCGCGGGAGGCCACCGCCGTGGCCATCGACGCCGTCCGCGACGGCGTCGCCTTCGCCGTGGTGGCCGGCACCCACGAGGCCAAGGACATCTACCCGGGCGACGGCACCCTCGCGGTCGCCGGGGACGCCACCCGGCAGGCCGCCAAGGAGGCGCTGCGCCGCCTCCAGGCCAACGGCGGCACCGCCATGGGCACCTGGCTGGCCAAGGCCGACCGGCTCTTCCTCAGCCGGCGGGACGCCACCATCCGGCACGCCATCCTGCTCACCGACGGCAAGAACGAGCACGAGTCGGCCGCCGATCTGGACAAGGCGATCGAGCAGGTCACCGGCCACTTCACCGCCGACTGCCGGGGGGTGGGCACCGACTGGCAGGTGGAGGAGCTGCGCAAGATCTCCTCCGCACTGCTCGGCAGCGTGGACATCGTCGCGGAGCCGTCGGGCCTGGCCGAGGACTTCCGCGCCATGATGGAGAACGCGATGGGCAAGCAGGTCGCCGACGTCGCGCTGCGGGTCTGGACGCCCGCCAACGCGGTGGTGAGGTTCGTCAAGCAGGTCGCCCCGACCGTCGAGGACCTCACCGGCCGCCGCGCCGAGGCCGGCCCCCGCGCAGGGGACTACCCCACCGGCTCCTGGGGCGACGAGAGCCGCGACTACCACGTCTGCGTCGAGGTCCCGGCCGCCGCCGTGGGCAACGAGATGCTCGCCGCGCGGATCAGCCTGATCCTGCCGCAGCCCGGGGGGACGGCGGAGGTGCTCTCGCAGGGTCTGGTGAAGGCCGTCTGGACGGACGACCTGGCCTCCTCCACCCGGATCAGCCCGCAGGTGGCCCACTACACCGGGCAGGCCGAGCTGGCCTCCTCCATCCAGGAGGGCCTGGAGGCGCACCGCGCCGGGGACCTCGACCGAGCGACGGCCAAGCTCGGCGCGGCCGTCCGGATCGCCCACGCCACCGGCAACGACGGCACGTTCAAGTTGCTGCAGAAGGTGGTCGACGTGGTGGATCCCAAGGAGGGTACGGTTCGGTTCCGTAAGAACGTGAGCGAGGCCGACTCGATGACCCTTGAGACCCGGTCGACCAAAACCGTACGTGTGAAGAAGTGACCGGGCGGCTGCCCGGCCGGACGCTGCCCCTGCCGGGCTGAATTGAGGGGGGACCTTATGCCGATCTGCCCTAGGGGCCACGAGTCGCAGGCCGAGGACTGGTGCGACTTCTGCGGCTTCCCGATGAAACCGCCGACCGGGCCGGTGGCCCCCGGACCGCTGGGCGCCGGGGTCGTGCCGGGCCCGGTGCCGCCCGCGCCCGCGCCCGCCGGGCCGCCGCCGGGCGCATCCGGGGCGCCGCGCTACCCCGACGTCACCGAGGGCCTGGTGCTCTGCCCGATCTGCCGGAGCCCGCAGACCGGGCGGTACTGCGAGGAGTGCGGGTACGACTACGACCTCTCGGCACCCTCGAACCAGCACCACCAGCACCAGGCGCACCAGCACCAGGCCCAGCACCAGGCGCCGGCCGCACCGGGACCGCTCGCCCCGCCGCCGCCCCTGCCGCCGCTGAACTTCCCGTCCGCGTACGGCGGCAGCGAGCCCGCGCCCGCGCAACAGGGTGCACCGGGCGGCTACGGCTACCCGCCGCCCGCACCCGGCGGGTACCAGCAGCCGGCCCAGCACGAGCAGCCGGCCGCGCCACAGCGACCAGCACCCCACCAGCCCGCGCCCCACCAGCCCGCGCAGCACCAGGAGCCGCAGGCGGCCCAGGAGCCGGGCCCGTACCAGCAGACCGAGCAGCCGTACCAGCCGACCGGCCCGGTGTACGCCCAGCCCGGCCCGGCCGCGCGCGGGGAGGAGTTCCGCACCTCCTTCAACCTGGCCCCGCCGGTCGTCCAGCAGCAGGCCGAGCAGCCGCCGGCCCAGCCGGTGCGCACCACCTGGATCGCGGTGGTCTCGGCCGACCGGGACTACTTCACCGACATGATGGCGCGCAGCGGCCCCGAGGCCGCCGGGCTCTTCTTCCCGCCGTACTGCCCCGAGCGGCGGATCCCGCTGACCGGGCGCGGGCAGCTGCGGATCGGCCGGCGCAGCCAGCACCGGGGCACGGTGCCGGAGATCGACCTGTCCGTGCCGCCGGAGGACCCGGGCGCCTCGCACCAGCACGCCCTGCTGGCCGAACAGTCGGACGGCAGCTGGGTGCTGGTCGACCAGGACTCCACCAACGGCACCACGGTCAACGGCGGCGCCGAGCCGGTCGCCCCGCACACCGCCGTGCCGCTGAACGACGGCGACCGGGTGCACATCGGCGCCTGGACGACCATCACCCTGCACCGCGCCTGAGCCGGCGTCACGGCCACCGGCGCCGTGGCGGGGCCGCGGCACCGGGCCGCCGGGAACACGTCGAGGTCGGCGTGTTCCCGGCGGCCCACCGCCGTCGGTAAAGAGCTCTCCAAAGTTCGCACACCGGATCTGTACCAAGATCACCCAAGCCCGTAGGGTCAGGGCCCATGACTGCAGCTATCACCGCCGACGGCATACGTCAGCGGTACGGGGACGTCCAGGCCGTCGACGGGGTGTCACTCACCGTCGAGACTGGCGAGTTCTACGGAATCCTGGGGCCCAACGGGGCCGGCAAGACCACCACTCTGGAGATCCTGGAGGGTATCCGCAAGCCCGACGAGGGGCGCGTCGCGCTGCTGGGGCTGGCACCCTGGCCGCGCAACCCGAAGCTGCTGCCGCGGATCGGCGTGCAGTTCCAGGGCTCCGCGTTCTTCAACAAGCAGACGGCGCGCGAGACCATCCGCACCTTCGCCTCGTTCTACGGCGTCGGCCCCCGGCGCGCCGACCTGATGCTGGAGCGGGTCGGTCTGACCGAGTCCGCCTCGGTGATGACCGACAAGATGTCCGGCGGCCAGGCCCAGCGGCTCTCCATCGCCTGCGCGCTGGCCCACGACCCGGAGCTCGTCTTCCTCGACGAGCCGACCACCGGCCTGGACCCGCAGGCCCGCCGCAACCTCTGGGACCTGTTGCGGGACATCAACGCCGAGGGCCGCACGGTCGTCCTGACCACCCACTACCTCGACGAGGCCGAGGTGCTCTGCGACCGCGTCTCGGTGATGGACCACGGCAAGGTGCTGAAGACCGGCGCCCCCGCCGCGCTGGTCCGCGAGATCGACGACACCGTACGGGTCACCGTCGAGTCGGGCCTGGTGACCGTCGAGTCGGTCCGGGAGCTGCTCGCGCAGGCCGGCGCCGAGACGGCCTCGATCGAGGACGACGGCGTCTCGCTCGCCATCGCGACCCGCCTGCCGGGCCCGGTGCTCTCCGTGCTCGCCGAGCAGAACGCCCTGCGCGGCCTCGAAGTCCGCGGCGCCACCCTGGAGGACGTCTTCCTCCAGCTGACCGGACGGGAGTACCGCGCATGAGCGCCGAGCGTACGGAAACCGCCGCCGCCGAGCAGGGCGCCGCCGACCAGCGGGCCGTCCCCGCGCAGCGCGCCGGCCGGCCGGCCGGCGGCCCGGCCACCGAGGGCGGCAAGGAGCGGGCCAGCGCGTTCGTCAGCCTCTCCCGGGTGATGATCGTGGCCTTCCTCCGGGACAAGGCCGCCGTCTTCTTCGTGCTCCTCTTCCCGCTGATGTTCCTGCTGCTCTTCGGCACCCTGCTCAAGGGCGCCAGCAGCCCGCACGCCAAGGTCGCCCAGGTCGGCCCGGTGCGGATGCTGGACGCCGTCCAGGGCGAGGCGCGCAGCCAGCTGGAGCAGGTCCTCACCATCAGCCGGACGGACGACGAGGCCGCCGCGCGGCAGAAGGTGAAGAAGGGCGAGCTGGACGCGCTGATCGAGGAGGGCGCGGGCGGCAAGCTGGTGCTGCGCTTCAGCGCCGCCGACCAGGTCCGGGCCGGCAGCGTACAGGGCATCCTCAACTCGGTGGTGCAGCAGGCCAACCAGGCCGCCACCGGGCAGCCGCCCGCCTTCACCCTGGACGCGAGCCGGGTCGAGGACGACTCGCTGAAGCCGATCCAGTTCCTCACCCCCGGCCTGCTCGGCTGGGCGATCGCCACCGGCGCGGTGTTCGGGGCCTCCCTGACGCTGGTCTCCTGGCGCAAGAAGCAGGTGCTGCGGCGGCTTCGGCTGGCTCCGGTGAGCGCGGGCGCGATCGTCGCCTCGCGGGTCGCGGTGAGCGTGCTGACCGCACTCGTCCAGACCGCGGTCTTCCTCGTGGTGGCGACCACGCCGTACTTCGGGCTCAAGCTCACCGGCGACTGGTGGCTGATCCTGCCGCTGGTGGTCTGCGCGACGATCGCCTTCATGTCGATCGGCCTGCTGGCCGGCTCGCTGGCCAAGACCGAGGAGGCGTCCAACGGCATCTCGCAGATCATCGTGCTGCCGATGTCGTTCCTGTCCGGGTCGTTCTTCCCGATGGACGGCGCCCCCGACTGGCTGAGGACGCTCTCCAACGTCTTCCCGCTCAAGCACCTGGTGACCTCCGCCCAGTCGGTGCTCACCCGGGGCGGCGGCGTGATGGACGCGCTGCCCACGATGGGCGGCCTGCTGCTCTTCGCCGCCGTGCTGACCGCCATCTCCTGGAAGTTCTTCCGCTGGGAGGACGCGTAACCGAAGCCCGGGGGCGACCCCGGCGGCCGCGGGGGTCGTACGCCGGAGGTCCCGGTGTACGGCCCCTGCGGTGTCTGCGACCATGGTCGGGTGAACGAGATCCGGCGTGGCACGCTCAGCGAGGAGACCTTCTTCGAGGCGATCGGCGGCGAGCCGACCTTCCGGCGGCTGGTGCACCGCTTCTATCAGGGCGTCGCCGGGGACGAGCTGCTGCGGCCGATGTACCCGGAGGAGGACCTCGGCCCGGCCGAGGAGCGCCTCGCCCTGTTCCTGATGCAGTACTGGGGCGGCCCGCGCACCTACAGCGAGCAGCGCGGACACCCGCGGCTGCGGATGCGGCACGTGCCGTTCAAGGTCGACCGCGCCGCGCACGACGCCTGGCTGAAGCACATGCGGGTGGCCGTGGAGGAGCTGAAGCTGCCGGCCGAGGCCGAACAGCAGCTCTGGGACTACCTCACGTACGCCGCGGCCTCGATGATCAACGCCGCCGGCTGAGGTCAGGGGCGGGCCTCCCCCGGCCCAGCTCGCCCCGGCGAGCGCGGGGCGGCCTCGCCGTCGGACAGCACCGGCAGGGCGGGCCTGCGGCCCGTCCTGCCGGCGTGGGCCGCCGTGACCGGCTGGCAGGCGGCGCCGCGCCGTCGGCGCTCCGAGGCCGCGACGAACCTGGGGGAGGACGCCTGAACGCCGGGCCACCGAACCCTCGGCGACCGGCTGGTACGGGTCTGGCCGGAATGCGGGCGGGCCGGGGCCGAACCGGCCGGCCGTCAGCCCAGCAGCGGGCTGAGACCCAGCCCGGCGCCGGGCGCGGCCTGGGCGCGGACCGCGATCGAGCCCGCCGGGGCAGTCAGCCGCAGCCAGCCACCGGCCCGGTGCACGGTCAGCGGAACGGCGGGCTTCAGGAAGCCGATCACGTACGAGGCGTGGGCCGCCCGCAGCGGCAGGTCGGGCACGGCGCTCAGTGGGCGGGACCAGATCTCGTCCGCCAGCGCGTCCAGCACCGGGCGGGTGCGGTGGTGCTCCGGGACGGCCTCGCTGCGCTCCTTGAACTCCCGTACCGCAGCCATCAGTTCGGGGAAGACCTCGAAGGCCGGCGGTTCGGCCAGCAGGCGCCAGCCGGTGCGCGGCGGCAGCAGACCGGCCCAGGCGGGGCCGGTGACGGGGTCTGCGAGGGTGACGGTGTTGGCCTTCTCGTCGATGCCGTCCAGCAGCCGGCCGGCCGAGACCGTGACGTCCACCGGTTCGCCCGGCCCGGCCAGGCGCGCGGTGCGGACGGCGAGCGCACCGGACCCGCCGAGCGGCAGCCGTCCGAAGACCGCGAGCACGCCCTGCCCCTCGACGCCCCGCCCCTCGACGCCCTCCCCTTCACCGGCCGGCCCCGCGCCCCGCGCCACGGCCTGCAGCCGGACGGCCGCCGCGCGGTCGAAGCGCAGCAGACGCACCAGGAAGGCGGCGAGATCGGCGGCTTCCCCGGCGTCGGCGAGGGGGAGAGGGGTGCTGGTCAAGGGGTGGCTCACTCCGGGTCGGTGGTGCGGCACGTACGCCGGGCGGGCCCTGGCACGCCGTGGCGGTCGGGTCAGGCGACGGCGGCGGCGACGGCCGCGGGCTCCTGCTCGTCCATGAACCGGCTGAGGAACCGGCGCTCCACCTCACTGATCCGGCGCGGCCGGCCCTGCGCCAGGTCGTAGGGGACGACCACGGTGGAGGCACGGACGTAGACCGTCTCGGTGCCGTCCTCAGCGGTGTCCTTGACCTCGTAGCCGACGGTCAGCGACGCGGCGCCGATCCTGGTCACCCAGGTCTCGACCGTCACCGGCGTGGGCCGGTGGACGAGCGGCAGCTTGTAGTCGATCTCGTGGCGGGCCACCACCGAGCCACCCGCGAACTCCCCGGCGCCGGCCTCGGCGGCCTGGGTGAACATGAAGTCGATCCGGGCCTCCTCCAGGTAGCGCAGGAAGACCACGTTGTTGACATGCCCGAAGGCGTCCATGTCGGACCACCGCAGGGGGCAGGCGTAGATGTGGCGTGCCACGAACGTTCTCCTCAAACTTGGTCACCCGCCGGACGATGCGGCGGGCGGCGGCCCGGCCGGCCTCCCCTCGCGGGGCAGCCTGCCGGGCCGGTGTTGCGGCCGTGGGGGGGGGGGGGGGGGGCCGCGCCCCCCCGCCCCCCCCCCCCCCCGGGCCGCGCGGGGGGGGGGGGGCCGGGCGGGCGGGGGGGGGGGGCGCCCCCCCCCCCCCCACGGCCGCCGTCAGCCCCGGGTCAGCTTCTTGTAGGTGGCCCGGTGCGGGCGGGCGGCGTCGGCGCCCAGCCGCTCGATCTTGTTCTTCTCGTACGAGTCGAAGTTGCCCTCGAACCAGAACCACTTGCTCTCGCCCTCGTAGGCGAGGATGTGGGTGGCCACCCGGTCCAGGAACCAGCGGTCGTGGGAGATGACCACGGCGCAGCCGGGGAACTCCAGCAGGGCGTTCTCCAGCGAGGAGAGCGTCTCGACGTCGAGGTCGTTGGTCGGCTCGTCGAGGAGCAGCAGGTTGCCGCCCTGCTTGAGGGTGAGAGCCAGGTTCAGACGGTTACGCTCACCGCCGGAGAGGATACCGGCCGGCTTCTGCTGGTCCGGGCCCTTGAAGCCGAACGCCGAGACGTACGCGCGGGAGGGCATCTCGACGTTGCCGACGTTGATCCAGTCCAGCTCGTCGGAGACGACGGCCCAGAGGGTCTTCTTCGGGTCGATGTTGGCGCGGCCCTGGTCGACGTAGCTGACCTTGACCGTCTCGCCGACCTTGACGCTGCCGTCGTCCGGGGTCTCCTCGCCGAGCAGCATCTTGAACAGCGTGGTCTTGCCGGCCCCGTTGGGGCCGATCACGCCGACGATGCCGTTGCGCGGCAGGGTGAAGCTCAGGTCGTCGATCAGGACCTTCTCACCGAAGGCCTTGGAGAGGTTGTTGACCTCGACGACGATGTTGCCCAGGCGCGGGCCCGGCGGGATCTGGATCTCCTCGAAGTCCAGCTTCCGCATCTTGTCGGCCTCGGCCGCCATCTCCTCGTACCGGGCGAGGCGGGCCTTGGACTTGGCCTGACGGCCCTTGGCGTTGGAGCGGACCCACTCAAGCTCTTCCTTGAGGCGCTTGGCGCGCTTCTGGTCCTTCTGGCCCTCGACCTTGAGACGGGACTGCTTGGTCTCCAGGTACTTGGAGTAGTTGCCCTCGTAGCCGTGCGCGCGGCCGCGGTCGAGCTCCAGGATCCAGCCGGCCACGTTGTCCAGGAAGTACCGGTCGTGGGTGACCGCCACGACGGTGCCGGCGTACTTGGCCAGGTGCTGCTCCAGCCAGTTCACCGACTCGGCGTCGAGGTGGTTGGTGGGCTCGTCGAGGAGCAGCAGGTCGGGCGCCTCCAGCAGCAGCTTGCAGAGCGCCACGCGGCGGCGCTCACCACCGGAGAGCTTGGTGACGGCCCAGTCGCCGGGCGGGCAGCCCAGGGCGTCCATGGCCTGCTCCAGCTGCGCCTCCAGGTCCCAGGCGTTGGCGTGGTCCAGCTCCTCCTGGAGCTTGCCCATCTCGTCGAGCAGCGCGTCGGAGTAGTCCGTCGCCATCAGCTCGGCGATCTCGTTGAACCGGTCGAGCTTGCCCTTGATCTCCTTGACACCGTCCTCGACGTTCTCCAGGACGGTCTTGGTCTCGTCGAGCGGGGGCTCCTGGAGGAGCATGCCGACGGTGTAGCCGGGCGACAGGTAGGCCTCGCCGTTGGAGGGGTGCTCCAGTCCGGCCATCATCTTGAGCACCGTGGACTTACCGGCGCCGTTGGGGCCCACGACGCCGATCTTCGCCCCGGGGAGGAAGTTGAGCGTCACGTCGTCAAGGATGACCTTGTCGCCGTGGGCCTTGCGCAGCTTGCGCATGGTGTAGATGAATTCCGCCACGTGAGATCGCTCCGGCGTCGTCGGGAGTATTCGGCTTGCAGCCTTCCATTGTGCCGCACCGGGCACGGAGTACCGAACGCCCGTGGTAGTCGCCCCGCTGCACCGGGCAAGGGGCCGCCCAGCCGTACGGACCGGATGCGTCCGATCCGGGGCGCAAGGGCACGGGCGGGAACGAGCGACGGCCCGGCCCCCGCGTGATGCGGGGGCCGGGCCGTCGCCGTTGCTCACCGGTGCCGGCGCTCAGGCCGGACCGGTGGGCTCAGCCTGCTGTCAGGCCGCGTTGCCGTGGCGGCCACGGCGGCGCAGGACGAAGACCGCGGCGCCACCGGCGACCACGAGGGCGCCCGCGATACCGGCGATCACCGGGGTGGAGTCGTTACCACCGGTGGCGGCCAGGCCGCCGCCCGTGGTGGTGCCACCGGTCGTCACCGCGGCGGGGGTGGTGGAGGCACCGGCCGACGGGGTGGCGGACCCGGTCACGCTGGGCGTGGCGGTCGGCGTGGCCGGCTTGCTCGGGGTGGAGCTACCGGTGGCGGTCGGGGTCGGCACCGGGGTGCTGCCGCTGGTCACCTTGCAGTCCAGGACGCCCTGGAACTCCTTGGTGAAGCCGTTCGGGCCGGTCACCGTGATCTTGTAGGAGGCATCCTCGGCGACCGGGACGACGACCTTCTCGGTCTTGCCGGGCTGTACGGTGACCGACTTGCCCGGCGTCACCGTGACGGCGGCCGCCTCGTCGCCGCCGTTGCTGACGGAGACCTCGACACCGTTGTCGGCGCAGTCGACCTTGGAGGCCGCCGAGACGATCGGGCCCTTGGCCTGGACCCAGGTGGCCTTGGCGGTGTCGGTGACGCTGAGCTTGGTGGAGCCGGCCAGGATCATCGTCTGGCTGTGCTCCTTGGCCGTGTAGCCCTTGCTCAGGAAGACGCGGCCGCTCGGGACGACCGTCTCGACCGAGGCGGTCAGCGTGGCCGAGCCGTCCGCGGTGCCGGCCGGGACGTCCAGGAAGAGCTGGGTGTCCTTGGCGACCGGGCCCTTGAGGCCGGTGACCGGCTTGCCGTCCTTGTCGAGCAGCGCGACCTTGCCGCCGGCGGTGTCACCGGAGAGCGCGAGCTTGACCTCGGCGGCGCTGCTGTTGACGGTGAACGGGCCGAGCTTGGCGCCGCTCTTGCCGGCCACCGAGTCCGGCGTCAGGCTCAGCGAGGGCTTCGGCTCGGCTGCGATGCCCTTGTTCTTCTCGCTGACCAGGTACTTGCGGAGCTGGTCGGCCTGCGAGTCGGCCGGGGTCGCGATCTTGTGGTCCGAGTAGAACCAGATCGCGGCCTGAGTGCCGGCCGCGGCGTCGGCGGGGGTGAGCTCACCCGTCACACCGGCGTCGGTGGCCAGCTTCTTGAGGTCCTTGACCTGCGGGTAGGAGTTCTCCAGGATCCAGCGGATCTTGGAGGCGTCCTCGGCCTTGTCCTTGGCGCCGAGCGAGCTCGACTTCCAGTCGGCCTCCTGGTACTCGACACCCTTCGAGGTGTCGACACCGTGGTCGATGTCGATGCAGTACGTCTGAATCTCGCCGTCGGCGGTCTTGAGCGTGAACAGACCGCCCTGGACCGAGTGACCGCCCTTGATGGCGATCTCTTCGCTCAGCATGTTCGGCTGAAGCTTCGCGGTGACACCCGCGCCCGGGCCGTCGGCCGCGGTCGCGGTGCCGGCCACGAGCAGGCCCCCGCCGAGCACGAGGCTCGACGCGAGCATGACAGTAGCTATGCGGGGAAGAGTCCGCCCCTGCCTCTGGAACATCAGTGATCCCTCCGGGCCGGGCCGTGCCGATGGCAGCCCGCCTTGCAATGCCGCGCACCCTGTTAGCGCTGCTGCACTTGTGTGAACCAGACGCATCTTATTGAGCCATCCGGGCACGCAAACCAACGTACTGAATCCGGACGATACCGTATCTGTATCGTTATCAATCGGACGATCATGGGGCACTGCTGACGGACCACCAGAAAGTCAGCCTCATTCAGCAGCGGGCCGGGGATTGCCCGCACGAAGGTCAGGGAGTATCCGGATCCCGTCGGTTGCGGGCAGCCCGCGACACCTGCCGGTCACCCCGTGGCCACCGCCGCTTCGGTCGCCAACTGCCCGATCGGCGGCCCCGACCGACCCTCCTCCCCCTCCGGAGGGAGCCCCGCGGCGCCACCCGGAGGCTGCCCCCGCATCGCGCCCGGGCCGGCTCCGGCCCCCTCCCCCGACTCGGCGGGAGCGGCCGTCGCCCGCCTCGCCGCCACCGCCGCCACGATCCAGTCGGGTACGGACGACTCCGTCTGACCCTGCGTCTCACGACCCGAACCCCCCGGCGGCGATTCGGCCTTGCTCCGCACCGCCCACCGGAACGCCGAGGTGCCCCGATTCAGATCGTGTCCGACCGACCGGGCGTCAATCTCGACCCCGCACCTGCGCCCGCCGCTCTCGTCCCACTCCCTGATCCGCAGTCGGCCGCTCACCACCACCGGGTCACCCTTACTCAGCGAACTCACCAGGTTCGTCGCCAGCCAGCGCCAGGCCACCACCGTGACCCAGTGGGTGTCGCCGTCCACCCAGTCACCGACGCCGCGGTCGTAACGCCGCTCGGTGGCGGCCAGCCGGAAGTTCGCCACCGGGACGCCACCCGTCGTCTGCGCATAGCTCACCACCGACGCGACATTGCCCACGATCGTCACCAGGGTCTCGTTCAAAGAACACCCTCCGTTCGCTCTGGTGCACCGTACGGAATCAACCGCCGGAAGATGAGAGTGCCCTTCGCAGAAAATGCGCACCAGCTACATGTGAAATCCTGTGGATAACCACGACCTGTGGAAAACGGGTGTCCCTCACAGGGGTGAATTCGCTGCCGCGGGGTGACGGTACAGCGTCATCCCATCGCGGCCATGACAAGAATCGGCCTCGCTCCAGCGGCCTTCCCCGCCCCGAACGGGTGGCCCCGCAGGGCATCCGCCCACGTCATCCGACCGAAGTAACCCAAATGCGACCCCCACCCACGGCGGCGGTGACCCATTCTCCGTGCCGAATCCATAACGGGTGGGGCGACAGCCCCGTAACGACTGCACAACGTCCGGCGCCAGAGTCCGCCAGACCGCTGCACACACGGTCTCCACCTGCGATTATCGGACCGCTCCACCGAAGCCGACACACACCCCCGACGGTGTTGTCGCACCCGGTGGAGGACGCGGACACCCTTATCCTGTCCCCGACAGGTCTAGGGGCCCACCAACCCCACCCGCACCCCCCACAACGGGGCCAGGTACCGGGCGCGAAGCGCGCCCGCCACCCGACCCCGGCGACGGTCACGCCCGCCCCGCGCCGGCAGCCCGTCACGCCCCCATAGCTCAGCGGATAGAGCACCCGCCTTCTAAGCGGTAGGTCGCAGGTTCGAATCCTGCTGGGGGCACCACCGCGCGCAAGCCCGGCCCCGGGCGGGCGGGCGGGAGCAGCGGCGCCACGGTGGCACGGCGGAGGCCCGGCGGGACACTCCCGCCGGGCCTCCGCCACTGCGGCCACTCCGGACGTTCCGCGCCCTCGGGCCACTCAGGCCGCGAGTGCCGCCTCGTCCTTCCGGCCGCCGCCCGGCCGCTCCCCCGCGCTCCCGCCGGGCCCCGCCGGGCCCGCCGGCCCCACTGCCGCCGGCCGCAGCCACAGTCGCAGTCGCAGGGCGAGCAGCAGCGCGAGCACCATCAGCCCGGCCGCCGACAGGAAGACCACGTCCGCCGCGGCCACGAAGGACCGCACCGCACGGGCGTGGGCCTCACCGGCGAGGCGGCCCACCGAGCAGAGCGTGGTTGCCACCCCCGACCCCCTCCCCGCCCGCGGAGCATTTTTGTACCAAGTCAATTCTTTAGCTCATCCAATCTTTGAGCCTGGTACAGTTGCAATCATGGCCACGACCACACCGCCGCCCGGCGGCAGCACCCGTGAACCGGACGGGCTTAGCCTGCGCGAGCGCAAGAAGCTCCGGACCGGCGCCAAGCTCTGGAGCACCGCGATCGCCCTCTTCCAGGAACGCGGCTTCGACCAGGTGTCGGTCGCCGAGATCGCGGCCGCCGCCGAGGTGTCCAAGATGACCGTCTTCAACTACTTCCCCGCCAAGGAAGACCTGGTCATGCGGCCGATGGAGGACCACGTCGACGAGACCGCCAGGGTGGTGCGCGAGCGTCCAGCCGGCTGCTCCCCACTCGCGGCGGTCCGCGCGCACTTCCTCGCCGCGCTGGCGGCGCACGACCCGGCCACCGGGCTCTGCGACCAGGAGCCGGTGCTCGGCGTGCTGAAGCTGATCCGTGACACCCCGTCACTCGCGCTGCGGGCCCAGGCGATCTCCATGCGCAGCGAGGAACTGCTCGGCGCCGAACTCGCCGCCCAGCGCCCCGATCACGACCCGCTCACCGCAGAGGTGGCGGCGGCGCAGATCATGGGCGCCCGGCGCGCACTGATTCTGGAGAACCAGCGCCGGGTCCTCGCCGGTGAGAGCGCCGCGAGCGCCGAGCCCCGCGCCACGGCCGAGGCGGCGCGCGCCTTCGCCCTGGTCGAGGAGGGCCTGGCCGGTTACTGCGGCGGCTGAGCGCCCTGCGAGAGTGGGCGCACCACACACCTGCCGGAGGTCAAGAATGTCGAAGCCGCTGCTCCTCCAGGGCCGTTCCGCCGTCCCCACCGACACCGAGGGCCTTCAGGCGTACGTCGGGCCGGACGGGGTCGCGGTGCTGGTGCTCAACCGCCCGCACCGGCGCAACGCCATCACGCTCGCGATGTGGCGCGGCCTGCCCGAGGCGCTGACCGGGATCGCCGAGCAGCCGGGCGTACGGGCACTGCTGGTGACCGGCGCCGAGGGGGCGTTCAGTGCGGGCGCCGACATAGCCGAACTCTCCGAGACGTACGGCGATCCGGACCGCGCGGACGCGTACCACGCCGACAACGTGGCCGCCGAGGAGGCGCTGGCCGCCTTCCCGCATCCCACCGTCGCGGTGGTGCACGGCTCCTGCGTCGGCGGCGGCTGCCAGCTGGCGGTCGCCTGCGACCTGCGCTTCGCGGCGGTCGACGCCCGGCTGGGGATCACCCCGGCCAAGCTCGGCGTGGTCTACCCGGCGGTGCCGACGCTGCGGCTGGCCCGGCTGGTCGGCCCGGGGCGGGCCAAGCTGCTGCTGTTCTCCGGCGAGCTGGTGGACGCCAAGCGGGCCGCCGCGCTCGGCCTGGTGGACGAGGTGCTCCCCGGCGTCGAACTCGACGCCCGCGCCCTGGACTTCGCCCGGCTGCTGACCAGGCGCTCGCCGCAGACCATCGGCGCCGTCAAGGCCGCCCTGGCCGTCGAACCGCAGGACGCGGCGGCCGCCCTCGCCCCGTGGGAGCGGCGCTCGCGCGAGGCCCCCGACGTACGCGAGGGCCTCGCCGCCTTCCTGGAGCGGCGCGAGCCGCGCTTCCAGGCCTGATCCGGCGGGCCCCCGGCGGGCCCGGGCCCCGACCGCGACGTCCTAACGGATCGGCAGGCCCGAGATGCTCCGGGCGATCACCAGGCGCTGGATCTCGCTCGTCCCCTCGAAGATGGAGTAGATCGCGCTGTCGCGGTGCATCCGCTCCACCGGGTACTCCCGGGTGAAGCCGTTGCCGCCGAGGATCTGCATGGCCTGCGCCGTCACCCACTTCGCCGTCTCGCCGGCGTACAGCTTGGACATCGAGCCTTCGGCCGAGGTGAAGGGCTGGTTGGTGGCGGCCATCCAGGAGGCCCGCCAGACCAGCAGCCGGGAGGCGTCGATCCGGGTCTTCATGTCGGCCAGCTGGAAGGCCACGCCCTGGTTGTCGATGATCGGGCGGCCGAACTGCACCCGGGTCCCGGCGTAGTCGAGCGCGACCTCGTACGCGGCCCGGGCGATCCCGACGGCCTGGGCGCCGACCGCCGGCCGGGAGGCCTCGAAGGTCGCCATCGCCGCGTTCTTGCCGGCGCCGGAAGCGGAACCGGCCCCCGCACCCGACCCGCCACGCGCCGTCCCGGCCGCCCGCTCCCGGGCCCGGGCGAGCCGCTCGTCGAGCTTCTCCTTTCCGCCCAGCAGGCAGTGCCCCGGCACCCGTACGCCGTCCAGCACCACCTCGGCGGTGTGCGAGGCCCGGATGCCGTGCTTCTTGAACTTCTGGCCCTGCGAGAGGCCCGGGGTGTCCGGCGGGACGACGAAGGAGGCCTGTCCGCGCGAACCGAGCGCCGAGTCCACCGTCGCGACCACGACGTGCACCGCGGCGATGCCGCCGTTGGTCGCCCAGGTCTTGGTGCCGGTCAGCACCCACTCGTCCTTGGCCTCGTCGTAGACCGCGCGGGTGCGCAGCGCCGAGACGTCCGAGCCGGCGTCCGGTTCGGAGGAGCAGAACGCGGCCACCTTGACGTCGTCGGGGGTGCCGAACATCTGCGGTGCCCAGGTGCCGATCTGCTCGTCCGTGCCGTTGGCCAGCACCGCGACGGCCGCCAGCGTGGTGCCAACGATGGCCAGGCCGATGCCGGCGTCGCCCCAGAACAGCTCCTCCATCGCGATCGGGATGCCGACGCCGGAGGGGTCGAAGTACTGCTGGGCGTAGAAGTCCAGCGAGTAGATGCCCAGTTTGGCGGCCTCCTGGATGACCGGCCAGGGGGTCTCCTCCCGCTCGTCCCACTCGGCGGCGGCCGGGCGCATCACGTCCGCGGCGAAGCCGTGCAGCCAGTCGCGTACGGCGAGCTGGTCCGCGCCAGGATCGAGCGAGAAGGTGCTCATGGTGCCTCCGGTCGAAGGGTGTCGAACAGGTGTTACCGCCGGTAACATCGCTCGGAGTCTGCTACTGATACGTAAGAAATGTCAACGCCCCCACAGGAGCTGCCCCATGCCGCCCGCCGACCCCGCCAGCCCCGGCGAGCCCCGCAGGGAGCAGCTGCTCAACGCCGCCGACCGAGTGGTCCAACGCGAGGGCCCCGGCGCCAGCATGAACGCCATCGCCGCCGAGGCCGGCATCACCAAGCCCATCCTGTACCGGCACTTCGGTGACCGGAACGGGCTGATCCGCGCCCTGACCGAGCGCCACACCAGCGGTCTGCTGGCCGCCGTACGGGCCGCACTCAACGAGCCGCTGGAGCGGCGGGACCGGGTCGAGCACGTCCTGGACACCTACCTGGCCGGCATCGAGGCCCGCCCGCAGGTGTACCGGCTGCTCACCCACCCCGAGGCGGGTGACCCGGTCGGGGCGGGCAACGCCCTGGCGCCCGCCCTCAAGCAGATCGCCGAGGAGATCACCAGGGCCGTCCAGAGCCAGGTCGACCTCGGCGCGGACGGGCCGCTGCTCTCCGAGACCTGGGGCCGGGGCATCACCGGCATGGTGCTGGCCGCGGGCGACTGGTGGCTGGAGACCAAACCCTGCTCCCGCACCCGGATGGTGCAGGCGCTCGCCGACCTGCTCTGGGGCCGGCTGGCGGCCGCCGCCGAGCTGCCCAGCGCGCTGCCCCCGGCACCGGCACCGCCCGACTGAACTCTTGTGCGGTGCATGCCGGTCGGGCATCATCGGCCCTCCCCCGACCGGCACCACCGGCCCTGCGAGGAATCCCGATGCGCCCGAGCCGCCCCGTCGCCGCCCTCTGCCTCGCCACCTCCCTGCTGGCCGGATCACTGCTCGCAGGTGCTCCGGCCCACGCCGCCCGGCCCGCGCCGCACCGGGCGGCCTTCCCGACCGCCACCACGACCACCGCCGACGGCCGGGTGCTGCTCACCGACGACCACGGCCGTACGCTCCACCTGCGCGGCTTCAACCTGGACAAGTACGCCGAGGCGACCGAGGCCGACGTGCGCTCGATCGCCGACCGCGGCTTCACCCTGATCCGGGTGGCCGTCTCCTGGACCCGACTGGAGCCCGAGCGGGGCCGCTACGACCAGGGCGAGCTGCGCCGGCTGCACCGCGTCATGGACTGGGCCGACAGGTACGGCCTGCTCGCCCTGATCGACTTCCACCAGGACGTCTACGGGCCGAAGTTCGGCGGCGGGGACCGCGGCATCCCGCTCTGGGCCACCCGCGACGAGGGCCTGCCCTTCCACCCCGACCCCGACGACTGGTTCGCCGGCTACTTCCAGCCGGCCGTCCAGACCGCCTTCCGGCACCTCTACGACGACGGCGACCTGCGCCGGTGGCAGAGCGAGTTCTACACCCGGATCGCGCTCGAACTGCGGGGCCACCGCTCGCTGCTGGGCTACGACCTGTTCAACGAGCCGTTCGGGCCGATCGACGGCGACCCGGCCGACCCGGCCGTGCTGATCGCCTCCTCAGCCGCCCTCGAACGCGGACGCCTGGCCGACATGTACCGCCGCCTGATCCGGGCCGTACGCCAGGTGGACACCCGCTCCTGGCTGTTCGTCGAGCCCACGGTACTGGTGGGCCTGGGCGTGCCGACCGCCCTGCCCGCCTTCGCCGACCCCCGGGCCGGGGCGGCCCGCCTGGGGTACGCCCCGCACTTCTACGACACCGCCGTCGAATCCGGCGCCGACTGGGACCCGGCCGGCGGCTTCGTGGAGAAGTACACCGCGGCGATCACCGGCTACCGCCTGCCGCTGCTGGTCGGCGAGTGGGGTCCGCCCGACTCCCGCCGGCCGGGCAACACCGAGCTGGTACGCCGGCAGGTCGCGGCGATGAACGGCTTCGCCTCCGGCTGGACGATGTGGTACTGGTGCAAGGGCACCGGCGGGTACTGCGCGCTCGGCCCGGACGGCCGGCCCGCCCCCGGTGACGAACCGGCCTTCGGCCCCTACCCGCGGGCCCTCGCCGGCCTGCCCGGGACCGTCGAGCAGGGCGCCGCCGCCGGCCGCTACACCCTCACCTTCACCACCGACGGCAGCGCCCGGGCGACCGAACTGGTGCTGCCCGCCGCCGCCTACCCGGCCGGCGCCCGCGTCACCGTCAGCCCGGCGGCGACGGTGGAGGTCGACCAGCCGCGGGGCGAGCGGGCGGGCACGGCGAGCCTGCGCCTGCCGCACACCCCGCCCGGCACCCTGATCACGGTGACGGTGACCGCGCGTTAGACCGCCCGCCACCCACCCGCTCGCCGGCCACCGCCCGCCGCCCCGGCAACAGCATGCAGGCGGCAGGCGGCAGGCGGCAGGCGGCAGGCGGCGCGGACGCTACGCCAGCCCGCGGCGGGCCAGCAGCGGCCCGGTCTGCGGGTCGCGGCCGATCACCGCACGGAAGCACTCCAGCGCGTCCCGGCTGCCGCCGCGCGAGAGCAGTTCGGCGCGGAACACCTCGCCGCTCTCGCGCACCGTGCGGCCGTTGCCGCGGAACCAGTCCACCGTCTCGGCGTCCAGCACCTCGGACCAGATGTACGCGTAGTACCCGGCGCTGTAGTCGTTGGAGAAGATGTGGTTGAAGTACGTGGTCCGGTAGCGCGGCGGGATCGCGGCGACCGCGAGGCCGGCCCCGGCCAGCGCCCGTGCCTCGAACTCCCGCGCGTCCGCGACCTCGGTACCCGCCGGAAGGGTGTGCCAGGCCCAGTCCAGAAGCGCCGCCGCCAGGTACTCCACCGTACGGAAGCCCTGCCCGAACTCCTCGGCCGCAGCCATCCGGGCCACCAGCTCGGCCGGCAGCGGCTCACCGGTCACGTGGTGGCGGGCGTAGTTGGCCAGCACCGCCGGCCAGGTCATCCACATCTCGTTGACCTGGGAGGGGAACTCCACGAAGTCCCGCGGCACCTCGGTGCCGGCGAAGAACGGGTAGCGCACGTCGGAGAAGAGCCCGTGCAGGGCGTGGCCGAACTCGTGGAACAGCGTGCGCACCTCGTCCCAGGTGAGCAGCACCGGCTCGCCGGGCGCCGGGCGGGCGATGTTGAGGTTGTTCATCACCACCGGGCGCCGGTCCAGCAGCCGCGACTGGCCCACCATCTCGTCCATCCAGGCACCGCCGCGCTTGGACGCGCGGGCGTGGAAGTCGCCCATGAACAGGCCCAGCGGGCGGCCGTCCTCCTCGAACACCTCGAAGATCCGGACGTCCGGGTGGTAGCCCACCAGGTCGGGGCGCTCGGTGAAGGTCAGCCCGTAGGCGAGGCCCGCGGCGAAGAACACGCCGTCGCGCAGCACCCGCTCCAGCTCGAAGTAGGGGCGCAGCACGGCCGCGTCCACCTCGTAGGAGGTCTGGCGGACCTTCTCGGAGTAGTACGCCCAGTCGTGCGCGGCGATCTCCTCGACGCCGTCGGCGGCCGCCATCTTGGCGAGCTCGGCGGCCTCCCGCCCGGCCTTGGCCACGGCGGGCGCCACCAACCTGGACAGCAGGGCGTCGACGGCCTCCACGGTGCCGGCCGTCTCGTCGGCCACCACGTACGCCGCGTGGCTCGGGTGGCCGAGCAGCGCCGCCCGTTCGGCCCGCCGCGCGGCCAGCCGGATCGCCACCGGGCCGTTGCTCTCCACCGCCCGGCCGAGCGAGGCCTCCAGCAGCCGCCGGCGCACCTCACGGTCGGTGAGCGAGGAGAGCTCGGACTGGTTGGAGAAGTTCTTCAGGCTCAGGACGTACTTGCCGTCCAGGCCGAGCGCCCTGCCGTTCTCGGCGGCCGCCGCCACGGCGTCCGCCGAGAGCCCGTCGAGCTGCTGCGCGGAGTCCAGTACCAGTGCTCGGGCCTTGCCGTCGGCGGCGACGTTCTGGTGGAAGGCCGTTGCCGCGGAGGCCAGTTCGGCGTTCAGCTCGCGCAGCCGCTGCTGCTCGGCCGCCCCGAGCAGCGCGCCGGCCCGCACGAACAGGGTGTGCCGGCGCTCCAGCAGCCGCAGTGACTCCGGGTCCAGACCGAGCGACGCACGCTGCTCGTACAGCGCCTCGACCCTCGCGAACAGCGCGGGGTCCAGGTGGACGGCGTCGGCGTGGGCCGCCAGCCTCGGGCTCAGCTCGGCCTCCAGGGCGTCCAGCCCCGGGGTGGTGTCGGAGGAGCTCTGGTTGACGAACACGGCGGACACCCGGCGCAGCAGGGCGCCGGAACGCTCCAGCGCGACCAGGGTGTTGTCGAAGGTCGGGGGCTCCGGGTCGGCGGTGATGGCCGCGATCTCGGCGAGTTGCTCGGCCATGCCGCGCTCGAAGGCCGGCAGGTAGTGCTCTTCCCGGATCTCGGCGAAGGGTGGCAGTTCGTAGACCAGGGTGCTGGGTTCGAAGAAGGGATTCACGGTCATCCGCCGACCCTACGCGGTGCGACGTGCACTGCCTACGGTCAGTCAGCGCCGGGCCAGTTCCAGCCGAGCTGGAGGAAGAGGCCGAGCCGGTCGGAGACGGCACGGATCTCGCTGATCCGGCCGTTCGCGACGGTGAAGACGAAGATCGCCTCGTTCTCGAAGCCGCGGCCGGTGGGCGCGGGCATCCGGGGGTGGGCGCCGGAGTTGACGCCCCACTGGGTGATCCGGGCGACCACCCGGTCACCCTCGGCCAGCAGCTCGTCGATCCGCGCGTGGTAGGGCCGCAGGGCCGCCAGCTGGGCGGCGATCGCCTCGAAGGCCGCGCCCGGCTCGTCGGGCTCGCCGTGGATGATCTTGTTGTGGTCGATCACGTCGGCCGCGAGGTACCGCCCGAGGTCGGCGAGGCGCTCCTCGTTGACGGCCGCGAAGAAGCCCGCCACCAACTGCTTGTTCGCCGCCGGGCCGCCCGCGATGGTCTCCGCCATGGTGATCTCCCCATCTCTCTTACACCGTAAGGTCCGCAACGGGGAGTACTCTTCTCTTACGCCGTAAGAATGTCAAGGGGTCACCATGAAGCCATCCGCACGAGCCGGGCTCAGCCGCCAGAAGGTGCTGACCACCGCCCTGGAGCTGACCGACCGCGACGGCATCGAGAAGCTCTCCATGCGCCGCCTGGGAGCCGAACTCGGCGTCGAGGCCATGACGCTGTACCACTACCTCCCCAACAAGGCCGCCCTGCTCGACGGCCTGGTGGAACTGGTCGTCTCCGCCGTCCGCCCCGACCTCGACGGCGCGGCCGCCCACTGGCCCAAGGCGCTGCGCGGCTTCGCCACCGCCCTGCGCGCCGAACTCCTGCGGCACCCGGGTGTGATCCCGCTGGTCGCCACCCGCCCGGCGCAGTCCCCCGACGCGCTGCGGGTGGTCGAGGCCACCGCCGCCGCCCTCGGCCGGGCCGGCATCCCCCCGCTGGAGGCCCTGCGGATCATCAACTCCGTCTCCACCTTCGTCATCGGCCACTGCCTGGCCGAGGCGGCCACCACCCCCGGCCATCCCGAGGACACCCCGGCGCCCGACCTGAGCCCCTACCCCGTCCTCACCGCCGCCCTCCGGGCCGGCCTCGGGACGCCCGCCGACCACCAGGCCCGCTTCACCCTCGCCCTGGACGCCCTGCTCCTGGGCCTCGCCGCCGCGCACCCCGGATGAGAAGTCGGCCCGGCCGACTTCTCGCGCGCACGCACCGCGTTGTCAGTCCCCACCGCTAACGTCGGCCCCGGCCCGGAGCCCGCCCCGGACACCGGGCCACCGGACCCCGCCCCCGAACGCCCGAGCCGACGGCCCGGAGACCCGACCCACGGCACCAGTCCACGACACCGGCCCGGAGCCCGCCCGAGAGACCGGCCGTAGCGCCCCCGCACCGCCGACCCCGCCCCCGAGAGGAGGCCCCCGTGCCGCCCGCCGCACCCCGCTTCGCCCTCGTGCCCGACCCGCACGGCCCCGGCGGCCGCCTCCAGCCGCTGGACGACACCGGCGCCACCCTCGGCCCGCCTGTGCACACCCCCGACCTCGCCGCCGCCGTCGCCGAGCAGGAGGCGGCCGGCGCGCCGCGCTGGGTCTGGGCCGCCGCCGACAGCGCCTACACCCCGCTGCTGCCGCTGCGCCTGGCCCGCTGCCACGACCTGCGGCTGGTCGAGGCCCTGCTGCTCGCCCACGAGAGCCGCTTCGGCGCCCCGCGCTCCCTCGGCGCCGCCTGGGCCCGCCTGAACCAGCTCCCCGTCCCGCCCGATCTAGGCGAGCCGGGCACCCCCGCCGAGCAGGACAGCCTGTTCGCCCCCGACCGCCTCCAGCTGCCGCCGGGCACCGACACCCTGCGGGCCGTCGTCGCCGTCCACGCCGAGCAGCAGCGGCGCGTCCAGGCCATCGCCGACCCCGCCGCCCGCGCGCGCTTTCGCCTGCTCGTGGCCGCCGAGTCCGCCGGGGCCCTGGTCGCCGCCGAGATGGCGTACGACGGCCTGCCCTGGCGCGCCGATGTGCACGACGCCCTGCTCACCGAGCTGCTCGGCCCCCGCCCGCACATCCCCGGCACCCAGCCGGCACGCCTCGCCGAGCTCTCCGCCGAGCTCCAGCAGGCCCTCGGCGGGCGCCCGTTCAACCCCGACTCGCACAGCCAGGTGCTGCGCGCCTTCGCCGACCAGGGCGTCCAGCTCGGCTCCACCCGCTCCTGGGAGCTGCGCGGCGTCGACCACCCCGCCGCCGCCCTGATGATCCGTTACAAGGAGCTCTCCCGCATCCACGCCGCCCACGGCTGGGCCTGGCAGGACGCCTGGGCCCGCGGCGGCCGGTTCCGCCCCGAGTACGTGGTCGGCGGCGTGGTCTCCGGCCGCTGGGCCAGCCGCGGCGGCGGCGCCCTCCAGATCCCCCGGATCCTGCGCGGCGCCGTGGTCGCCGACCCCGGCTGGCTGCTGGTCGTCGCGGACGCCGCCCAGCTCGAACCGCGCGTCCTCGCCGCCCTCTCCCGGGACGCCGGCCTGGCCCGCACGGCCGCCGCGGGAGACCTCTACGAGGCCCTCGCCGCCACCGCCTTCCAGGGCGACCGCGACAAGGCCAAGCTCGGGCTGCTCGGCGCGATGTACGGCCAGACCAGCGGCGACATCGGCCCGCTGCTGGCCACCCTGCGCCGCCGCTACCCGGCCGCCATGGGGTACGTCGAGTCAGCCGCCCGTACCGGCGAGGACGGCGGCGTGGTCCACTCCCGGCTCGGCCGGGCCTGCCCACCACCCTCGGACGCCTGGCTGGACCTCACCGAGGCCCCGGACAGCGCGGGCGAGGCCGGCGGCCGCTCGGCCCGCGCCCGCGGCCGCTTCACCCGCAACTTCGTCATCCAGGCCAGCGCCGCCGACTGGGCCCTGGCGCTGCTCGCGGCCCTGCGCCGACGCCTGAACGCGCTCCCGGCCGGCTCCCCCGCCGACCGCCCGCACCTGGTCTTCTTCCAGCACGACGAGGTGGTCGTGCACACCCCCGCCAACCTGGCCGACCAGGTGGCCGCCGCGGTCGCCGAGGCGGCGGAGGAGGCGCGCCTGCTGGTCTTCGGGGACACCCCGGTCCGCTTCCCGCTCAGCACCGCCGTCGTCGACTGCTACGCCGACGCCAAGTAGCGGCCGGGGCTCAGAACTTCCGGAAGCCCCGGGCGTCCTGCGCGGCCGTGGCGACCTCCGCCAGCGCGGCGCCCGCGGAGGCGGTGACCACGGCCGCGACCGCGCCCTCCACGAACGGCGCGTCCACCAGCAGCACGTCGGCGCGCGGGTGGTCCTCCAGCGCCGTGACGGCGGTGAGCACCGCGCTGCCGAGGTCCGGCAGCACCACCACGCCCGCGCCGTGGTCCGCCTCGGCGACGGCCCGCAGGATCAGCTCGTAGCTGGTGCCGAGGCCGCCGTCCTCGGTACCGGCCGCGAGCACCACCGGCACCGCGCCGGAGCCGAGTTCGTGCAGCAGCTCGCGCAGTCCGGCGGCCATGGCCGCGCTGTGCGAGACGAGGACGATGCCCACCGGATCGGTCATGCCCCGACCCTAGCCGGGCGCCACCCCGCCTGTCCCGGACACCACGGCGGCCGCCCCGCGCAGGGGCCGCCGCCCTCCCGGGCGCCCGCCGCCGCCGAGCACGGCCCCACCGCGTCAGCGCCGCGCGCCAGTTCGGCCGGGTGCGCCGCAATGCGTGCCGACCGACCCCGGCAGGCGTAGCGTCGGCGGCAGCAGCGTCTGCCGAGGGAGCCCGCTTTGAAGAAGCTGATCAACACCCCGGAGAGCGTCCTGGAGGACGCGCTGGCCGGAGTCGCCGCCGCGCACCCGGAGTTGGCGGTGGACGTCGCCAACCGGGTGATCACCCGGGCCGTCCGTCCGCAGCGCCCCAAGGTCGCGCTGGTCTCCGGCGGCGGCTCCGGTCACGAGCCACTGCACGCCGGCTTCGTCGGCCCCGGGATGCTCGACGCGGCCTGCCCGGGCGAGGTGTTCACCTCCCCCGTGCCCGACCAGATGCTCGCCGCCGCCAAGGCCGTGGACACCGGCGCGGGCGTGGTGTTCATCGTGAAGAACTACACCGGTGACGTGATGAACTTCCAGCTCGCCGCCGAGCTGCTGGCCGAGGAGGGCGTCGAGGTCCGCACGGTGCTGGTCAACGACGACGTCGCGGTGGAGGACTCGACCTGGACGGCGGGCCGGCGGGGCACCGGCGCGAGCGTCCTGGTGGAGAAGACCGCCGGCGCACTGGCCGAACGCGGCGCCGCGCTGGCGGAGGTCGCCGCCCTCGGCGAGCGGGTCAACGCGGCCTCCCGCTCCTTCGCCATCGCCCTCACCGCCGCGACCGTACCGGCCGCCGGCAAGCCCGGCTTCGACCTGCCGGAGGACGAGATCGAGGTCGGCGTCGGCATCCACGGCGAGCCGGGCCGGCGCCGCGAGAAGCTGCGCCCGGCGCGGGAACTGGCCACCGAGGTGCTCGACACCGTCCTCGCCGACCACGACCTGGCCGCCGGCGACCAGGTGATCGCCCTGGTGAACGGCCTGGGCGGCACGCCGCTGCTGGAGCTGTACATCGTCTTCGGCGAGGTGAGCGCCCGGCTCGCCGAACACGGCATCACCATCGCCCGCTGCCTGGTCGGGAACTACGTCACCAGCCTGGACATGGCGGGCTTCTCCCTCACCCTGACCAAGGCGGACGCCGAACTGCTGGACCTGTGGGACGCCCCGGTGGCGACCCCGGCCCTGCGCCGGTCCTGAGGGGACGCGCGATGGACCCCACCATGGACCCCGCCCTGGCCGAGGCCTGGCTCCGGGCGCTGGCCGCGGCCGTCGAGCAGCACCAGCAGCAGCTCACCGACCTGGACTCGGCGATCGGAGACGGCGACCACGGCAGCAACCTACGGCGCGGCTTCACCGCCGTCCTCGCGGCGCTGGACACCCTGGCGCCGGACACCGTCGGCGCGGTGCTGACCAAGGCCGGCACCACCCTGATCTCCAAGGTCGGCGGCGCGTCGGGCCCGCTGTACGGGAGCGCGTTCCGCGCGATGGGGGCCGCCCTGCCCGAGGCGACCGCGGAGCCGGCGGACCTGGCCAGGGCGCTGGCGGCGGGCCTGGCGGCCGTCCAGAAGCTCGGCGGGGCGCAACCCGGCGACAAGACCATCGTCGACGCCTACACTCCGGCGCTGCGCGCGTTCGAGCAGGCGGTGGAGGAGGGCTCGGATCTTGCCGGTGCCGCGGCGATCGCGGCGATCGGAGCGGAGCGGGGCATGCGTGCCACCCGCCCGATGGAGGCACGCAAGGGCCGGGCCTCCTACCTCGGCCCACGCAGCATCGGCCACCAGGACCCCGGGGCGACCTCCACCGCGCTGCTCTTCAGGGCGCTCTCCGACGTCACGGGCCCCTGACCTCATCCGGTACGGGCCGGCTCGCGATACCCCCGACCCGTACCGGCCCCGGTCCCGACCCGGCCCCTTGCCCGCAGTCGCCCCCCGGCACACGAGCCTCAGTCCAGCTCCCCTGCCACCCGGCCCCGGTCCAGGTCCAGGTCCAGGTCCCGGTCCCGGTCCGTCCGACTGAGCAGGAGCAGCAGCGCATCGTCCCCCAGCTCCCCGCCGGTGTGCTCCAGCAGGTCCGCGTACACCCGCCCGACCGCCGCCTCCAGCTCGGCCGGCGAGCGGGCCGCGCCGTGCACCAGCGGGCCGACCCGCTCCGCGAGCGGGTAGAACTCGCCCGAGGTGTGGTGCCTGGCCTCGATCACGCCGTCCGAGCAGAGCACCAGCACGTCGTCCGCGCCGAAGGGCAGGTCCCAGCTGGTCGGCTCGCCCGGCACCAGCCGGCCCAGGCCCAGCGGCACCCACGGGTCGGGCGCCTCCAGCACCTGCACCGTGCCGTCCCTGGTCACCTGCACCGGCGGGACGTGGCCGTACTGGAGCAGTTCGACGGCCCCGGGCCGGCGGAACTCGGCGAACACCGCGGTGGCGAACTCACCGTCCGGGGCGTGGCGTTCCACGCTGGCCTCGACCCGGGCGGCCACCGCGCGCAGCCCGCCCTCGTCGTACGCGGCCTCCCGGAACGCGCCGAGCACCACGGCGGCGGTCTGCACGGCGCCCAGCCCCTTGCCCCGGACGTCCCCGACCACCACGCGGGTACCGTGCGGGGTCTCCAGCGCCGAGTAGAGGTCCCCGCCGATCCTGGCCGCGTCGGCGGCCGAGGCGTAGCGCACCGCGAGCCGCAGCGGCCCGACGGTCGGGCCCGGCAGGCGCAGCAGCGCGCGCTGGGCGGCCTCCGCGACGGAGCTGACGGCCGCGAAGGCGGCCGCCCGGCGCATCCTGAGCTTGGCCACCCAGGCGCTGAACAGCATCAGCAGGAGGTAGCTGACCATCGCGCCGTACAGGAAGCGCTCGTCGTCGAGGGTGTCGACCTGGTCGTAGTGGCTGAGCCCGAGGACCGCGAGCAGCCCCAGGGTGCAGACCGCGATCAGTTCCAGCGGGCGCAGGGTGAGCGCGGCGATCGAGGGGACGACCGTCATCAGCGGCGCGAGGTAGCGGTCCCGGCCGGAGAGGAAGTCCGCCAGGGACACCAGCAGGATGCAGGTCAGAGCCGGGGACGCGCGCCGCAGGAAGGAGATGTCCTGGAGGTCGGTGGCCAGCAGCGCCCTTCGCCGCCGGGCGGGCGGGAGCACCGGCGCCACCGGCGCCACGGTCGACTGGGCGCGGCGGATCCGGAACACACACCGAACATATCGGACGAACCACCGCTCCGCGCTGCGCCCGCGCGCCGTCCCACCCCGCCCCGCCCGGCCGGCCGCCGCACCGGGACACGCCGGATTCGCCCGGTTCGCGGCGGCGATTCGGGCCCGGCGTGTCCATGCGCATACTCTCTGCAATCAAGTCGCTCACGCGATGCGACCCACGACACAGGGTCCAGCACCCCGGGAAATACCCCGTGGGGGTATCGTGTTGTGAACAGACAGAGCACGGGCGAGGCCCGTGGCAGCAACCTCCCGGAGGTCCGGATGTCCAGCACCACCACGTACACCGTCAGCGGCATGAGCTGCGGCCACTGCGAGAAGTCGGTCAGCAGCGAGGTCTCCTCGATCCCGGGCGTCACCGACGTGGCCGCAGACGCCAAGGCCGGCACCGTGACGATCTCCTCCCAGTCGCCGCTGGACGACGCCGCGGTGCGCGCCGCCGTGGACGAGGCCGGCTACGAGCTGGTCGGCCGCTCGGCCTGACCTCGCCGCCGGGCGGGGCCGCGCGGTGCGCCCGCAGCCCTGCCCGGCGCACCCGGCCCGCTGGCCGTCCCACCCCGGCACCCAGCCCAGCCCTAGCAGCAGCCCCCCGCACCAGCCCCGCCGCACGCGCTCAGCAAGGAGCAGATGAGCATGAGCACCAGCACCCCGGGCACCACCACCCCGCGCCCCGGCACCACCGGGATACACACCGGCGGCGCCACCGCCGCCCCTGAGCGCGTCGAGCTCATCATCGGCGGGATGACCTGCGCATCCTGCGCCGCCCGCATCGAGAAGAAGCTCAACCGGATGGACGGCGTCGAGGCCACGGTGAACTTCGCCACCGAGAAGGCCCGCGTCGACTTCGGGCCCGGCGTGAGCATCGCCGACCTGATCGCCACCGTCGAGCAGACCGGCTACACCGCCGAGCCGCCCGCCCCGCCCGCCACCACCCCGGGCGCCACCGATGCCGCCGACGACGCCGCCGCGCCGGCCCCCGACCCGCTGCGCCGGCGGCTGCTGGTCAGCGCCGTGCTCGCCCTCCCGGTGGTCCTGCTCTCGATGGTGCCCGCCCTGCAGTTCGACAACTGGCAGTGGCTCGCCTTCGCGCTCACCGGCCCCGTCGTCGTCCACGGCGGCCTGCCCTTCCACCGCGCCGCCTGGACCAACCTGCGGCACGGCGCCGCCACCATGGACACCCTGGTCTCGCTCGGCACCCTGGCCGCCTTCGGCTGGTCCGTCTGGGCCCTGTTCCTCGGCCACGCGGGCATGCCCGGCATGCGGCACGGCTTCACGCTGGCCGTCGGCGGGGGCGACGCCGCCTCCACCCTCTACCTGGAGACGGCCGCCGCCGTCACCGTGCTGATCCTGCTCGGCCGCTGGCTGGAGGCCCGCTCCAAGCGCCGCGCCGGCGCCGCGCTGCACGCCCTGCTGGACCTCGGCGCCAAGGACGTCGCGGTGCTCCAGGGCGAGCGCGAGGTACGGCTGCCGGTCGCCGCGCTGACGACCGGGATGCGCTTCGTGGTCCGCCCCGGCGAGAAGATCGCCACCGACGGCGTGGTCGTCGAGGGCGCCTCGGCCGTGGACGCCTCGATGCTCACCGGCGAGTCCACCCCGGTCGAGGTCACCGTCGGCGACCAGGTCACCGGCGCGAGCGTCAACGCGGGCGGGCGCCTGGTGGTCGAGGCCACGCGGGTCGGCGCCGACACCCAGCTGGCCCGGATGGCCCGGCTGGTCGAGCAGGCGCAGAACGGCAAGGCCGCCGCCCAGCGGCTGGCCGACCGGATCTCCGCCGTCTTCGTGCCCGTCGTCATCCTGATCGCCCTCGCCACCCTGGTGGGCTGGCTGCTGGCGACCAGCGACCCCACCGAGGCTTTCACCGCTGCCGTGGCCGTCCTGATCATCGCCTGCCCCTGCGCCCTGGGCCTGGCCACCCCCACCGCCCTGATGGTCGGCACCGGACGCGGCGCCCAGCTCGGCATCCTGATCAAGGGCCCCGAGGTACTGGAGACCACCCGCCGGGTCGACACCATCGTGCTCGACAAGACCGGCACGGTGACCACCGGCCGGATGGCCCTCACCGCGGTGCACACCGCCGACGGCGTCACCGAGGCGCAGGCACTGCGGCTGGCCGGCGCCCTGGAATACGCCTCCGAGCACCCCGTCGCGGCGGCGATCGCCGCGGCCGCCGCCGAGCGCACCGGCGAGCTGCCGCCCGTCGGGGAGTTCACGAACCTGCCCGGCCTCGGTGTCCAGGGCGTGGTCGAGGGCCACGCGGTGCTCGCCGGCCGGGAGGCACTGCTCGCCGACCGCGCCCAGCACCTCCCGCCCGCGCTGGCCGCCGCCAAGGCCGCCGCCGAGGCCGCCGGGCGCACCGCGGTGGCGGTCGGCTGGGACGGCGAGGCCCGGGCCGTCCTGGAGGTCGCCGACACGGTGAAGCCGACCAGCGCCCAGGCCGTCGCCGAACTGCGCGCGCTCGGCCTGCGGCCCGTCCTGCTCACCGGCGACAACCGCACCGTCGCCGAGTCGGTCGCCGCCGAGGTGGGCATCGACGCCGCGGACGTGATCGCCGAGGTGCTCCCCGAGGACAAGGTGGCCACCATCCGGCAACTGCAGTCCGAGGGCCGCTCGGTGGCCATGGTCGGCGACGGCGTCAACGACGCGGCCGCGCTCGCCCAGGCCGACCTGGGCCTGGCCATGGGCACCGGCACCGACGCCGCGATCGAGGCCGGCGACCTGACCCTGGTCCGCGGCGACCTGCGGGCGAGCGCCGACGCGATCCGGCTCGCCCGCCGGACGCTGGCCACCATCAAGGGCAACCTGTTCTGGGCCTTCGCCTACAACGTCGCGGCCGTCCCGCTGGCGGCGGCCGGCCTGCTCAACCCGGTGGTGGCCGGGGCCGCGATGGCCTTCAGCTCGGTCTTCGTGGTGAGCAACAGCCTCCGGCTGCGCCGCTTCCAGGCCTCCTGAACCCGTACGGCACTGCGCCTGACCCCGTTCGCACCGCGGGCCCGTACCGCGACCGGTACGGGCCCCCTGCCACACGTGCCACAACTGCCACGGCTGCCACGCGTGCCAAAACGGCCGTGCTCCGCACGCGGCAGCAGCGTCTCAGCGCCCGAGCAGCTCCCCGCCGTTGCAGTGCAGGATCTCGCCGGTGATGAACCCGGCCTCCGGCGAGGCCAGGAAGTAGACGGCCGCGGCGACCTCCCCCGTCTCGCCGATCCGGCCGAGCAGCGTCCGGGCCGCCCGGCGGGACACCTCGGCCTCGTCCAGGCGCGGGCCGAAGAACTCCGTGCCGGCCACCGTGCCCGGGGCGACGATGTTGGCGGTGATGCCGGAGGGGCCGAGCTGGGCGGCGAGGAAGTGGTTCCAGGCGTGCAGGGAGGCCTTGGCCGCCCCGAACGAGCCGGCCCCGCGCAGCGCGGCGATCGAACTGACCGTCACCACCCGGCCCGAGCCCTGGGTCAGCCGGTCCCGGATGGACTCGGTCAGCATCACCACGGTCAGCACATTGCGCTCGAAGTCACCCCGCCAGCGGGCCAGCAGGGCGTGCGGTCCGGCGCCGATCACCATCTCGCGGCTGCCCGCGTTGTTGACCAGGACGTCGATCCGGGCGGGCAGCCGGGTCAGCGCGGCCTCGACGGCGTCCGGGTCGGCCAGGTCGCAGACCAGGGGGGTGACGTTCGGGCCGAGATCCTCGGCCGCCTGTTCCAGCACCGCTCGGCGGCGGCCGACGATCATGACCTGTTCGCCCGCCTCGGCGAACCGCCGGGCGACCTCGTACCCGATACCGGTGCCGCCACCGGTGACGACGACGTTCCTGGCCATCTGCGCACTCCCTCCCCAGTTCCGCCACCACGCTGCCGATGTGCGGGCGGTCCGTACCGGAATGCCACGATTCCTATCACGCTGGGTTGCCACGACTGTGGGGAGGGTGACGTCGGGGCCGGTGAATGATGTGGTATGAACCGGCATCCGGGCACGCACGGAGCGTGGCGAGAGACAACTCACACCCCTCTGGCGTAACTTTGCGCGCGCCGATACGTCTTAGCTTTGTAGTGCGGCAGTATTCCGGTGAGCGGTGATGTGTGGAACGGTTCACGTCATCGCGCGGTCACCACTGCCGCCGACGGGGCTCCGGCGGGCCCCGGGACGATCGTCGACTGATCGGCGGTCTTCGCGCACGACGCCGGGGTGTGGCGGGTCAGGGACGCTTTGAGCGGCCGTTCCCGACTGCGGCCGCCCCCCGGACGTCGTGCGTCGTGCGTGGTGGGATCGACCTCGACGCGGCAGGACCGCGCATGCGAAGGGCCCGGCTGCACCAGCAGCCGGGCCCTTTCGTGCACGGGGCAGCGGTCGGGTCGGCGGACCGCCGGCCGACCGTCAGCGCCCGGTCAGCGCTCGCCGAGGGCGACGTAGTCCCGGATCGCGGTGCCGGTGTAGATCTGCCGCGGCCGGCCGATGCGGCTGGTCGGGTCGTTGATCATCTCGTGCCAGTGGGCGATCCAGCCCGGCAGCCGGCCGAGCGCGAACAGCACGGTGAACATGCTGGTCGGGAAGCCCATGGCGCGGTAGATGAGGCCGGTGTAGAAGTCCACGTTCGGGTACAGCTTGCGCGAGATGAAGAAGTCGTCGCTGAGCGCGTGCTCCTCCAGCTTGAGCGCGATGTCCAGCAGCTCGTCGGACTTGCCGAGCTGGGCCAGGACATCGTGCGCCAGACCCTTGACCAGCGCGGCACGCGGGTCGAAGGCCTTGTACACGCGGTGCCCGAAGCCCATGAGCTTCACGCCGTCCTCGCGGTTCTTCACCTTGCGGATGAAGGCGTCGACGTCGCCGCCGTCCTTCTGGATGCTCTCCAGCATCTCCAGCACGGCCTGGTTGGCGCCGCCGTGCAGCGGGCCCCAGAGCGCCGAGATGCCGGCCGAGATCGAGGCGAACTGGTTGGCGTGGCTGGAACCGACCAGGCGCACGGTGGAGGTCGAGCAGTTCTGCTCGTGGTCCGCGTGCAGGATCAGCAGCTTGTCGAGGGCGTTGACGACGACCGGGTTGATCTCGTAGTCCTCGGCGGGGACGGCGAAGGTCATCCGCAGGAAGTTCTCGACGTAGCTCAGGTCGTTGCGCGGGTACACGAACGGCTGGCCGACGGACTTCTTGTAGGCGTAGGCCGCGATGGTCGGCAGCTTCGCCAGCAGGCGGACGGTCGACAGGTGGCGCTGACCGGCGTCGAACGGGTTGTGGCTGTCCTGGTAGAAGGTCGACAGCGCGCCGACCACCGAGGAGAGCATCGCCATCGGGTGCGCGTCCCGCGGGAAGCCCTGGTAGAAGCGCTTGACGTCCTCGTGCAGCAGGGTGTGCTGCGTGATCTCGTCGTTGAACGTCTTCAGCTGGTCGCCGTTCGGCAGCTCGCCGTTGATCAGGAGGTACGCGGTCTCGATGAAGCTGCCCTGCTCGGCCAGCTGCTCGATCGGGTAACCCCGGTAGCGCAGGATGCCGTTGTCGCCGTCCACGAAGGTGATCGCGGACTTGTAGGCGGCGGTGTTGCCGAAGCCGTTGTCCAGGGTGACCAGGCCGGTCTGCGGAAGCAGCTTCGAGATATCGAAGCCGGCGTTGCCCGCAGTGCTCTCGACGACGGGGTACTCGTACTCGCCGTCCTGGTACCGCAGTACTACCGAGTTGTCGCTCACGTCTTCCTCACCGACGAAATGAATCCTCTTCCAAGGTGCCCTGACTGTCTCTACCATCCCCCATCTGGCGGACAGTCGCGCACCCGGGGTGGCCCGAAAGGGCCCGCCCCTACAAAACCCAACGCCGCAGCCGGTACGAACCGGACAAGATCGGCACGAGTCTAGGCTCTGCCCTAAATCTCTTCACGTCAAGACAACCCTAAGGGCAAGGAATCCCTTGGAGGATCATCCAACGGCCAGCCGGTGGTCCAGTCCGGAGTGCCTGCGACCTGCACTGACGGTCCGAACGGCCTGTCCGATCGCCTTGCGTGACCCCACCAGCACTACCAGTCGCTTCGCCCTGGTCACCGCCGTGTAGAGCAGGTTCCGCTGGAGCATCGTCCAGGCCGACGTGGTGACCGGAATCACCACCACCGGGTACTCGCTGCCCTGCGAGCGATGGATCGTCACCGCGTACGCGTGCGCCAGCTCGTCCAGCTCGTCGAAGTCGTACGGCACCTCCTCGTCCTCGTCCGTGAGCACCGTCAGCCGCTGCTCCTCCACACTGAGCGAGGACACCACCCCGACCGTGCCGTTGAAGACGCCGTTCTGCCCCTTCTCGTAGTTGTTCCTGATCTGGGTGACCTTGTCCCCCACCCGGAACGTCCGCCCGCCGAACCGCCGCTCGGGCAGCCCCTCCCGCCCCGGCGTGACAGCCGCCTGGAGCAGGGTGTTGAGATTGCCCGCACCCGCCGGACCGCGGTGCATCGGCGCCAGCACCTGCACGTCCCGGCGCGGATCCAGCCCGAACTTCTGCGGAATCCGCCGCGCCACCACATCCACCGTCAGCCCCGCCGCCCGCTCCGCGTCGTCCTCCACGAAGAGGAAGAAGTCCGCCAGCCCCTCCGTCAGCGGCGGCAGACCCTCGTTGATCCGGTGCGCGTTGGTCACCACACCCGACTGCTGCGCCTGCCGGAAGATCCTCGTCAGCCGCACCGACGGGATCGGGCCACCCGCGGCCAGCATGTCCCGCAGCACCTCGCCGGCCCCCACCGACGGCAGCTGGTCCACATCCCCCACGAACAGCAGGTGCGCCCCCGGCGCCACCGCCTTGACCAGCTTGTTCGCCAGGATCAGATCCAGCATCGAGGCCTCGTCGACCACCACCAGATCCGCGTCCAGCGGCCGGTCCCGGTCGTACGCCGCCTCCCCGCCCGGCCGCAGCTCCAGCAGCCGGTGCACCGTCGACGCCTCCACCCCCGTCAGCTCCGCCAGCCGCTTGGCCGCCCGCCCGGTCGGCGCCGCCAGCACCACCTTCGCCTTCTTCGCCAGCGCCAGCGTGACGATCGACTTCACCGTGAAGGACTTCCCGCAGCCCGGACCGCCCGTCAGCACCGCGACCTTCTCGGTCAGCGCGAGACGCACCGACTGCTCCTGCTCCGGCGCCAGATCCGCCCCCGTCCGCTTCGCGAGCCATGCCAGCGCCGCAGCCCAGTCCACCCCCGCGAAACCGGGCATCCGGTCGGACTCGGCCCGCAGCAGCCGCAGCAGCTGGTTCGCCAGCGAGATCTCCGCCCGGTGGAACGGCACCAGGTAGACCGCGGTGATCGGCTCGCCCGCCACACCGGGTACCGACTCCCGCACCACCCCCTCCTCCGCAACCAACTCCGCCAGGCAGTCGATCACCAGCCCCACATCCACCTGGAGCAGCTTCACCCCGTCCGCGATCAGCCGCTCCTCCGGCAGGAAGCAGTGCCCCTGATCACTGCTCTGCGACAGCGCGTACTGCAGACCGGCCTTCACCCGCTGCGGGCTGTCGTGCGGGATGCCGACCGCCTGCGCGATCTTGTCCGCCGTGAGGAAGCCGATCCCCCACACGTCCGAAGCCAGCCGGTACGGCTCGTTCTTCACCACCCCGATCGACGCGTCCCCGTACTTCTTGAAGATCCGCACCGCCAGCGAGGTCGACACCCCCACACCCTGCAGGAAGACCATCACCTCCTTGATGGCCTTCTGCTCCTCCCAGGCCGCCGCGATCATCTTCGTCCGCTTCGGGCCCAGCCCCGGCACCTCGATCAGCCGGCCGGGCTCGTTCTCGATCACCTCCAGGGTGTCCACCCCGAAGGCCTCCACGATCCGCTCCGCGAACCGCGGCCCGATCCCCTTGATCAGCCCCGAACCCAGATACCGCTGGATGCCCTGCACCGTGGCGGGCAGCACCGTCGTGTAGTTCTCCACCACGAACTGCCTGCCGTACTGCGGATGCGAACCCCATCGCCCGTGCAGCCGCAGCGACTCCCCCGGCTGCGCACCCAGCAGCGCACCCACCACCGTCAGCAGGTCGTTCCCGCCCCGCCCGGTGTCGACGCGCGCGACGGTGTACCCCGTCTCCTCGTTCGCGTAGGTGATCCGCTCCAGCACCCCCTCGACCTGGGCGAGCTGGCGTGGCACCTGCGCCTGCTGTTGCGTGGCCACGAAACCCCCTTGCCGATCCGGGTGACCATCCGCTACGCACCGTACCGCCCGGCGCCGACAACCCGGACACGGACCGGGGCAATCCCCCGCACCCCGCTCACGCTGCGACCGCCGGGTCCAGGTGGAAGGCTGGGAAACGGCACGGGGGACCGCTCGGGGACCGACCCGGGGCAGCGGGGGGCCACACCGTCACGCCCGTCCCGCGACGGGCCCCGCCCAAGGAGCACCGCCACCATGCTGACCACCCAGTACGTCCCCGGCTCGCCCAACTGGCTCGACCTGGGCAGCCCCGACACCACGGCCTCCGAGAACTTCTACACCGGGCTCTTCGGCTGGACCTTCGCCTCGGCCGGGCCCGAGGCCGGCGGTTACGGCTTCTTCCAGCAGGACGGCAGGACGGTGGCCGCCCTCGGCCCACTCACCGAGGACGGCGCCGAACCCGCCTGGACGATCTACTTCACCAGCACCGACGCCGACCGGACCACCGCCCTGGTCGAGGGCGGCGGCGGCAAGGTCCGCGTCGCCCCCTTCGACATCTTCACCAACGGCAGGATGGCCGGCTTCACCGACCCGACGGGTGCGGAGTTCGCCATCTGGCAGCCCGGCGACACCCGGGGCCTGGACGCCGTGACCGCCCCCGGCACGCTGTGCTGGACGGAGTGCTACAGCACCGACGCCGAGGCCGCGAAGGCCTTCTACCGCGCGGTCTTCGGCTGGCAGGAGCAGGACGTACCGTTCGACGCCGGCACGTACACCGTGGTCACCCCCGCGGGCGGCGGCACCGGCGACGGCCAGGGCGGCATCATGCAGCTCGGCCCCGAGCAGACCGCCGCCGGCACCACCTCGCACTGGCTGCCCTACTTCGAGGTCCCCGACACGGACGCGACCGTCGCCAAGGCCGAGAAGCTCGGGGCCACCGTCCGCCTGCCCGCGATGGACATGCACGGCGTCGGCCGCTTCGCCCAGCTCGTCGACCCGCACGGCGCGGTCTTCGCTGTCATCACCAGTGCAGCCCCCGGAGAGTGAGCGACCGTCACGCCGCAGGCCCGCCGGGAGGCCCTCCCGGCCCCGGGGGCCGGGGCCGGTACGGAGGGAAGCGGGCACGGGCCGACGGGGCGCCACACCGGGCCTGACGTGCCCTCACCCAGGCACTGCGGCCCGCCCCCGGCCGGCGATCCGGCCCGGCTCCCCGCCTAGTCTGAGGTCATGACCGACCTGAGCATTCGCCCCGCCACCGCCGACGACCTGCCCGCGATCGTCGCCATGCTCGCCGACGACCCGCTGGGGGCCACCCGGGAGAGCCCGAACGACCTCACCCCGTACCGCACCGCGCTCGCCAGGATCGTCGCGGACCCGCACCAGCACCTGGTGGTCGCGGTCCGCGCCGGTCGCACCATCGGCACCCTGCAACTGACTCTCATCCCCGGGCTCTCCCGCAAGGGATCCACCCGCACCATCATCGAGGGCGTCCGGATCCACTCCGACGAACGCGGCACAGGCCTGGGCACCGACCTGCTCCAGTGGGCGATCGACACCTCACGGGACCTCGGGGCCGACCTCGTACAGCTCACCTCGGACGCCACGCGGACGGACGCGCACCGCTTCTACGAGCGGCTGGGCTTCGTGGCCTCCCACCTCGGCTTCAAGCTCGCACTCTGAGGCCGGCGGGCCCGGGAGGGCGCCCCGAAGGGCATTCCGGAGTTCCCCTTTGCCGGAGATCCTCCCGGAAACGCAGAGAACCCCCACCCGGAATCGGGTGGGGGTTCTCTGTGAATGATTGTTCGGCGGCGTCCTACTCTCCCACAGGGTCCCCCCTGCAGT